>NZ_NPFZ01000048.1:0-88313 GCF_002259425.1 Rhodococcus sp. 14-2470-1a
TGCACAACCCGGTCATTCCGCAGGCTCCACTCCCGCTCGCCCCGGTCATTCCGCAGGCTCCACTCCCGCTCGCCCCGGTCATTCCGCAGGCTCCACTCCTAAGGTTGGTTCATGATTCGCGTACTCCTGGCCGACGACGAGAACCTGATCCGTTCCGCCCTCGCGACGATGCTGTCGCTCGAGGACGACATCGACATCGTGGCGCAATCCGATTCCGGGGAAGCAGCCGTCACCGCGGCGCAGCAACACTCACCCGACATCGCTGTTCTCGACCTGCAGATGGGCGGAATCGACGGTATCGAGGCCGCGGGTCTCATTGCCGACGCCGTCCCCACCTGTGCCGCCATCATCGTGACCAGCCACGGCAGGCCGGGATATCTCAAGAAAGCATTGGAAGCCGGAGTTCGCGGGTTCCTACCGAAGACGACATCGGCCGCGACGCTCGCCGAAGTTGTCCGGACCGTGCACGGCGGCGGCCGATACGTCGATCCATCGCTCGCCGCGGAAGCAATCGGCGCGGGAGATTCCCCACTGACCCCGCGTGAAGCGGACGTGCTCGAGTTCGCGGCGGACGGCGCGACCATCGCCGAAATCGCCTCACGCGCTCACCTGTCCCAGGGAACCACACGCAATTACCTGTCCTCGGCCGCTGCGAAACTGGGAGCAGCCAACCGGCACGAGGCGTCAGCCGTTGCGCGACGCCACGGCTGGATTTGACGTCACTTCCAGGGACGGCAGCCGACGACCGGGCGCGGCCCGGCTGACCCCGATCCGTAAACCGTTGTGCTTCAGCAGGTACACGGCCGCGATGACGCCGGTCAGGAGCGAGACGACGCCGCCGACGACGAGAGGGGCGCGGGGGTCCAGTACGTCCGCCAACCACCCGAGGACCGGACTTCCGATCGGTGTACCGCCGAGGAAACAGAGCATGTAGATACCCATGACTCGTCCGCGCATGTCAGACGGCACGGACATCTGCAGTATGTTCATCGCCGACGTCGAGAACGTCAGGTTCAGTGCACCCGTCGGAATCAGCAGCAGCGCAACGAGCAGGTAGTTGGGCATCAGGCCGACGAGAAGTTCGAACACACCGAACGCGATGACCGCCCCGAGGAACAACCGGAGCCGAGGCGTCGTCGATCGTCGCGCGGCCAACGTCGCTCCCAGCAATGTGCCCACCGCCAGCGTCGTCGACAGCAGACCGTATGCATCGGCACCGCTGCCGAACGAGTTCCGAGCCAACACCGCAAGACTCAGCGGAAAGTTCAAGCCGAACGTGGACACCACGAACACCGTCGCGAGCAACACTCGCAGATCGGGCCGTCCCCATACGTAGGAAAAACCGGCTCGTACTTGCCCTTTCGCTCGTGGGGCACGTTCCACGGCGAACAAGTCCTTGGCGCGCATCGCGATCAACGCACCGAAGACGGCGGCGAACGACGCTGCGTTGATCAGAAAGACCCAGCCCGTTCCCACGAGCGTGATCAGGACACCGGAAATCGCGGGCCCGATGATCCTGGCCATGTTGAACGTCATGGAATTCAACGCAATTGCGTTGGACAGAGTCTCCTCGCCGACCATCTCGATGGTGAAGGACTGACGCACCGGAGCGTCGATGGCGGACGAGCACCCCAGCACGAAGGCGATGACATAGACATGCCACAACTCGACTACGTTGCCCACGTCCAACAGTCCGAGCACCAGACCACACACCGCAGCGAAGACCTGCGTGATCATCAGAAGCTTGCGCTTGTCGTAGCGGTCCGCCAGCACACCGCCCCACACCGACAGCAGCAACGTCGGACCGAACTGCAACGCCATGACGATGCCGACGGCAAACCCGTTACCGCCGGACAGCGTCAGAACCAACCAATCCTGAGCAACACGTTGCATCCAGGTCCCGACGAGCGACACGATCTGCCCCGACGCCCACAATCGGTAATTGCGCGTACGAAGCGCAGCGAACATCGGCGAGGCTGTGGGCACCCCATAGATATTAAACCTATCTAACGAGTCGTTCCGCAGGCTCCACTCCTGGCCTAACGAGTGGTTCCGCAGGCTCCACTCCTGGCCTAACGAGTCGTTCCGCAGGCTCCACTTCCGCTCCCTGCCTATTCGGACTCGCTCACCAACGCGCTGATGATCCCGACGGCATCGCGCAGGGTTGCGAGCTGGGTCTCGTTCAACCCGGCCAGCTGCGCAGTCATCCACGCCTCCCGCGCACTCGCCTCGTCCGCGATGAGCGTGTGCCCGGCGGGCGACAGCGACACGATCACCTGACGGCCGTCGGTCGGATGCGCGGTGCGCACCACCAATCCCAGGTCTGCCAGTGACGCGATGACCCTGGTCATCGACGGTGGCTGCACGCGTTCACGAGCCGCGAGAGCCCCCGGTGTCATGTCCCCCTCACGGCTCAGCGTGGCCAAGGCCGACAGCTGAGTCAACGACACTTGCGAATCGACTCGTCTCCCCCTCAGATGACGAGTCAATCGCACGACGGCAAGCGACAGGTCGCTCGCCAGTTCACGGTTGTCCTTCACGTTATTTCCCGACGTCACAGCGAGGAGACTACGCCTAGCAGCGAGGATGAGCTCAGGTAACCGCGTCCGTGATGGGTCCGACCACGAAATACGCCACGAACAGTAGAGCGACGACCCAGAGCAGGGGATGTACCGACTTGGCCTTGCCTCGACCGACCGCGAGTATCACCCAGGCGATGAAGCCGACGCCGATACCGTTCGCGATGGAGTAGGTGAACGGCATCACGAGGATGGTCAGGAACGCGGGAAGAGCGATCTCGAACTTCGTGAAATCGATGTCCCTGACCTGTCCGATCATCAACGCACCGACCACGACCAGGGCGGGGGCCGCGGCTTCGATCGGGACGATGGCGGTCAACGGCGTCAGGAACATCGCGGCGAGGAACAGCACGCCGGTGACGACGTTGGCCAGGCCGGTACGCGCTCCTTCCGCGATTCCCGACGCGGACTCGACGAACACCGTGTTCGACGACGCCGACGCCCCGCCGCCGGCGATGGCTCCGGTGCCTTCGATGACGAGTGCCTTGCCGATGCCGGGGAGCGTGCCCTTCTCGTCGACGAGATTCCCCTCCTTGCCCAGACCGGTCATCGTTCCCATCGCGTCGAAGAAGTTCGCGAGCACGAGGGTGAACACCAGCAGGCTGGCAGCCAGTACACCGATGCGGGTGAACGCACCGAACAGGTTCACATCTCCGACCAACGACAGGTCGGGGATCTGGAAGAGCTGATCCGGGAGAATCGGGACGCTGAGGTTCCACCCCTTGGGGTCGACGCCCTGCGACGGACCCACGTCGGTGACGGCCTCGACGATGGCCGCGACGACGGTGGTGACGACGATTCCGATGAGCAGTCCACCGCGCACCTTGCGTGCGACGAGGATGCCCATGAGGAGAAGTCCGAAGACGAACACTGCCGTCGGCCACGACGCGATGGAGCCGTCGATGCCGAGCCCGACGGGAACCGTCGTACCGGCGGCGTCGGGAATTCGCCGGACGAATCCGGAGTCGACCAGACCGATGAACGCGATGAACGCTCCGATGCCGGCCGCGATCGCAGCTTTCAGCTCGGACGGGATCGCGTTGAACACGGCGGTACGGAATCCGGTGACGGCTAACAGCACGATGATGATCCCGTCGATCACCACCAGACCCATTGCCTCGGGCCAGGTGACCTGAGGCGCAATGGTCACCGCCAGCAGGGTGTTGATGCCGAGTCCGGCTGCGATGCCGAAGGGGTAGTTGGCGACGATGCCGAACAGAATCGACATGAATCCCGCGACGAGCGCGGTCACGGCAGCGACTTGCGACACCGGCAAGATGTTGCCGAGCACGTCCGTCTTGGCCGCGGCGTCGTCGGCGGAGAAGCTGCCGAGGATCAACGGGTTGAGTACGACGATGTACGCCATCGCGACGAACGTGACGACGCCGCCGCGCACTTCGGATCCAACGGTGGATCCACGTTCGGTGATCTTGAAGTAGTTGTCCAGGAGCCGGGACTGGAAGGCCATGGAGGTAACCTACATTTCGTGGACCCCGAGTCGGAACCGAACGAGCTCAGCCCCAGGCTGACCGATCCGGCTCCGGTGCTCGCGGCCGGTCTCGCTCTGTGGATCGCGGCAACGGTGGTCGTTCTGCTCGTCGGCGAACGGTGGTCGTCGGCGCTGCCCGTCTGCTGGGCCGGAATCGGCGTCGGAGCAACCGGTTACGTGGTGTTTCTCGTCCAACGCGCAGCATCGAGGCGCGGCAAAAAGACCGCGCAGCGCGGCTTGAACTGACCGGCCGCCGTCCATAACCCACGTCACGTCGTGCCGCCGCACGTAATCGTCGTCACGCCACACATGCTCCGACGTGCGGAAACTCACCTCTGAATCGGTTGAGTTACACAGATTTAACGTGGAGTATTGGTTATGTCAGTTTCAAGCAACCGAGTAATCCACGAAAGCAAGGCCATGAAGTTCGTTTCGCAGTTCCGTACCCGCCGTAACCACACCCGCTCGCTTCGCGCCCTCTACGCACGCGCACACGCAGTCAGCAGCCCCTCGATGCGCGACGAACTCCTCGTCATCGCGCAGCGGTCCGACTACGCGGGTCGCTGATCGCACGGACCACGACGATCCACAGCAGTCCCCACAGGGCTCCGAACACCCAGCCCGCCAGCACGTCCGTCGTCCAATGGGCGCCCAGGTAGATCCGGGAGAACCCGATCGCCAGGGTGCCGACGACGGGCAACGCCAGCAGACTGCGCCTGTGCAGCCACGGCGTTCGTGACGTCACCAGGACAGCGATCGTCACCGTCGCGAGGATCGCGGACATCATCGCGTGGCCGGACGGGAACGAATAGCTCGAGATCTCGACCAGTCGCTCCGGAACCGGTGGCCTGGCACGCCCCCACAGCAGCTTGGCCAGACTCATTGCGCCCCAACCCGTCAGCATGGCACCGCCGACCATGATCGCGTCGGGCCGCCGGCCGGACATCAGCAATGCCGAGCATCCCGCGATGGACCACACGAACATCCACACCGTGTTCCCGAGTGTCGTGATCACCCAGAACAGTGACGTCACCCAGGCCACGCGATGCTCGACCATCCACAGAAGGACGTCAGCGTCCACCCTCGGCCTCCCTGTTGTCGGCGATGTGAGTGGTGCCGTCCTCGGCCACCCACCAAGCGAGGGTTCGGTCCCCCGCCACAGCTCCGCGAAGTCGAACGATCAATTCGTGGTGCACGACGACCCGCCCCGCGGGTAAGTCGAGTCCCAGTGCCGCGCAGGCCAACACCGCCGATGGCTCACGATCGAAGGAACTCACCCGTCCCACGCCTCGGACATCACCCTGGACAGCGTCCGAGGCGAGGCGCACATCGAGCACCGAAGCCAGCACGGACGCGGACTCCAGTGTCGACAGCACGGTGACGTCGGCGTCGAGGACGGCTGCGAGCCACGGTCGATCGAGCACCATCGCATCGATCGGGTCGACGAGTGCACCCGACACGGATCGAACCTGCGGTGGCAGGTCCAGGTCGTCCTCCTCGACGCGCCCCGACGCCACTGCGTCGGCGATCGCTGTATGAGTTGTCGCGATCACCGCAGGAGTCGGTGTGCGCGAGGGATCGGCGAGACGGTCGATCAGCAGCCGGGTGAACCAGGCGCTGTCGCAGTGGGTCGGCGCCAGCGCAGCTGCGAGATCGTCCGCACTCGGGTGCTCGAACACGTCGAGCAGTCCGTCGAACGTCGTGTCCGACGGCGCACGGTAGGTTCCGACCGACGTGCCGTCGACGACGGCGTGACGCCGCAACCACCACGCGGTGTATCCGTCCCGATCCTGCAGCGCGGCACGCGTTCTCGGATCCGCCAACAGCTGTGACAGCGCTTCCGGCCAGGCATCGGAGTCCACGAGATCCAGGTCGCGGACCGCGACGAGCGTCTCCGGGTCATCGGCCAGCGACGCCCACCACTCGGCCTCGTCGTCGAGATCGTGATCCGGCTCGGTCGGCAGGTCGTCGGTGACGACCCCGAATCCCCAGCCGACACCCACCGCGCGTAGCGCCTCCGGTCCGTGTGAACGTACGACGGCGGGATCGACCGTGCCGAACGGCGAGTCCTCGGCCAAGACGGCCGCCAACGGTGCGTCGGGCAGCAACAATTCGTCCGCCGCACGCAGTTCGCCGGTGGAACTGGCCAGCGGAATCGATCCGAGCCACCCGGGCAGACCGTCGGCGTTCGCGGCAAGAGTGAGTACGGCGTCGGTCAGCCCGTCGACGGCATCACCGTCGTCCCAGTCCAGTTCGTCCAGAAGAGCTTCCAGCGCAGGATCGGACAGCATCTCCGCGGCGGACAACTGTGCCGCGCCCAGCCTCGTCAACAGTGGACGAGCGGCATCGGGGTGAACCAACCGAGTCCAGTGCACCCCGATCGCACCGCTGACGCCGTCGGCGAGCACCGTCGTCCGCGGGCCCGTCACCGTACGGCCGTCCGCGAGTGGAACAGGAAGTGCAGCAAGCTCTTCCGATGCAACGCCGTCGACGACGAGAGCCGCGAGCCCGTCGTACAAGCGACCCCACCATGCCGGTTCGCGGTCCACACCGGTGAGCATCTCGGCGAGACGTGCCAAACCGATGCGACGAACGTCGACCGCCGCCAACGCCGCTGCGTGTCGTGGACCGGACATCGACGGCGCAACCAGGTCCGGGAACGTCTCGGCCACCACCTCCGCCAACTCGTCCGTCAGCCCGGGCAGAACCATGGCGCGGGACGGAACCAGATCCACCCCTCCGACTCCGAGAAGCCATGCAGTGGAGGATGCCTCACGCAGAATCGACTCCCGCAGGACCTCGTCCACGGCACTGCGCGCGAACCCGGGCACCGGGACGAACACAGGCCGCACCGAGGGAGGCAGGGCCGCCAGCATCCGGCCGTATCCGGCGGCGAGCCCGGCCACATCGGCACCGGGCAGTACCCGTCGGCGATCGGGTTGCATGGCCACGTCGGCGATCGGTATCGCCGGTAGCGACAACTCCTCGTCCGACCGCGTGGGCGCGCGAAGAACATTCGCGGAATCGGGTACCGGCCGGCCGTCGACGGTCGGCATCAGCCACCGCACCCGCTCGGTGCGATACTGCCACCACCGGCGCCCGTCCACGTCGACGGCTTCCACCCCGACGCCGACGTCGGTGACGGCGCGTTCGAGCCGGTCGCCCGCGATGTCGATGACCGTCAGAGCTTCCAGTTCCAGCAACAGCGACGCCGCGTCCTCGCGCATCGAAGCGAGGATCTCGTCGGCGTCTCGCACCCGCAACACGATTTCGGAGTCGAACCCGTCGGCGGGCGGGACCGAACTCGGCCACGCCAGTCGCAGAACCGGAACACCGGTCGCCGGCGCCACCACCCCGGCGTCCGCCAGCGCCTGCATCGTCCGATCGGCGCTGAAGACCACTCCGCCTGCAGCGGAACGGAATTCGATCTCGTCACTGACTGCGCGTACCGCGGTGAAACCGACACCGAACCGGCCGACACCCTCGGTTTTCGCGGACACCCGCAACGCCGTCAGAGCGTGCACCCCACTTCGATCGAGCGGAGCGCCGGTGTTCGCAACGTGCAGGAACTCCCCATCCGACCACGCGCGGAGCGAACCGGGCACCCCGCCGCGTGCGGCAGCGTCGGCGGCGTTCTGCGCCAGCTCGGTCAGCAGCCGTTCGCGATAACCACCGCGCACCAGATCACTCTCGGTGGCAGAGTCCTCCCGCAATCGCGTCGGCGACGACGTCCACGCGGACAGAACCGCCGCACGCAGCGATTCGGTGTCGAATGGATCGCTCAATCGGTCGATCGATCGTCCTGCTCGGCGGCGTCGGCGATAGCCTCCGACTCGGCCTCGGGCGCGGCGACCTCAGTCGTGGCGGCCTCAGGCGTGGCGGCCTCAGGCTCGGCGGCCTCCGGTGCGGGTGGTGTGGCGACGACCTCGAGCGCCGCGTCGTCGTACGGGTCGAACTGCGGGGACCCGGCGCCGGTCGGCAGCTCGGTGTCGGAGTGCGCACCACAGCCGTACTCGACGTGCACCACTCGCCCGTCGGCGGAGTACTCGTTGCCGCACACTCCGAAGGCAGCCGACAACGACCCCGCGATCGGCAGGAAGAATCCGCAGAGCCCGCAGGTCGACGGAGCGGCCTTCGCCATCTCGCTGCCCGGGCCGAAGTCACCGTCGTGCCACCGTTCGGCTGCGTCGAGCCTCTCCTCCCGGCTCGGAACCTGGGTGCGACCCAGACCCAGTTCGAGAGCGACGTCGTCGACAGCGGGGTCACCGGTCACCACGTACCCGGGAACCAGACGCGGATCCTGGTGCCGGGGCGGGAGTAGATCACCCGGTCCGAGGTCGCCCGGACGGATCCGCTCGTCCCACGGCAACCACGCGGGCGCAACGAGAGCATCGGGGCCCGGGAGCAACACGATTTCACTGATGGTCGCGACGTCGGCGTCCTCGGGCGCGGCGACGACCACCGCCCACTGCCATCCGCGGTAGCCCTGCAATTCGGCACGGAAGCGGTGGGTGGCCGCCGAGCGATCCTCGGCGGTGACGCCGAGATATTCTCCGACGCCGCCTTCGGCCGAATCGATCAGCGCCGCACGAGCCAACTCCGCGGCGTCGGCGAGAACGGGACGAATCTGGTCGAGCTCAGGAGACGATGTGAAACTCACACATTCATTTTGCCGCATCACTTCGGATGCGCCCAGTTCGGGCTGCCATGATGGGGCGATGCCTGCGCCGTTTCGTTCCAGGGTGAAGACCACAGCGGCTGCCGCGATGGGTCTGCTCACCGCGGCGGGACTGGTGACCGGATGCACTGAGACGGAACCGGAATCGTCGGCGATATCGGCCGACGCGCTGTCCGTCACCGTTGTTCGCACATTGCCCCACGACCGGACGTCGTTCACCCAGGGGCTCGAGATCTCCGACGGAGTGCTGTACGAGAGCACGGGCCGCAACGGAACGTCCTACGTCCGCGTGAGCGACCTCGACACAGGCGACATCCTTCGGCAGGTCGACCTGTCCTCCTCCTACTTCGGTGAAGGCATCACCGTTACCGACAGCACGGCCTGGCAGATCACCTGGCAGGACGGTGTCGCGTTCGCCCGCGACCCGCAGACACTGGCCGAACGCGCCCGCGTCGACTACGACGGTGAAGGGTGGGGACTGTGCGAAGCGCCGACGGACGGTTCGTCGCGGCTGATCATGAGTGACGGTTCGTCGACGCTGACGTTCCGCGATCCGGCGACGTTCGACGCCACCGGCGAGGTATCGGTCACCCGGGACGGGAACCCACTGTCGAACCTCAACGAGCTCGAGTGCGCCGAGGACGGATCCGTGTACGCGAACGTGTGGAAGACGTTCGACATCGCGCGGATCGATCCGCAGACCGGCGCCGTCACGGCGATGATCGACGCTCGGCCGCTGTGGGACGCCATGACCGACGAGGAACGGGCCGGAGCCGACGTCCTCAACGGCATCGCACAGATACCGGGCACCGACCGGTTCCTCGTGACCGGAAAATTGTGGCCGACGATGTACGAGGTGGAGTTCACGTGAGTCGGTGTACTCGCCCATCCGACTTTCAGTGCAGAATTGATCCGTGACCGATCCCCGTGATTCCGACGCCCCCGCGGGTGAGGACCACCCAGGGTTCGACAATTACCGGCCGGCCCCCCGCGCCGCGAGCCGGCGTACCCCGCTGCCTCCTCTGCACCCACCGAATCCCCAGCCTCAGGCCGATCGGCCGCAGGACCGGAAACCGCAAGGGCCGAAAGCTCCCCCGATTCCCCGGAAGCTGACGGTCACCCGGGTCGCCGCGATGCGCAGCCGAGAACTGACGGGCAAGGGCATCGCGACGTTCCAGCGCGCAGCAAAAGCCGACGGCGCCGACAAGTCCGGCCTGACGGCACTGACCTACGCGACCATGGCCAACTTCGCGTCCGACGCTGCCATCGCCGTCGCCCTGGCCAACACGTTGTTCTTCTCTGCCGCAACCGGCGAGGACAAGCTGAAGGTCGCGCTCTACCTCGTCATCACGATCGCACCGTTCGCCGTCATCGCGCCGCTGATCGGACCGATGCTGGACAGGTTGCAGCACGGCCGTCGCATCGCGCTCGCCACCTCGTTCGGTCTGCGGACGGTGCTGGCGGTGGTGCTGGTGTTCAACTTCGACAGCTGGGTCCTGTATCCGGCCGCACTGGGAATGTTGGTGCTCAGCAAATCCTTCGCGGTACTCAAATCCGCGGTGACGCCCCGCGTACTTCCACCCGAGATAGACCTCGTGAGGGTCAACTCACGGCTCACGGTGTTCGGCCTCATCGGCGGCACCATCGTCGCGGGTGGAATCGCCGCCGGAATCGCGTTCGTCGCAGGCTCCCCTGGTGCGCTCTGGTTCGTCGCCGCCGTCACGGTGTTCGGTGCATACCTGAGCATGCGCATCCCCTCGTGGGTGGAGGTCACCGAAGGCGAAGTCCCCGCAACCCTGAGCTACCACGGCGACGACGCCCAGACGGAAGTGATCCGTCGCGGCCGAGCCGGGGAAACACCGTCGGCGACGCCCGCGAAGGCGCGACGCCAGCCGCTGGGCAAAGCTGTGATCATCGGGCTCTGGGGTAACGGAACCATCCGAATCCTGACCGGGTTTCTGACGCTCTACGTGGCCTTCGTCGCGAAAGCTCAGACCGAACACGAGCCGATCAAGCAGGCTGCGATGCTGGGGCTCGTCGGCGCCGCTGCCGCGATCGGCAACTTCGCCGGCAACGCGGCAGGCGCTCGGATCAAGCTGGGCAGGCCCGCCATCGTCGTCCTCCGGTGCACCACCGCGGTCACCGTCGGCGCGATCGTCGCAGCGATCACCGGCAGTCTGCTGACCGCCGCGCTCGCAGCGCTGATCGCATCCGCGGCGAGCGCACTGGCCAAGGTCTCGCTGGATGCATCACTGCAGTCGGACCTGCCACCGAAATCCATTGCCTCCGGATTCGGCCGATCCGAGACCGTGCTCCAGCTCTGCTGGGTGATGGGCGGAACCATGGGCGTACTGCTGCCCACCGAGTTCTGGCTCGGTTTCACCGTCGTGTCGGTGGTGCTTACGATCGGTCTGGTCCAAACCTTCCTCACCTACCGTGGGAAGTCGCTGCTCCCCGGATTCGGGGGCAACCGACCCGATCACGCCGACCAGGAAATCCCCGACGCCGTCGGACATCCGTCCGCCGCGACCAGCACGAACAGAACGTGAGCACAGTGAATTTCGCACCGAAGACCAAGAAGATACTGGCCATCGGCACCGTCGGCCTCGTAGTCGTCGCAGTTGCGTTCGTCGCGGTTCTCGCGTTGCTCGTCAAGGATGCACCGTCGCATCGGCCGACCGTCACCGCATTCGCCGACGGTAGAACCGTCGTCGTCGAGCCGTACCTCTACTGCCCCGTGAACGAGCCGCTGTGCGACACCGACGGCACCAGCGCCACCGTTCCGGTGAGCGAGGGCCACCCGTTGCAGCTGTCGTTGCCCGGTGAGATCACGTCGGCGCCCTGGATCCTCGCCGCGGTCTACGCGGACGGCGACGGCGCCGTCGAGTCGGACACCCTCTACCTGCCCGACGAGAAGCTGGGCATGACGGTCCAGCCCCTCGACGACGAGGGCAGGGAGCTACTGGGCGTCGAAATCCGACTGCCGTCGGGCGTCATCGACTCCGACACTCAGCAGGAGGAGATCATCAGCCACGCGATCTGGTCGATCGCGACCAAGACCGACTGATCAGCTGTCGAGCTCACGCGCGACGGCGCGGACGACCTCGGAGATCTTCTGAGCGGTCTTGCGGTCCGGGTACTTGCCCTTGCGCAGCTCCGGCTGAATGGTGGCCTCGAGCAACGTGATCATGTCCTCGACCATGCCGTGCAGCTGGTCCGGGGTGTGCTTGCGCTCGACATGCTCACGCCGACCCTGAGTGTTCTGACGCACGGTCGGAGCCGGTTCGAGGACCTTGAGACTGAGCGCCTGGGGTCCGCGGCGGCCTGCGGCCATGCCGAATTCCACGCGCTGACCGGCCTTGAGGCCGTCGACACCTGCAGGGAGCGCAGACGAGCGAACGTAGACGTCCTCACCTTCCTCCTGAGAGAGAAAGCCGAATCCCTTGTCGACGTCGTACCACTTCACCTTGCCGGTAGGCACTGCGCTCACCCGTCCATTTGTCTCGATTGTTGTTGCTGGCACAAAATTTCGCGCCCCGCACGATCGGCGAGACGCGAATACGACAGTCTACCGCGAGTGGGCCGGTGCAAGCACCTGGGTTTCTCCGTCGGGTGAGCCGACGTCCGGCGAGCGACTACCGTCTGGAGATGTGACCGATCGACGACCCCGAGGCAGCTCGGCTCTGCTGCGCGTAGCACTCGTACTTTTCGTTGCCGGATTTATTGCCATCGCGGCGATCTTTCTGGTTCCGGCGGTGGGCGGAAACGAGCCGCCGCTGTGGCTGTACCTGACCGCGATGATCGCCGCACCGCTCGGCTTCGTGCTGGCGCTGGTGTTCGCACTGTTTTCCGGCCGACGAGCACGATAGACGGGAGTACCGACCATGCGTCCGATACTGAACATCATCTGGCTGATCTTCGGCGGGCTGTGGCTCGCCCTCGGATATTTCGCAGCGGGAATCATCTGCTGCATCCTCATCGTCACGATTCCGTTCGGAATCGCGTCCTTCCGAATCGGCGTCTACGCACTGTGGCCGTTCGGAAAGACGGTCGTCGAACGTCCGACGTCGGGGGTCGCATCGGTGATCGGCAACGTGATCTGGTTGATCGTCGCCGGTGTCTGGCTCGCCATCGGGCACATCGCGACTGCCTTCGCGATGGCCATCACCATCATCGGAATCCCGCTTGCGATCGCGAACCTGAAGATGATTCCGATCTCCCTGATGCCGCTCGGCAAGGACATCGTCGACGCGTGACCACTTCTGCCCCTTCCGCCCCAATCCGGATGGGTGTGACTTCCATCACATAACAGGGTGGTAACGGAAGGGCAACGGACGGACGTCGTCGCGGTGCCGACGCCTCTAGCTGCAGATTCGTTCGTTACCGAAAATCGGACACGAGCACGCCGCGTAGCGGCTCGAAAAAGCAACAGTTACCAAATGGTGACACTCCACGGGAACTTCAGTACGGTCAGTGGCGGCTGAGAAACTTCGGCCGAATCCGTTCCCGCAGCGCCAAACCTCGTCCCGCGGAAACGGACCCCCACCAAGAACACCCAGGGGACGAGGACGGGGGACCCACACGTCCTCTCGGATAACCGGAACGCTCCGCTCACGCGGAACATTCCTTGGGGTGAAGCCCGTCGATCCTGCAGTGATCTCACTGCTGGACACGCCGGGCCGGGCTACCTCTCAGCCCGAACCCGACAGCTGACCTCGCAGGCGCCTGTGGAGAGGATTCGAAGAAAAGTATGAGCGGACGTCATCGCAAGCCGACCACCACCGGCCGCACCGTCGCCAAGGTCGCCGTCACCGGCGCCATCATGGGCACCGCAGGCATCGCCTTCACCGGTACCGCCAACGCAGCTCCTGACTCCGATTGGGACCGTCTCGCTCAGTGCGAAGCAGGCGGCAACTGGGGCATCAACACCGGCAACGGTTTCCAGGGTGGTCTGCAGTTCTCCCCGAGCACCTGGAACTCGCACGGCGGCCAGCAGTACGCAGCCACCGCGAACCAGGCCAGCCGCGAAGAGCAGATCGCAGTCGCCGAGAAGGTTCTCGCATCGCAGGGCTGGGGCGCATGGCCCTCTTGCTCCTCGAGCCTCGGCCTCAGCAGCGCACCGTCCGAGCGCAGCGTGCCTGCCTCGCCGAAGTCCGCTCCCGAAGCACCCAAGCTCCCCGACCTGACGTCCATCCCGACGGTCGACGGCTCTGCCGAGGTCATCGACGGCATCACGAGCGCCGTGCAGACCTTCACCAACGACCCGCAGATCGCCTCGATCATCAAGGACGCGACGCAGGGCATTCAGCTCGACCCGCAGCTGGTCGAGTTCTACCAGGCCAACAAGGCGTTCCTGCCTCAGTAAGGCACACCGCCGGTACGAGAAAGGCCCCCGAGACCGTGGTCTCGAGGGCCTTTCTCGTCTGTTCGTATCGGCTGTGTCAGCGGTTGACGACGGTCACAGGGTGCGCGTAGGGCAGTTCCTCCACGGGCAGCGGGAACTCGGTCTCCTCGCCGTACGGCGACAAGCCTCCCGAGCGCGTGGACGACAATTCCGTCACCGCATGGTCACCGCGTGCGGTGTCCGGCCAGCCTGGATCGACATAGGGCTTCTTCGACTTGTTCACCATGCGCCCATTTTGACACCTGCGCTGCGGCATACACCAGCCCAGGTCACTAATCTGATACGTGATGACCGATAAAGCAGCGCCACCGGACCTCGCCACGTGGCTGGAGTCCCGCTCCGATTCCGAACTCGTCGGCTTTCTCACGCTGCGTCCGGACCTGACGGTGCCACCGCCGTCGACCATCGGTGTTCTCGCCGGCCGCGCCGAGCAGCGCGCGTCGATTCTCCGTAGTGCCGACTCACTCGACACCCTCGCGCTGACGATTCTCGAGCTTCTCTCGATCGAGGGTGCGGGTGATCTGCCGGTGACTCGTGCGCGTCTCGACGACGTGATCGACAAGCGCGCCACCGCCAAAGCCGTCGATCGTGCGCTGACGGCGCTGCGGGAACGCGCTCTGGTCTGGGGCACTCGAACCCTTCGGATGGCTCCCGCGGCACCGGACGCCGTGCCGTGGCGAATCGGCCGCATCCTGGACGCAGACGACTCACTCACGCCCGAGCGCGTCACCGAAGCGCTCGCCGGTATCGAATCGAGCGAACGTGGCCTGCTCGACACTCTCGCGAGGTCTTCTCCCGTCGGTCGGACCCGCGATGCCGCGCCGGGCACGTCGCCGGACCGTCCGGTCCAGAAGCTGCTGCGCGCCGGGCTGCTGACGTGGCTGGACGAGCAGACGGTCGAGCTTCCGCATCAGGTGGGTCAGGCGCTGCGGGGCGAGCCGATCTCCGATCCCACCTCGCTGACTCCACCCAAGCCGGCGACGACCAAGTACACGGCAGCCGACGTCGACGCCGCGGCGGCGGGCGAATCGCTCGAGCTGATCAGGCACTGCGCGGCGATCATCGAGTCCTTGGCGGTCGCACCCGCCCCGGCGCTGAAGGCCGGCGGTCTCGGCATCCGAGAACTCAAACGCATCACCAAAGCGACGGGTCTCGACGAGAACCAGGTGGGACTGCTCGTCGAACTCCTCGCGGCCGCGGGCTTGATCTCCAGCGGCACCCCCGATCCCCTTCCGTCGAACGACTCCGGCGACGACTACTGGGCGCCCACCTCCGCCGTCGACGCCTGGACGACGGCAACGCCTGCCGCGCGCTGGCACGCCCTGGCGTCGGCGTGGCTCGATCTGCAGCGTGCCCCCTGGCTCATCGGTATGCGCGATTCCAACGACAAACCCGTCGCCGCGCTGTCCGAGGAAGTTCGCTCGCCTGCGGCCCCGCGCGACCGTCGTACGGTCCTCGAGTACCTGGCCGATCTGGGCGCCGGAAACTCGGTGACGCCCGCCGACGTCTCGCGCGGACTCGGCTGGCGACGTCCACGGGCAGCGGCCAGGTTCGCGATGCGCCCGACGCAGAAGATGATCGACGAAGCCACGACCCTCGGCATCGTCGCCCGCGGTGCGCTGTCGTCACCGGGCAAAGCGTTGTTGCACGGCGGCGACGCCGAAGCCGCCATGCGGTCCGTTCTTCCGAAACCGATCGACTACATCCTCCTCCAGGCCGACCTCACCCTGGTGGCACCGGGACCTCTCGAACCTGATCTGAACGACCGGATCGAGCTCGTGGCCGACGTCGAGTCGGCAGGCGCGGCGACGATGTACCGGATCACCGAGGACAGTCTGCGCCGAGCTCTCGACGTGGGCATGAGCGCGGCCGAGTTGCACAGTCTGTTCACCACACACTCCCGTACCCCGGTTCCGCAGGGACTGAGCTACCTGATCGACGACGTCGCCCGGCGCCACGGACGACTCCGGGCCGGTGTGGCCTCGTCGTTCGTCCGGTGCGAGGATCCGGCTCTGCTCGCCGAGGTTCTGGCCTCCCCGGCGAGCGAACAACTGGCGCTCCGCGCGCTCGCTCCGACGGTCGCCATCTCGCAAGCGCCCCTGGCCGAAGTCATGAACGTCCTCACCGCGGCGGGGCTTGCACCCGCAGGCGAGGATTCCAACGGCGCCATCGTCGACCTCCGCAGCCGCGGTGCGCGGGTCCCGGTCCGCAGAACCCGAGCCCAGTTCCGCAGCCCGGCCGTACCCACCGACGAGCAACTCGCCCGGCTCGTCACCGAACTGCGAGCGGGCGAACGCGCCTCCCGGGCGAGCGGTCACACCGTGCGTTCCGACGGCACCCGCGCAACCGGAACCGCGACGCTCGCCCTGCTCCAGACCGCACTGCAGGTGCGGCGAAGCGTCACGATCGGCTACGTCGACGCCCAGGGCACCGCGTCGAGACGCGTCGTCGATCCGGTCGCGATGGGCGGTGGTCTGCTCGAGGCATTCGATCCCGCGACCGGTGAAGTACGTCGCTTCACCCTGCATCGCATCACCTCGGTGGCTCTCGTCGACTGACGTGAGCGGCAATGCAGTTCCGCTCACATGCGCGGACGGCACGTTATGTGGACAATGGAACAGTTGCGCATTTTCGATGCGCATCAGGCGCGTTGCGCCGAAGAGTTCTGTAGGAGGAACACGTGACCGATGGGCCTTTGATCGTCCAGTCCGACAAGACTCTGCTGCTGGAAATCGACCACCCGCAAGCCGGTGAAGCGCGCGGCGCCATCGCTCCGTTCGCGGAGCTCGAACGAGCGCCCGAGCATGTGCACACCTATCGCATCACCCCGCTCGCACTGTGGAACGCGCGTGCGGCCGGCCACGATGCGGAGCAGGTCGTCGACGCACTCGTCAACTACTCGCGCTACGCCGTGCCTCAACCGTTGCTGGTGGACATCGTCGACACGATGGCACGGTACGGACGCCTTCAGCTGGTGAAGAGCCCGGTCCACGGACTCTCGCTCATCAGCCTGGACCGTGCCGTCCTCACCGAGGTCATGCGGCACAAGAAGATTGCGCCGATGCTCGGCGCCAAGGTCGACGAGGACACGGTCATCGTTCACCCGAGCGAGCGCGGGCATCTCAAGCAGATGCTGCTGAAGATCGGCTGGCCCGCGGAAGACCTCGCCGGGTACGTCGACGGCGAAGCGCACCCGATCGATCTGGATCAGGAGGGCGGCCATTGGTCGCTGCGCGACTACCAGGAGATGGCCGCGGATTCGTTCTGGGCCGGCGGCTCGGGCGTCGTCGTCCTCCCCTGTGGCGCCGGCAAGACAATGGTCGGTGCCGCCGCGATGGCCAAGGCCAAGGCCACGACGCTGATTCTCGTCACCAACACCGTCGCGGGCCGCCAGTGGAAGCGCGAGTTGATCGCGCGTACCTCGCTCACCGAGGAAGAGATCGGTGAGTACTCGGGCGAGCGCAAGGAAATTCGCCCTGTGACCATCGCCACCTACCAGGTCATCACTCGTCGCACCAAGGGCGAGTACAAGCACCTCGAGCTGTTCGACTCGCGCGACTGGGGTCTGGTCATCTACGACGAGGTCCACCTGCTTCCGGCGCCGGTGTTCCGCATGACGGCCGATCTGCAGTCGCGGCGTCGCCTCGGCCTGACCGCGACCCTGGTCCGTGAGGACGGCCGCGAGGGCGACGTGTTCTCGCTCATCGGCCCCAAGCGATACGACGCTCCGTGGAAGGACATCGAGGCGCAGGGCTGGATCGCGCCCGCCGAATGCATCGAGGTTCGCGTCACGCTGACCGATGCCGAACGCATGGCGTACGCGGTGTCGGAACCGGAGGAGCGATACAAACTGTGCTCGACGGCGCACACCAAGATCGCCGTGGTGAAATCCATTCTGGCGAAGCACGAGGACGCGCCGACGTTGGTGATCGGGGCGTACCTCGATCAGCTCGACGAATTGGGTGAGGCACTGAACGCCCCGGTCATCCAGGGGTCGACCAAGAACAAGGAACGAGAAATCCTCTTCGACGCGTTCCGCAAGGGCGAGATTCAGACCCTGGTGGTCAGCAAGGTCGCGAACTTCTCCATCGACCTCCCGGAAGCATCTGTGGCCGTGCAGGTTTCAGGAACCTTCGGATCACGTCAGGAGGAAGCACAGCGCCTCGGACGCCTCCTTCGGCCGAAACACGATGGCGGACAGGCGCATTTCTACTCCGTCGTGTCCCGGGACACCCTCGACGCCGAATATGCTGCGCACAGGCAACGATTCCTCGCCGAGCAGGGATACGCCTATCGCATCACCGACGCCGACGACATGCTGGGGCCTGCGATCTGAGCTGCCGGCGTGCTAATAATGGGCAGGTGCGCCGATTCGATTTTCCCGTAGACGTTGCCCACGCCAACTCGGTGAACGAGACCATGGGCGACGTCCGGCGGCTCCGTGTCTCCGCCGTCGTCACCGCGGTCGTGCTGATCGCCGCCGCCGCGTGGTTCTTCTGGTTGGCGCACCCGTGGTCCTACATTCTGGGCGCGGTGTTCCTGATCACGGCGGCGACGTCGCTGTGGGTGACCGTCTGGGCGCCGCGCAAGGTCGGCACCGCCCAGGACCTCTATGCCGAAGGCGGGCTGGTGCCCGCCGTCATCGCGGAGACGCGTGCACGCGGCGTCACCCTGCTGGCGCTGATCGACATCGCCAAGCCCGACGCGAACGCGTCGCACTACGCCCTCGTCACACGCAGCATCCGATCGCTGCCCGGCCACGAACTGGTCGAAGGGGAACTGGTTCCGTCGATCTCGGTCCTGTCGGATCGAAGCAAGAACGCGATCAGCGACACCTGGCAGATGGTCGCCCCGATGCCCATCGCCTGGGGCACCACGGACGCATCGGTGATCGAGCGCGCTACCGCGGAGATCAGCGAAGCGGAATGGGCTCTGCTGGTCGCCAACATCGGTCTGTCCCCCAAGGTCCGTCAATCCGACAACCAGCAACTCCTGGTGGATCCGCACGACTTGCCCGACGAACTGCGGTAGCGCACCACCGATCACGACAGGGCCGGAATGACCTCGCGCTCGAACAGTTCGATGCCGGAACGGTCGTAGGCGGCTTCCGGGAAATAGAAGATGCCGTACGCGAGCCCCTTCTCCTTCAGCGCCGTCAAATTCTCGACGATCTGCTCCGGCGTGCCGACACCGGGAAGACCACGGAACGCGTCGAGCGCCGCGTCCGCCTTCTCGGCCCCCACGTACTGCGTCAGACGCGCCTGAAGCTGGTCCAGCCTGTCCTTCACTTCTGCTTCCGTGGTCCCGATCGCGACGTTGTAGTTGGACGAGCGCACGATCGAGTCGAAATCGCGTCCGACCGCGTCGCAGTGCCCCTTCAGCAACTCCGACTTACGCGTGAATCCCTCCGGGGTGCCGTCGAAGTTGGTGTAGTCGGCGTACTTCGCCGCGATCTTCAGCGTGACCTTCTCGCCGCCGCCGGCGATCCACAGAGGGATGCCGCCTTCCTGGACCGGCTTGGGCCACACCCGAGCGCCATCGACCTGGAAGTACTTGCCGTCGAGCGTCGCCTCACCGGTTTCCCAGGCCTGCTTGAAGATCTGCACACCCTCCTCGAGTGCGCCAAGACGCTGCCCGGCGGGAGGGAAGCCGTATCCGTATGCCCGCCACTCGTGCTCGTACCAGCCGGCACCGATACCCATTTCGACGCGGCCGGCCGAGATCAGATCCACCGTCGCCGCAACTTTCGCCAGATACGCGGGATTGCGGTACGCCATCGACGTGCACATCTGCCCCAGACGGATTCGCGACGTCGTCGCCGCGAACGCGGACATCAGAGTCCAGGCCTCGTGCGTCGCCTCGTCCGTCGGCTCGGGGACGGTATGGAAATGGTCGTACACCCACAATGATTCCCACGGTCCGGCGTCGGCGGCGGATGCGAGGTTCCGCATCACGTCCCACTGCGCCGCAGGATCGATACCGACCAGGTCGAGTCGCCAGCCTTGAGGAATGAAGAGTCCGAATCGCATGACCGGAATCCTACCGATCCAGTAGGAATCACACTCCTCGACCGACACCGCCGATGACGGACGACCACGATGCCCGAAATGTGACACCAGCTACGCTGCAGGAATGTCCGCGGAGTATCAGAGCCGAACCGTCGAGCGCCTACGCCCGTTCGGATCCACCATCTTCGCCGAAATGACGGCGCTCGCCGTGTCCACCGGTGCCGTCAACCTCGGCCAGGGTTTCCCCGACACCGACGGACCCGCGTCGATGCTCGACGCCGCGAGGGGCGCCATCGCCGACGGCTTCAACCAATACTCACCCGGGCCGGGGTTGCCCGTTCTGCGCGACGCCGTCGTCGCGGACAGACAGCGCCGTCTGGGCATCGAGTACGACCCGGCAACGGAAGTGCTGATCACCGTCGGCGCCACCGAAGGCATCGCAGCCACCATTCTCGGACTGGTCGAACCCGGCGAAGAGGTTCTGCTCATCGAGCCGTACTACGACTCCTACGCAGCTGCCATCGCACTGGCCGGGGCACGACGCAAGGCCGTCTCGCTGGTCCCGGACGGCAACGGATTCGCGCTCGACACCGATGCCCTGGCCGCAGCGATCGGCCCGAACACGAAACTCCTCGTGGTCAACACACCGCACAACCCCACCGGGACCGTGCTCACACACGCCGAGCTGACGCGAATCGCCGACATCGCCTGTGAGCACGACCTTCTGGTCCTGACCGACGAGGTCTACGAACGACTGACCTTCGACTCCCCCGACTCGTCCGGTCGATCGGCGAGATCCACCCACGTATCACTCGCGTCTCTCCCTGGAATGTTCCAGCGCACGGTCACCGTGTCCAGTGCCGCAAAGACCTTCAACGCCACCGGCTGGAAAACCGGCTGGGCCTTGGGACCACGTGAGCTCATCGATGCAGTACGCGCGGCCAAACAGTTCATGACCTTCGTCGGCGGAACTCCGTTCCAGCCTGCCGTCGCGCATGCGTTGAATCACGAGGACGCGTGGGTGGAGAATCTACGTACGTCCCTGCAGGCCAAACGAGATGTACTGTCCTCCGCGCTCGCCGACGCCGGTCTCGACGTGAAGGCAAGCGACGGAACCTATTTCGTGTGCGCGGACATCTCGTCGGTGGGCGGAGTCGACGCCCTGCAGTTCTGCCGAACCCTGCCGGAGAGAATCGGAGTCGCGGCCGTTCCGGTCAGCGCCTTCGTCGACGATCCGACGCCCGCCTCCGGCCCGAGCAACTGGACGACGCTCGTACGGTTCGCTTTCTGCAAGAAGGACGACGTGCTCGCCGACGCCGCCTCCAGGCTACTCACGCTGTGATCCCATGAGTGCCCGTACGATTCCTGCCGAGTTCATCGCCAAGGCTGTCGTGCTCGCCGAGAGCGGTGGCGTCGACCTGTCCTACCCCATGACCATCGCCGGAATCGACCGGTCTTCGCTGCACGATCCGAGCAACCGGCTGACCGCCGAGCAGGTCACCCTGTTCACCCAGGCGGCATGGCAGGTCACCGGTGACGAACTGTTCGGACTTGCGTCGACGCCGATGCGGCGCGGAAGTTTTCGGGTCATCTGTCTGACGCTGATCCACTGTCCCGACCTTTCCGCCGCACTCAACCGCATGTCCGAGACGACCCGTGTTCTGTCGGGAATGCCCCCGATGCTGATCACCGGCGACGACGGGGCGACGCGGCTGACCATCCCGCCCGCCGACAACAGCCACCTACCCGAGCATGCGAGGGCTGCTGCCGGCAGATTGCTCACCGACTTCCGGATGGTTCTGGTGCACCGCTTCGCTGCATGGCTCATCGGAGGACGAGTCAAACTGCATTCCGTCGAACTCCCCTACGACCTCGACGATCCGTCCACGGGGAAGCTCTACGACCGAATGTTCGGTACGAGAGTCACTTTCGGAGCGGACGTAGCCGCTCTGGAGTTCGACAACTCCGCGATGCGAGCACCCATCGTGCAAACGGAGGACACTCTCGCCGAGTATCTCCGCGAATCCCCCAACCTCCTGTTCACGGCCCGCGACTACGACAGCACAGCATCCGCCCAAGTCCGACGTGCACTCGAACTCGGCCTGCAGGGTCAAGCACCCGGCACCGACGACATCGCGGACATGTTGTCCGTCAGCACCGCCCATCTACGTCGACTCCTGCGGCAAGAAGGCACGTCCGTCAACCAGATTCGTGAGGAAGTCCTACGAGACGCCGCCGTCTCCGGTCTGAGCCGCGGCGACTCGGTGGACGACATCTCCAACAGACTGGGCTTTTCCGAACCGTCCGCATTCCGCCGAGCCTTCAAGCGCTGGACAGGACAGACCCCCGGTGCCTACCGCTGACACCCCGTCCCGGTCAGGACACGCAGAACTCGTTTCCCTCGGGATCGGTCATGGTGATCCACGTGCTCGGACCGACCTGACCGCGGTGCGAGACCGAGGCCCCGGCGTCGACCAGCTTCTGGGCGATGGCCTCGCGTTCGTCGCCGACCCTGATGTCGAAGTGAAGACGGTTCTTGACCGTCTTCGGCTCGGGCACGAGTTGGAAGAGAACACGCGGGGTTCCAGGAGTGTCCGGATCGAAGATCGCCGCGCCGATCTTCCAGACCAGGTCGCCCTCGAACACCACGGTGTCCTCCTGCCTGGCGTGACCCGCCGCGATCAGGCCCTCGATGAACGCACCATCGGTGGGTTCGACGACCCACCCGAGCGCGGATGCCCACCATTTCGCCTGCTCATGAGGTTTCCCGCTGTCCACCGTGACCTGAAATTCGTATCCCATGTGCACACGATAGGCCGATGCACCGACACGCATACGTCGGTCAGTCGACGTTCTCCGCAGCAGCGTTCAACGCAGACGCAATATCGTCCAGGACGACGGGAATGGTCAGCACGGTGAGTCCACCGAACGCGAAGTTCTTTTCCACCGAGAAGCTTTCGGTCGAAGCGGTTCGTCCATCGGCGACGACGGGAAGCTCGGCGATGACCGGTTCCGCCAGGAACGCGGCCAGGGACGGCTTGTCGTACGCGACGACGAAGAGGACGTCCGATGCGATCGCCGACGCCTTCTCGTAACTGAGGTCGAAGTACACGGCCTCGGCGTCGTCGGTGGGATCGGACTGCTGAATCGACTCCTCGTTGACCAGACCGAGTTGCTCGAGGAACTCCACGCGCACGTCGTCGTCCTTGCTCACCGAGAACACACCGGGCTCGTTCGGCAGGGCGACCGTGATCGACTTGTCCTTCAGCGCGGGGTATTTCGCCGCGACCTCCGCGATGTTCTTCTCCGTATCCGCGACGACCGCGGCCGCTTCGTCCTGCTTGCCCAGGGCCTCGCCTGCAATCGTCACCTGCTCTTGCCACGACGCGGTCCACTGTCGCTCCGGATACGCGACGACGGGCGCGACCTCGGACAGCGCGTCGAACTCGGCCTGGCTCATGCCGGAGTAGGGCGCGAAGATCAGGTCGGGTTCGGCCAGGGCGAACTGTTCGATCGGGGCTTGGCCGGTGCCGTCTCCAGCCAACAATGTGGGAGTCGCGGCGCCGAGTTCACCGAGAGCGGTTCGATCCCACGGCAGCACGCCCTCGGCGTCGGCGCCGTAGCTTTCACCGACGAATGCCGGCATTGCGACCGGCACCACGCCCAAGGCCAGGAGAGCATCCTGGTTGGACCAACCCCAGGTGGCAACGCGAGTCGGGGCCGAGTCGATGGTGGCGCTTCCGAGAGCGGAGTCGATGGTGACAGGAAACGAACCCGCCGCCGCGGCCGACCCGGTCGCTGCGGACGTCTCGGTGTCGGCCGCAGAGTCACCGGAGTCGGTACTGCATCCGACCAGCGCCGTTGCCATCGAAGCAGCAACGAGGAACGCGGTGATACGACGCGTCGGCGACCCTATGTACATCGACAGAACCCTCCGAGAGTTGGTTTAGGTTCACTAAAGTAGCACGCTGGGAAGGGTCGCCTAACCTCGTAACAGCCAGCCCTTGATATAAGTGGAACATACGTTCGAAAGCAGCTACGCTGGCGTGATGAGCGTGGAACTTCAGGGCTCGCTGTTCACCGACGACGAGGAGCGGTTCGGTCCTCTCGGATCGACCGTGAGCAGGCGGGCACTGTCGAACGGCGCATGGGTGGACGTGAGGCCGGGATGGGCAGGCTCGATCGATCTGTTCGACCGCCTCGTCGACGCGGTGGACTGGCGGTCGGAGCGGCGTCGGATGTACGACCGCGTGGTCGACGTGCCTCGCCTGGTCCGGTTCTATTCGGAATCCGAGCCGTGGCCGGATCCGGCGTTGGACGAAGCCAAGAACGCACTCGACGCACACTACGGCCGGGAACTGGGCGAGACGTTCGCGACGGCCGGATTGTGTTATTACAGAGACGGATCCGACAGTGTGGCGTGGCACGGCGACAACATCGGCCGCAGCGCCACCGAGGACACGATGGTCGCCATCGTCTCGCTCGGCGCCACCAGGCAACTGATGCTGCGCCCCCGTGGAGGCGGCACATCACTGAAATTCACACTGGGACATGGCGATCTGATCGTCATGGGCGGCTCGTGTCAGCGCACCTGGGAGCACGCCGTCCCCAAGAGCACCCGCGCGACCGGACCACGCATCAGCGTGCAGTTCCGGCCGCGCGGTGTCCGCTAACCGCGGCGAGTCTCGACGGCGGCAGCCAACACATCGAGTTGTGCTGCAGTGGTGTCCCAATCGAGGCACGCGTCGGTGATGGACTGGCCGTAGGTCAGGTCCTCCTTGCGTCCGAGCGTCAGATCCTGACGGCCTGCGACGAGGAAGCTCTCGAGCATGACACCGACGATGCCGTGCTCACCCTCGCCGAGGCGTCGGGCAACGTCGGTGACCACGTCGACCTGCTTGTTGTGGTCCTTGCGGCTGTTGCCGTGACTGGCGTCGATGACGACGCGCTCGGGTAGCGACGACTTCCGCAGACGCGCGACCGTGTCGGCGACGGATTCTGCGTCGTAGTTCGGTCCGTCGGTGCCGCCGCGCAGGATGACGTGGCAGTCCGGGTTGCCGGTGGTGCGAATCAACGCGGCCTGGCCGTCCAGATCGGTACCGGGGAACACATGGCTCGAGGCGGCAGCACGGGTACCGTCGACCGCGACCTGGATGTCGCCTTCCGTCGAATTCTTGATCCCGACGGGCATCGACAGAGCGCTGCACAGCTGGCGATGCACCTGGCTGGCTGCGGTGCGAGCACCGATGGCGCCGTAGCTGACCAGGTCCGCGATGTACTGCGGCGTGATCGGGTCGAGGAATTCGCACCCGACCGGCAGTCCGAGAGCGGAAATGTCCACCAGCAGCTGACGCCCCACGCGCAGACCGGAATTGATGTCGAACGAGCCGTCGAGGTGCGGATCGTTGATCAGGCCCTTCCAGCCCAGCGTCGTACGCGGCTTCTCGAAGTACACGCGCATGACGATGTGCAACCGATCGCCCAGCTCGGACGCCTTCTCGGCGAGTGTGCGTGCGTACTCCATCGCGGCGTCGGTGTCGTGCACCGAGCACGGCCCGACCACCACGATGAGACGGTCGTCCGCGCCGTTCAGGATGTCGACCACACCGGCGCGGCCGCGACGAACCGTCGACGACACCGCGTCGTCGGCGGCGTGCTCACGTCGCAGCAACGACGGCGCCACCAGCGGGCTGATGCTGATGGTGCGCTGATCGTCCAACGACGTATCGGTAGGGGTGACAGCTGTAGTCATGAGAAATCCTTTTCGATTCTCAGACCGGCCCTCGGAGAGCTCCACGCACGCTTCGAGCCGGTCTGCATCCGGCTCGTGGGGTGGGGTCTCAGCGCATGGCGTCGCTGGCTGACCCACCCGGGGCCGGCCTGCTAAACCAGAAATACGTGCGCTGCATGGAACAGACGGTAGCACGCCTCTCCACGGGGGCGGGCGCGGCACCTGCGCTCATGCGTGCAGTCGGTTCGCCCAGCGGTCGCGAGGAGCCCCGAAGACCACGGACGGCGACGCAAGAGGGAACCCGGTGATGTTCCTCCTTCTCTCCAAAACCGATTCGATCCTCGCGGCACTGAATTCGGTTCCCGCCGAAAGGTTGTGTCGACCCGGATTGCAGGCTGAAGACACGCGGAACCACCGAGGTCGAGGCGTCGCTGCGCAATCTCGTCGAGGCGCCGCGCGCCGTTCGCTAATTCTGACCTCGATCCTCCGGTGAGCGGCGAAGCGCGTCGTTCACCTTCGCGAGGATCGGCATGGCGTCCTCCACTGCCCGACGCTCGGCAGCGGGGAGTTTCGCGATTTCGGCTGAAAGTACCTCGATCCTGCGGTCGGCCCGGCGTTCGCGTCGGGCCGCCCGTTCGCCGTTCACCCGGAGCACGACGGCTCGGCCGTCGGCTGGGTCGGGGTGCCGGTCGATCAGGCCTTTGTCGACCAGTGTGCGCACCAGCGTGCTGACGGTGTTGGGGCGAAGTCGCAGTCTGGCGGCGACGTCACCGATCCGACTGTCCGGGAACGCCAGGATCGTTCGGACGACTTCGGCTTGTGCGAGCGGCAGCGTCTCGTCGGTACCGGAGGTGTCCAGGTGGAGCCGAAGAACGCGGCGTAGGTCGAATGCGACCTCGAGAAGGCCGCGGGCGACGTCGTCGGGGTGGCTCATGCCACAAAACTATATCTGACACAGATATTGTTTACCGGCACTGATGCAGGATAGCGTTACCTCATCTTGTCGATCCCGTACCCAGAGGCCTCGTGAAACGCGCACCGATCTTCCTGCCCCTTCTCGCCACCGCAGTACTCGTCACCGCATGCGGGTCGAGCGAGAACCCCGCCGACCCGAGCACCACACCGACGACGACTCTCGCGGCACCGGCGGTCGTCGAGGCCCCAGGCCCGACCGGCATTCCCGACGGGATGGGCTCCCCGGGAGTCGACGACGGTGTCTTCCCCCGCACCGTCGTTCATTTCGGCGGGTCGACGGAAATACCGGCCGAGCCCACGCGAATCGTCGTCATCGCCACCGGCCAACTCGACGCGGTACTGACACTGGGCGTCGTTCCCACCGGCGTTGCCTACGGTGACGGAGCAGCCCTGGTTCCGGACTACGTCGGCCGCGAATTCCCGCAGTTCAGCGCGGAGATGGCGGAGTTCGTCGACGTCGGGAACAGGCAGGCCCCCAACCTCGAGGCCATTGCGGCGCTGGAGCCTGATCTCGTTCTCGCGAACAAGGCTGCGTCCGAGGACATTTACGCGACGTTGTCGGCGATTGCGCCGACGGTGTTGACCGAGGGCACGGGCGTCAACTGGAAGCAGGATTTCCTGCTGCTCGCGGATGCTCTCGGCCGAACCGAGCAGGCGCAGTCGTTCGTGGACGACTTCGTCTCGCGTGCACAGGATCTCGGTGACGAGGTCGGCGACGACACCGTGTCGTTCGTGCGGTTCACTGCCGATCGCGCCCGAGTGTTCGGGGTTCCGTCGTTCGCCGGCTACATCGCCTGGGATGCAGGTCTTGCACGCCCGGAAAGCCAGCAGTTCGACAAGACGTCACAGGATTTCAGTGAAGAAGAGATCCAATCGGCCGATGCGGACTGGGTTTTCGTCGGCAGTCAGGACAACGGCCCGGGTTCCCGGCAGCAGACGTACACCACCAACCCCCTGTGGACCGGGATGAGCGCGTCCACCGAAGGCCACATCGTGACCGTCGACGACGATCCGTGGTACCTCAACGCCGGTCCGACGGCGGCGACGATCGTTCTCGACGGACTGACGGAGACGTTGACCCGGTAAAGCAGTCAGGATGGGGAACGTGCGCGTTCCCCATGTGCTTGCCTCGATAGGTTGCGCACAACTTAGTTGTGCACTACATTCGTTCCTATGTCAGATGACCTCGCACTCGACCGTCAAGTGTGCTTCGCGCTGTACTCCGCATCGCGGGCTACCACCGCGGTGTATCGCCCGATGCTCGAGCGCCTCGGCGTGACATATCCCCAGTACCTCGTCCTTCTGGTGCTGTGGGAGAAGGACGGGCGCGGAGTGCGAGAGATCTGCGCAGAACTGGATCTCGACACCGGCACACTGTCTCCGCTCCTGAAGAGATTGGAAGGACTCGGCCTCATCGAACGTCGACGCCTGGCGTCGGACGAGCGTCGAGTAGAGATTCATCTCACCGACGAAGGCAAGGACCGACGCCGTCATGCCCTCGACATCCCGAAAGAGCTTGCGGGCAAGACCGGCATGACCGTGCAGGACCTCGAACACCTCCGCGACTCGTTGATCACACTGACCAACGCGCTGCACAACACGAAAGGCGTATCGGAATGAAGACGATCTACACCGCAGAAGCACTGGCCACCGGCGAAGGACGCAACGGGCACGCCCGCACGTCCGACGGCCGTCTCGACCTCGACCTCGCGATTCCCGAGGCCATGGGAGGAAGCGGCAACGGCACCAACCCGGAGCAGTTGTTCGCCGCCGGTTACGCCGCGTGCTTCCACTCGGCCCTGCAGATGGTCGCTCGCCAGGACAAGGCCGACGTCACCGACTCGGCCGTCGGCGCCCGAGTCGACATCGGACCCAACGACGCAGGCGGCTTCCAGCTCGCTGTGACGCTCGAGGTGACCCTCCCCAACCTGGCACGTGACGAAGCTCAGGCCCTCGCGGACAAGGCGCATCAGGTCTGCCCGTACTCGAACGCCACCCGGGGCAACATCGACGTGACCGTGACGGTCACGGAAGACTGAGGCGATACCGTATGCAGTCCAACGAAATTCATCTCGCATCCAGGCCACACGGTGAGCCCACGCCGGAGAACTTTCGGACCGTGACCACCGAACTGCCCGCCCTGGAGGACGGTCAGATCCTGGTACGCAACCTCTTCATGTCGGTGGATCCGTACATGCGCGGACGAATGAACGACGTCAAGTCCTACGTCCCGCCGTTCCAGATCGACGCACCTCTCGACGGTGGAGCCGTCGGCGAAGTGATCGAATCGAAGAACAGCGCGATCTCCGTCGGCGACGCCGTCTCCCACGGCAAAGGATGGCGTGATCTCGCTGTCCTCGATGGTGATTCGGCTCGTGTCGTCGACCTGACGACGGCGAACGCGTCGGCGTACCTCGGCGCGCTGGGAATGACCGGTCTGACCGCGTACTCCGGGCTGACCGCCGTTGCGCAGTTCGAGCCGGGCGACACCGTGTTCGTCTCGGGCGCGGCAGGCGCGGTCGGGTCCCTCGTCGGGCAGATCGCCAAGGCTCTGGGCGCTGCTCGCGTAATCGGCAGCGCAGGCTCACCGGCGAAGGTGAAGCGCTTGCTGGAGCTCGGATTCGACGCGGCGTTCGACTACCACGACGGACCGGTGAAGAAGCAGCTCGCCGACGCCGCACCGGACGGAATCGACGTCTACTTCGACAACGTCGGTGGCGATCACCTCGAAGCAGCACTTGCGTCCGCCAACAAGTACGGCCGGTTTGCACTGTGCGGGGCCATCTCTCAGTACAACGCCACCGAGCCGACCGCCGCGCCGCGCAACCTTGCCCTCGCCATCGGAAAGGAATTGACGCTCAAGGGATTCATCGTCGGTTCCTACAGCCACCTCGCGGGAGAGTTCTCCGAGAAGATGGCCGGATGGCTCGCCGACGGCGTCGTCGAGTGGGACGAAACCGTCGTCGACGGTCTGGAGAATGCGCCTCGCGCGTTCATCGGGCTGCTCCGCGGTGAGAACACGGGAAAGATGGTCGTCAGCATCTGACGCCCAGGCGCCGTGGAGGGCGATCCGATACCGGTCACCCCCACGGCGTCACCGACTCCCGAGAGAGGGAAAGCGCACTCCGGTCAGTCTTTCCGACCTGTCCCACAGCGCCTCCTGAACGGCGCGGTCCCGCGCAGGCCGACTGGGAGCGACGATCGTCGGATACCCTCGCAACTCCTGCCGACCGCTCGGTCCGATGTACAAGCCACCGGTGACCTCGGGTGATGTCGCTGCGTACAACTCGGGGAGAGCACCCATGTCCGCGGACTGGGCGACGATTCGGTTCCCCACCGTCAGGAATGCGTCCTGTACGGACTCGGTGTGGCCCTGCAGGTTGGTCGTCGCGTAACCGGGGTGCGCGGCAACGGACTTGATCGCTGAATTCGCCGCGGTCAACCGTCTGTCGAGGTCGAGTGCGAACATCAGGTTCGCGAGCTTCGATTGCCCGTACGCCGGCCACCGACGATACGGCCGGCGCGAGTAGTTCAGATCGTCCAGATGGATCCGACCGATCCGGTGCAGGCCGCTGGACATGGTGACGACGCGGTCGGTGATCTTCTCGATCAGCAGCCCCGTCAGAGCGAAATGCCCCAGGTGGTTGGTGCCGAACTGCATCTCGAACCCGTCGGCAGTCCGGCGCTCAGGCAACGCCATCACGCCCGCATTGTTGATCAACACGTCGACGGTGTCGACGGTGTGCGCGAACGTCCTCACCGACGACAGGTCCGCCAGATCCAGTCGACGTACGTGCGCACGCGGCCCGATGCTGCGCGCGACCTCGTCGCCTCTGCCGGTGTCGCGGCAGGCGAGCACCACGTCGGCGCCGGCTGCCCCGAGGGCCCGGGCCGTCACCTCCCCCAGTCCGCTGTTGGCCCCCGTGACGATGAATCGTCTGCCCGTCTGATCCGGAATGTCCGACGTGGTCCAACCTCGCTGCGCGCTCACCGACCGAGCCTAACTCTGCAGCGGCGTCAGGACGCCCTGATCTCCTTGCTCGCTGTCGCGGACACCTCGGCCATCGGCGGCCGGTCGAGTCCCAGGACGTCGCTCGTGACGCCCCGGAACGGGTCGCTTTCGCAGCCGAACGTCGTCAGCCCGACGGCGGAGTCCGCGATGCCGAGTCGACCGAACATCGTCGCCATTATCTGCCTGCTCATCACCGCCAGCTCGGACGTCGGACGGTTGCGATGCTCCCGCACACCGAGGCCGACCTGACCGATCGAGTCGACGCCCAGGCGCCGATACGTGTCGATGAGAATCCCGATCTCGACACCGTATCCGGGGGCGAACGGTATCGACGAGAGAAGCTCGCGCGTCCCGCCGTACTCGCCGCCCAGCGGTTGCAGAACACCGGCGAGGTCCGGTAGCAAAGCGGCCAGCAGGGGACGCGCCACCATCTCGGTCACTCGCCCACCGCCGTTCGGGGACGTCATCCCGTCGCCTCGGAGCGGTCGACGATAGAACCCCTTGACCAACTGCACCCCGGTGTCCAGCAGCAGCGGCCCCAGAAGTGACGGCACGAACCGAGGGTTCGGGTCCAGCAGGTCGGAGTCGACGAACACCACGAGGTCTCCATCGGTCGCGGCCAGTGATCGCCACAGGACTTCCCCTTTGCCGGGTCGGGGTTGCAGATGCGGTACCGCCTGTTCACGGGTGACCACTCGGGCGCCCGCACGACGCGCCTCGGCCGCCGTCGCGTCGACGGATCCCGAGTCCAGGACGAGGAGATCGTCGACGAGACCGCCGAGCAGAGGCAGGATGGACCGAACCACGGCCGCGACCGTCGCCTCCTCGTTCAACGCGGGGAGAACGACCGACACGGTTCTCCCCTGTTTCGCGGCCGTCAGTTCCTCGACGGACCACAGCGCCTCGCGCCACGAATTGCGCAGAACGTCGCTCATCTACGCCACCCCGAGCGACCGGGCCAGCAGTGGCCAGGAATCGTGCAGGTCGCCCTGCCAGTACCCCCACGAATGCGTGCCGTTGTCTCGGAAGTTGTAGGTCGCCGGGATCCCCAGAGAATCGAGGCGAGCCTGCATCATGCGCGAACACCGGTCGGTCGCCGACTCGATCAAGGCTCCGACGGCCAACTGTTCCACGAGCTTTCCCGGACTACCGTTCACATCCGGCCCGTCGATGGTGTCGAGTGGCCCCGGCAGTCCGCTACCGCTGGAGATGTAGAGCTCGGTTCCTCTCAGCTTCTCCGCGTTCACGTACGGGTCGTTGTCCGTCCACGCCCGATCCGAGTCCGGACCCCACATGTTGAGAGTGTTTCCCCGACCGCGCATTTCGACGACGGATTTGACGTACGCACGCCCCAGCGGATCCGACGTCATCGCACACCCGGAGTACGACGCGGCTGCCGTGTAGAAGCCCGGATGGGCAAGGGCCAGTTGGAACACCGAAGTTCCCGCCATGGAGATACCTGCAATCGCGTTCATTCCGTTGCCACGAAACTCCGCGTCGACCACCGCGGGCAGTTCACGAGTGAGGAAGGTCGCCCACTGGTTGCGCCCGAGAACAGGATCGTCGCGGTACCAGTCGGTGTAGTAACTTGCCGCACCCCCGGTGGGTACGACGACATTGACCTGCTGGTCGCCGAAGAACCCGGCGATGTCCGTGCGGTCGAACCAGCTGCTGCCACCGTCTCCACCGGCGGCACCGTTGAGCAGATACAGAGTAGGAGCAGGGATTTCAGGATTCGCGGCCCGGTACACCGTGACCGGAATCGGCCTACCCATCGAGGGAGAGAAGACGTCCACGACGCTGGTCCGGTCCGCGATCACTCGGTTCGACACAACCGCGGCACCGCCGCCGGGGTCTGCGCCCGCACCTCCAGCCGCAACGCAGGACAACAAGCACGCCGACGCGAGCGCGGCGAGCAGTTTCAGAGCAGGGCGGTGCGACATTTGTGAAATGGTAAGTCGGACTGCATCACCGATCGCGTCGACCGACGAGAATTGAGAGAAGTCGGCGTTGGAGCAGGCCATGTTTGGGCCGTCTCACAAGCCGGAAACCGTCGCCATGTCATGCCTGCACGACCATGATGGATCCCGCGTCGGCACGCTTCGTGCTGCGCATCCGAATACACCTTAGTTGTCGGGAGAAGGGGTCCACGTGGTCAGTTTCGGTCTCATCGGCGATTGGAAACCACAGCCAGGACTGGTGACGACGTGGACCGCGACACCCGAGTCGAGGGCACGCGTGCATGCTGCGCCGCCGCACCCGACACCCGCGTCGCACATCCAGGAGGAATACCTGAAGTCCGCGTATCGAAATCGCGACTCGGGTTTTCGGTTCTCTCGATTGTGCCTGGTCACCTTCGACATCTTCGAACCGCTGGACCCGGCCGCCATGGATAGCGCGATCAACGGTTTCGTCCGACGACACGACACGTTCTCGACGTGGTTCGTCACCGACGACACCGGTGTCGTGCGCCATCAGGCCTCAGCGGACGACATCGAGCTCGCACCGACCGAGCACGGCAGATTCGACGACGAGGAAGCCCTGCGCGTCCACGTACAGAACACGACACCCGGTCCGACGTCCTGGGACTGCTTCTCGTTCGGTGTGATCGACCGCGGTGACGGGTTCACGGTCTACGCAGCGGTGGATCACCTCGACACCGACGGGATATCTCAGGCACTGACGTTCTTCGAGCTGCGCTCGCTCTACACCGACGCGGTTGCCGGGACGCTGGACGTGCAACCCTGCCTCGGCAGTTACCTCGAGTACTGCGCCCGCGAACGCACCGCATCCGGCGAGCTGACACTCGATTCGCCCGAAGTGCGTCAATGGGTCGAACTGGTGAAGGCCAACGGCGGAGACCTGCCGTCCTTCGCGCTTCCCCTCGGTGAGCTCGAGAAGTACACGCGATCCGAGGTGGCCACGCAGCCGCTCTTCGACCGAGCCGAGGGCGAGGCGTTCGACGAGGCCTGTGCCAGGTTCGGAGCGAAGTTCATCGGTGGCCTTTTCGCTGCGGCGGCGATCACCGAGTACGAACTGGCCGGCCATCTCACCTACCTCGGCCTGACTCCGAAGAGCACGAGGAGCATGCCCGCCGAGTTCGGCGCGATCGGCTGGTTCTCCAGTCTCGTCCCCGTTCAATTCCCGGTCTCGGGGACCCAGACGTTCTCGCACCTCGCCGGGGTCGCGCAGCGCGCGTTCGACGCAGGAAAGGCACTGTCCGACGTCTCGTACCACCGCGTCCTCGAACTCGTGACACCCGACACGGGTATTCGAACCCGACCCGGGTGGTCGGCGCCGATGATTTCGTACGTCGATGTCCGTACGCTGCCCGGCGCGGACATCGTCTCGAGCGTCAACGGTGGACTCTTCGGAAATCAGGGCAGTTCCGACGAGGTGTACATGTGGATCAACCGATTCCAGAACGAGACCGGGACGACCTTCATGTACCCGGGCACCGACATCGCACGGGATTCGGTGGCGCGGTACAACGCCAAGATCAGTGAAATTCTGAAGTCCGTCGCGACCACCGGCGACTACTCGTTCGCCCAGTCGATGACCGGAAAAACCGCGTAGGACAGTGCAACCCCCACGGCGCACGGCACGGCGCAGGCTCGCCGCGTGCCTGGTGGCCGTGTTCATGTTGATGATCGACGTCACGATCGTCAACGTGGCTCTTCCGTCCATCGCCACCGACATCGATGCTGGTTCGAGCGCGCAATCGCTGATCGTGTCCTCCTACACGTTGGCGTTCGCATGCACCCTGTTGACCGGGGCGTGGCTCGGCGGGATCGTCGGCCGGAGAACGGTGTTCGTAACCGGGATGTCGGTGTTCGTCGCTGCCTCGATTCTGTGCGGGGCCGCCGATTCGCCGACGCTGCTGATCGCCGCGCGAGTTCTGCAGGGCATCGCGGGCGGGATGGTGTCCGCTCAGACCGTCGCCATCATCGCCACGGCGTTTCCGCGCGAGCGCCACAGCGTCGTGTTCGCGCTGTACGGTGCCACCGCGGGCGGTGCCGCGATTCTGGGTCCGTCCGTCGGAGGGATCCTGGTCTCGTTGGACATGTTCGGCTGGGGTTGGCGGTCGGTGTTCCTCGTCAACGCACCGCTCGGCGTGGGGGCGATGGTGATCGCGGCCGCGAGCTTCTCGCGTGAGAAACCCGCAGGCGTTCAGCGTCTCGACGTTCTCGGAGTAGTTCTGTCCACCCTCGGACTGGTCCTTCTGATCTATCCGTTGGCTCACAGTTACGAGCACGGATGGAGTATCGGCGGCACCTCGGCAGTTCTCGCCTCGCTCGCGGTCCTCGCGCTGTTCGTACTCCACGAACGGCGATGGAGCCGAGCCGGACGCCACCCCATGGTGAGGGTCGATCTGTTCCGGCAACGTACGTTCGCACTCGGCTGCGCCCTGTCCGTTCTCATGTTCGGCTCGTTCACCGGCTTCTTCTTCACCGTCTCGCTGAGTCTCCAGTTCGGCCTGGAGTTGTCGCCGATGCGCACCGGCGTGATCACGTTGCCGTTCGCGGTCGGCGCCGCGGTGTTCTCGGTCCTGTCTCCAACCTTGTTCGCACGGCTCGGCACTCGGATGCTGCCGCTCGGCTTCGTCCTCTTCGGTGTATCCATGATGTGCTTCGCCGCCCTCACCTACCGTGAGGACACGGCACACAGCCTCGCCCTGCTGGCACCACCACTGTTCGTCGGCGGCGCAGGGATCGGCGTGTTCGTCGCACCGTTGCAGACGACGATCGTCTCGGGCACCGACGACACGACCGTCGGATCGGCGTCGGGGTTGATCCCTACCGTCCAGCAGGTCGGTCAAGCCGTCGGAATCGCTCTCGTGGGACTGCTGTTCTTCCACCGACTGCCGACGCTGTCGGACGCACTCCCACCGGGCAGCACCGGGTGGATCGCCGCACAGCCGTACATCGTCGCTCAGCGTCACGTGTTCTTCGTACTGTCCGCCGTCGTCGCGTGTGCGGCGGTGCTTGCCTTCGCCTTGCCCAAACGGGTCGCGGGGCCGCCGCCCGTTCCCGTACCTGCCTGATCACCGCCCGCCCGAGAAGAAGGAAAGATCCGTGCGTTCTCGCATCACCGCTGTGTTCGTAGTGCTGGCAGCCGTCGGCGCCCTGGTCGGGTTTCCGGCCACCGCTGCCGCGGAACCCGTCGAACTGGTCGCCGATCCAGATCCGTTCTACGCCGCGCCCGCCGACGTGGCCGACGCCGCCAACGGCGACGTCCTCGACAGCCGACGTGTCCCTACGTCCGCGTACCCGGGCACCGACGTGTGGCAGGTCAAGTTTCGCTCCACCGATTCCGCAGGCGATCCCATCGCGGCCGTGACGACTGTCCTGATGCCGCAGGGACACGGTGAGGGCACGCCCCTCGTGTCGTACCAGGCGATCGTCAATGCCCTCGGCACCAAATGCGCACCGTCGCACGGGTTGTTCTCCGAGGAACTGATCGAAGCACCGGCCGTGTATCTGGGAATGGTCGCCCGCGGCTGGGCCGTTGCCGTGCCGGATTACCTCGGCCCGACGGCAGCCTACGGTGCCGCGCGCATGGCGGGCCAGATCACCCTCGACGGTGTACGAGCGGTGAAGCGGTTCGAGCAACTGCCGCTCCGTGACTCGCCGGTCGGCCTACTGGGCTACTCCGGCGGTGGACTCGCGACATCCTTCGCTGCTGCGCTCGCGCCGACGTACGCGCCGGATCTCGACATCGCCGGAATCGCCGAGGGTGGAATCCCGGCCGATCTGGCGCAGATCGCCCAGAATTTGGCGTACAGCCCGCTACCGCACCCGGGCTTCGGCATGGCGATGGCGGTGGCGCTCGGGCTCGAACGCGAGTACCCGGGTCGATTCCCCATCACCAGCAACCTCAACGACCGAGGAATCGCACTGCGCAACAAGATGTTCAACGAGTGCCGACGCTCGATCCTCATCGACGGCGCCTTCCACAGCGCTCGCGACCTGAGCACCGCCGCGTCACTGGCGGACACACCGAGTGCGCAACAAGTACTACGCGAGAACAGTGTCACCTTCTACGACGGAGTCCCGACGGCACCACTGTTCGTGTGGCAGGGCGTCAACGACTTCATCGCCCCGTACCAGCCTGTCGCCGACATGGTCGACCGATACTGCCGATCGGGCGCCGACGTCGTGTTCCGCGGATACCCTGCGGCCGAGCACTTCTCCGCGACCGTCCTCGGCCTCCCCGAGGCCTACCTCTGGCTCGACGCCCGGTTACGTGGCGAGCCCGCGCCGAGTGGCTGTTGATCCCGAGCAACTAGGGTGGGCGCATGGCGCGTGCTCCCCTACCCGTGCGCGACGGGCTCGGTCCGACTCGGATTCGGATGCCCGACGACCCGAGCCCTGTCACTGTGTTGCAATACCTGATTTCGCGGTTTCCGCAGGACGAGAGGAGGCTCCGCGAGAAGGTTGCACTGGGTGAGGTCGTCGATGCAGGCGGCACTCCCATCTCGCTGGATTCCGTGGTGCGTCCTCGCGCGGACATCTATCTGTACCGAGACCCGCCCGACGAACCGGTCGTGCCGTTCCCGATGGAGATTCTGCATCGCGACGAGAACCTTCTGGTCGTGGACAAACCGCACTTTCTGGCGACGACGCCCCGCGGTGCCTATGTGGCGCGGTCCGCGCTGGTCGTTCTCCGTCGGGAACTCGACCTGCCGGATCTGTCGCCTGCCCATCGCCTCGATCGGCTCACCGCCGGTGTTCTCGTGTTCACGATCCGGCCCGAGGTGCGGCGCGCGTATCAGGAACTGTTCGCGGCTCGTACCGTCACCAAGATCTACGACGCCATCGCTCGCCACGATCCGAACCTGACCGTTCCGTTGGTGATCAAAAGTCGAATGGTCAAAGAGCGCGGCGTTCTTCGTGCCGAAGAGGTGCCTGGCGAGCCCAACGCCGAGACACGGGTCGAGGTCGCTGCCGTCCACGACGGCTGGGCACGGTACACGTTGACACCCAAAACCGGTCGCACACATCAACTTCGATTGCACATGAGCTCATTGGGAGTGCCGATCGTCGGGGACAACTTCTACCCGACGTTCTACGAGGTCGCTCACGACGACTATTCCCGTCCCCTGGCACTGTTGGCTCGTGAGCTGAGTTTCGACGATCCTTTCACCGGCGAACGGTGTGTCTTCGCGACCCGTCGAACGCTCGATTTTCCGTCCTGACAAGTCTATTTCGGCATCGACACGACGTCGCCCCGCGACGCGTTCTCCTCGGCGATCTCGGCCGTTCGCACCGAGATTCGGTGAGAAAGTACAGCCATTGTGAACAATCCGATCGCGACATTGATCAGCGCCGTGAATCCTTCTTGCGCGAAATCGACCAAGGCATTCAGCAGAGTGAACACCAATGCGGCGATACGCAGGGATCGAAGGGGCCACAATCTGCCCTTGCGAAGCCGGAGCACGGCCGGAAATGCGAGCAGGAACGTGATCGCCGACGACGCGAACAGAATTCCGCCGGCAATTCCCATTTCGTCGATATCGATGGTTCTGTCGCGCGTGTCGAGATCGAGTCCACCGAGCGTCAGTTCGACCACCCCGAAGACCACACCGACGAACGACGCAGCCGTCATCGCCCACGCCACCACCGGAACCAGGCGCGGACTCTTCAGGAAGCCAGGGATCAGCCGCGGCGCGAACATGCGAGCGTCGTACAACCGCGAACGCGTCACCGGGGCACCCTCCAGCAACAATCGAAGACCGGCGACGGTCTCGACCTCGGCGCCCTCGGCTTCCGCGCGGTCGACCATGCGCAACGCCCATTCCCGGCGATGATCCGGCAACCCGTGTGCGACGCCCTCCGCCGCGATCGCGGCCGCATTGGCCAGAGTCTCCTCGTGGGAAGGCCGTCGGGAATCCCGCACGATGCGGTTCAGCACGAGGACCACGACGACGAGGACGTACATGATTTCCGACGACGGCCCGTAGAAGTAGTCGTTGTCCTTGGTGACGAACTTGCCGACCTCGTCGAGGAACAGCCCGAATCCGACGCCGCCGAGGACGACGGCCAGCGCCCGGACACCGAACCCGATGAACAGCCACCCGACGAGCAACGCCACCATCATCAGCGCGCCGCCGTACAGCGCGTGTGCGATGTGCAGGGTCTTGCCGCCCACTTGGGGGTAGTGGGTGAGTTCCAGATACAAGCGGGTGACGAGGATCGTCACGATCGCGATGATCATGAATGCTTCGGCGGCGGTGCTGCCGTACGCGTCACGGTGCACGCGCGAGTGCCGAACTCGGACGGTCGTGTGTGCGACGTCGGGGGTCACTGCACAAGTATGGGCGCGATCAGGGGCCGATGAGGGTGGAAAGGCGACGTCGGTGATGCGCGATAGCATCGCGGACATGACGATCGTTTCGCGAACCCGTACTGCGGCCCTGTCCGTCGTGATCGGTGCCCTGCTTCTTGGTGGGTGCACTGCGGAGGATCGATCCGACGCGGATCGGTCGCTCGAGAACGCCGCCGGCTCGGCAAGCAGCATCGCGACGAGTGTCCGGGATCGCGCCGGAAGCGTGTTCGACGAGGCCAAGGTGCAAGCGTTCGTGGTCGCGTTCCGTGCCCAGTTCGGTGGGCTGGCCGAGGGCAGGGACGACACCGCGATCGAGAACCTCCTGTCCAGTACGTGTACGGAGATCGCCGGCGGTACCCCGGAGTCGGACATCGTTGCGCAGTTGGAGGTGGAGGCCGCGAAGGGCGACGCCGTTCCGACGACCGAGCAGGCGCAGCGGATCTACGACCAGGCCGCACTCGCCTGCCCCTGACTCTCGCTTGACAAAACTGTTTGCCGAAACTGCAATATCCTCATGAGCACTTCCGAGGACGACGTCGGTTCGGTCATCGCAGGCGTCGGCCCGCGCCTGCGGAAGGTGCGCAGCGAACGCGGAACAACGCTCTCCGCGCTGGCGGACACCACGGGCATCTCCGTCAGCACACTCTCGCGGCTGGAATCCGGCTCACGCAAACCGAGCCTCGAGCTGCTGTTGCCGATCGCACGGGCCCATCAGATTCCGCTCGACGAGTTGATCAGCCCACCGCCCGTCGAAGACCCTCGCATCAAGAGCACCCCGGTACGCCGCGAGCACGTGACCATTCACCCGCTGACCCGTCGGCCGGGCGGGATGCAGGCGTACAAACTCATCGTGGATCCGGTGCGCACCGAGCCGTCGCCCCGTGTCCACGAGGGGTACGAATGGTTGTACGTTCTCAACGGTCGATTGCGCCTCGTTCTCGGTGAACACGACATCGTCATGAAGCCGGGCGAAGCCGCCGAGTTCGACACCCGGGTACCGCATTGGTTCGGTGCAGTCGACGATCTCCCTGTGGAAATCCTCAGTCTTTTCGGCCCGCAGGGCGAACGGATGCACGTTCGAGCCAAGCCCACCGATTCGTAGCTGTTTCGCTACTTTCCAGTCGGATCCATATGGCAGAGTGAGCGATCCGAGAGCAGACGACGTCGGCTCCGGAACCACCGAAGCACACGAGAGGTACGAGGAACGTTCATGACTGAGAGAAATCCCGAAACAACGGTGTCTCGGGGACCCGCATCGCGCTCGGATGTGGATATCGCGACGGGTGTGCTCGTCGGCCGATGCGGCGTGACCGTCACTGCCGCGGTGAACGACCTGTTCGCCACCGCCCGTGACAACAGGGTGAGCCTGTTCGAGTTGGCGCGGACGGTCATCACGATCGCCGAGGGCCGCGACAGCCACGATTCCGAGTCACGACGGATAGCACTGGCGCGCTGGGGGCACGTGTTGGCGCCGGGCTCAGTTGCGCAGAGCGGGGTCTCCGCGTAGTTCGGGAAAGCGGGCGGTCATGTTGTCGATCTGGCGATACATCTCGTAGAGCTCACGACGCAACGTGGCCGCTTCGCTGTCGAGTTCACGTGCCCGGGTCATGGCCTTGTCCGCGCGCGCTCGAAAAGACCGGGCCTGCGCAACCTCGATGGACGCCGAACACTTCTCGATGTGCTCTGCAAGACTCCTCGCGAAGACGCGGGCCTGCGCAAGATTGACCGCGTAGTTGGCGTCGCGGTGACTCGTCTCCTGCGGGGTGGGATCGATGATCGTGCCTTCTGTTCCGGACGGTGTCGAAAAACAAACTTTACGCCTGCAGTATCTCCGACCGTCGCGCAGTGTGTCAGGAGAACACGATGGCCAGCACAACCGATGCAGACGTCGCCGCGATCGCGACGATCACCAGGGTCGCCAACACACGCTGACGCAGTGGCCTGTCGCTGCGAGTCACGCTTCCGTCCGAGAACTCGTCGTCGACGAAATCGTCGACATCGACGCCCGCCTCGTCGAAGTACACCGTGTCCCTGGGTGGCACCCACTCCTGCCCGCCGGCTGCGATTGCGGTGACCAATCGGTCGAGCCGCGCGCGAGCCCGCTCCGGGTAGTACCGAGACGGGGCATTGATGGGCAGCGATTTCGCCAACTCGAGAGCAGAACGATGACGGGCAGCCAGGGCCTCGAACGCCGACGACGCGGTCGGGTCGTCGTCGGCTTTGTCGGTCAGGAACCACGCCGCCCCAGCGGAAGCACGATCACCCCGCAACAGGTGGGTGTACGCGAGCAGTTCCAGAACGGGCTGGGATGCCGGCGCTGTCCTCAGCGCCTCGTACAGACGCTCCCGAGCGCCGTCGAGGTCACCCGCGGCCAAGGCGCGCTGCGCGCTGTCGATCACGTCCACAGCGAGAAGCGTAACCGTCCGGCAACTCGGTCGGCGCCGTGACCGTGAAGCGGAGCCTGCGGCAACCGGAAACGAAACAAGCCCCCGACCGAGTTTCTCGGTGAAGGCTTGTGAACGCTGTGGTGGCCAGGGCCGGGATCGAACCGGCGACCTTCCGCTTTTCAGGCGGACGCTCGTACCAACTGAGCTACCTGGCCGGGCGGCACCGGTGACAATGCCATCTCGTGAACTACACGCAAGCCGATGCTTTCGCATCGATTTTGCGACCCTGACGGGACTCGAACCCGCGACCTCCGCCGTGACAGGGCGGCGCGCTAACCAACTGCGCCACAGGGCCTTGCTGTGAAACATTCCCGGAGGAACTTCCCGCCGTAGACCTTAGCAGGCTTTGAACCTGCTTCGAACCGCGGCGGCCTGCAAGAGACTGCTGTACTGCCGACCGGTTTGTCAATTCCGATCGTTTCCTGCGTACCCCCTACGGGATTCGAACCCGCGCTACCGCCTTGAAAGGGCGGCGTCCTAGGCCGCTAGACGAAGGGGGCCCGACGGAATGACCCGGGCCCGAATTTCTTCGGTTCCGAACTGCTCCGCCGCTACCCTCAACGGCGTTCCGTTGGGAGCTGGGATAGCTTAGGACACTTTTCGCAGAAAACTCAAACCGGCAGGTCAGACTCGGTTTCTGCGGTGTTTTCGCGCCATCCTTCAGCCTTCCAGCGGTCCAGCCATGCCGGTGACGCCATCGCGTGAAGTACGACTTCGAGCGATTCCTCGAACATCACGCGAAGATCGCGACTGTCGGAGACGAGGTCGGCCATGTACCGCTGGCCGGCAAGAGACGCAGACAGCACTCGGATGAACTTCTCCGGGCCGAACTCGGGGTCGAGGTCCCCCATCTCCTGGGCCTTCCGCGCGAGCTGCACCCCCGCACGGCCCCACACACGGCCTCCGCCGGATTGAATCTCCGCGTAGAACTCGGGCTCGACTATCAGCCGGAACTCGGCACGAACGATCACGTCGTTCTGGAACCCGAGCGCCAGGTCGTCGATGATCCCGCGGATCACCTCGAAGGGGTGCAGCGGCGAATCGAGCCATTTCTCCGTGATGGCGACGTACCGGTCCAGCGCGGCCGTCAGAACGGCACGAGCCAGGTCTTCCTTGGATTGGAAGTGAAAGTACATCGCGCCCTTGGTGGCATTCGAGCCCTCCAGAATGGTGTTCACCGACGCAGCCGCGTACCCGCGGCGTGCAAACTCCGATGCCGCCGCTTCGACTATCGCTGCTCGGGTTCGCCGAGCGCGCTCTTGTTGTGCCATTGCTTCCGTGCCTCCGAACCCGAGCGACCTGCATCTATCAGCAGGCAGTACCGCTAGTCGAGCGTACTTGAACCAGCGCACTCGAGACCGACCACTCGCTCGGAAAAAGTGCTGGAAACAGTAATCCGGACAAATCTCCGAGCTGTCTTCAAACAATCCGAGTGGTACGATCAAGCCGGCTCGAGTGCGCTGCAGGGGGTGCGCACTCGAGCCGTTTCTTTGTCGCGGGCCGCGCTATTGGAGCTCTACACCGAGCAATTCCGAACGGCTTTACATATAGCCCGCCGGTGTCAATCCACGATTTCGACGCACGGCGAAATCGAGAACTCCGCCACAAAAGCGTCACAATTGTGTGAAGCGCCTCTTCCGATGGACTCGAAATGCAGCACTCCGGCCGGCCACGGGTCCGACACACTTCTACCGTGCCGACGGTCGACCGAGCCCGGCCGGTCACGAATCCCCTGCCACGCAGACATTCTGGACCGCTCGACCACACCGACGGCGTCGAAACAATCGAACACCCCGGGATTCGTTGCCAGTTCGATTCATTCGCACGTCTCGACGCCGATATCGCTGTGGCCGTGCAAGTCTCAGAAGGGGTTCGTATAACGGTTTCGCCTCCGAAAGCGCCGGAAGCACTCGCCCACCCGAACTCGCCCTTACTGTGGCCCACAACACATCGTGGTCAACGACGACAACGAATTCGGGGCACGCATGACTCTTCGAACCATCCTCCGCCGATCGGCAGCAACAGTCTTCAGCGTCGCGCTGCTGACCACCGCCACCTGGACGGCGAACGCCGACCCTATGTCCGATTTCATCGATCCAGCCCAGGACCCGACACTGGCCGCGGCAACACCACTGGGCGAGCCGTGGTTCGATCCACCACCAGGATTCGAAAGCTACTCTCCCGGCGCGGTTCTCAACACCAGAACAGTCACCGTCGGCCCGTTGCTCACCCCTGTCCAATCGACACAGATCCTCTTCCGAACAACGGATTCGAAGGATAGGCCGGTCGCCGGAGCTACCACCGTCATCGTGCCGACAGCACCCTGGGCGGGGCCGGGACCCCGACCCGTCGTCGCCTACAACATGGCAATCGACTCACTCGGCCAGACATGCGCGCCGTCCTGGACACTGCCCCGCGGCATCGCACCGGAAATCGCTGCGGTACAACTCTTCCTGGCCAAGAACTACGCCGTCGTCGTCACCGATCACCAAGGCCCGCGCCAGGCGTACGCCGCCGGACGCATGGCGGGGCACGCCGTCCTCGATGCCCTACGCGCCATGGTGAATCTGCCGTCACTCGGCCTGCCTGCCGAATCACCGATCGCCATCACCGGGTACTCCGGAGGCGCCATCGCATCCGGATGGGCGGCCCAACTCGCACCGGTGTACGCACCCGACGTCAACATCGTCGGAACGGCATTCGGCGGCGCCCCCATCGACTACCGCATCCTCCTCGGGTCGATGAACGGCAACAACGCCGCATCGACCCTGTTCCTGTCGGCCGCGATGGGCGTGGCACGTGAATATCCCGAGATGTTCCAACTGATGAACGCCAACGGGCTGCGACTCGCCCAGATCGCCAAGGACATGTGCGTGTACCTGCTCGCGCCCGGCGGCCTCGTCGCGCCGATTCCTGTCCAGGCTCTCTCCGACGTGCCGAACGTCGACCGAACGCCCATAGCCGAAGAGATCATCCGGCAGACCCGCATGGGTGGCGACCTCACACCGTCGGCGCCGGTCTTCATCTATCAGGGACAGCACGAGTTCTGGATTCCCAAACAAGGCGCCGAAACCCTGTACGACGAATGGTGCGCGGGCGGCGCCCAGGTTCGACTGGAGGAATACGTCGGCGAACACATGATCGTCGCCGTCTCCGGGCTCCCAGGCTCCCATCAGTGGATCGACGACAGGCTCGCCGGGATACCGGCACCCGACGGATGCAGCAGTTTCGGTCGGTGACCGAACCCTCCCGGTGTTCTTTTCGAGAGCGCGCCAGGGGGCGTGGCGAAGTGCCGGGGCGGACCCACTACACTTTCGATCCGCGCCCCTATAGCTCAGTTGGTAGAGCTACGGACTTTTAATCCAAAGTCCGTCGATTAGGTTCTGCGCCTTGCGTTTCCGCTGCTAGCTCGGCCGGAACCACGCCGTCCTTCAACCACTCGAACGGCACATTTGTAGCCATCGCCCACACGCGGAGCGTTGCTGTCGGGACGCGGACGTGGCCGTTCATGTAGCGGCCGGCGGTCTCGCGCGTGATGCCCAAGTAGTCCGCCATTTCCGTGACCGCCATGCCGGACACGCGGAGCGATTTCCGGAGCCGGTCGGCGAGGTCGAACACTGGGATCTGAAGTCGCGGCGTGCTCGGTGCGCTCATCGGTGACTCTCCTTCATCACTTGCGTTGATCGTGCTTTCAAGATCAATCCTCGCACAACCTTATGACTGCCGCAAGACGGCTCTACGTCACAACGTTATGAAACCCCGCAGACACGCCGGGCGCACAATGTTTTGACACGCTTGTAATTCACTGCCACGATCACATTGTGACGATCACAGAGAAGCTGATTCCGACGCGTGAAGCTGCGGACCGTCTCGGCGTGACTCCCTCGGGGATTTCGCGGATGGTCGCACGTGGTGAGCTGAAACCGGCGCATAGAGGGACGGGCGTTCGCGGTCCGTTCCTGTTCGACCCTCGCAAGGTCGAGAAGATCGCGGCGAAGCGCACGGCGTCCGAACAGTGAAGGCGCACAACGAAAAGAGTCCGCGGGCTGTTGGCGCAGCCGGCGGACTGAACTCCACCCCTGATGAAAGAGAAGAGGGCACCAGTATGTCCGAAGGATTGACGATCGACAAGAGGGACGCCGGCGCGGCCGAACTCGACGAGCATTTCGCGACCGTTCCGCGCGACGACGCGGCCGGCCTCGACGTCGACAACGGCGGCGGGATCGACTGGGTGATCGTCGGCTCGGTCGTGGTGAACGCGTTCCTGCTGTGCGTGTGCGGGATGCTCGGCTACCAGCTCGTGCGCTGGGTGTCGGTGGTCGCATGAGCGCGCGCACAGACGAGCAACGTTGGGAGACGTTCGGCGATCTGACCGCGCGGATGCGCGAGCGGTTCGAGGCGGACCTACTCGACGCGTGCGAGGTCGTCGGGGTCTGCGTCGACGAGAAGATCGTCGCCGAAGCGGTCGACGAGACGTTCGACGCGATACGCGACTGCGGACTCGAGGTCGACGACGACGGCGACCCGGACGGCGACTACGACCGGGCGCGCGACGCTGAGGTCGGGCTGTGAAGGCAGCGGGCACGCGGGTGTCCTTCAAGTTCGATATGCCCTCGCGCGTCGAGCAAGGATCCGGCGTCGTCTCGCCGGACGGCGACGAGGGATTCCTCGTGCTCGACGACGTGCGCCTCGACTCGGGCAAGTCCGCGGCGCGGATCTGGATTCCGCTGCACAAGCTCCGGCTGTTGTGGGCCGACGAGCTGCCGGCCGGATCCGGACACGATCGGATCCGCGGCTTCAAGGTCTCGCGGGAGACGGTGCTGCTCATGGGCGACGTCGTGCTCGACGCCGACCGGATCGCGTGGGCCATGTACTCCGACAAGCTGCTGCGCTCGGCCAGCTTCAACCACGACCACGCGCTGACGCTCGACCAGCTCGTCGACGCGCGCGGACCGATCACCTTTCACGGACACGACGACGACGAGGCGGGCAACTGATGGACGCACGAGAAGAACGAGCGTGGGACGCGTTCGCGGCCGACGTCGCGACGTGGGTCGACCGGGCCGGCGAGCATCTGTCGGCGATCGCGCACCGGCACGGCGTCGGCGCGACGCGACACGAACTCGAGGCCATGCTCGAGGCTGTCGCCGGCACGATCGAGGCCGGCCACGCGATCGAGCCGGGTCCGGACACGGCGACCGTCGCCGACGTCCGCGACGGGTTCGCGGAAATGGCGGCGCGGATCCGCGCCGGCGAGTTCGCCGGCGACGCTTCACCTGCTGCGGCGGAGCTGTCCGGCGTCGAACAGTGGCGGCGCGCCGCGGCGGACACCGCGGCCGACGCCTACCTCGACGGAATGGCGGCCGGCGCTCGGATCGACGGATTCGCCGCGTCGATGCGGAAGGCGGCCGGTCTGTGAGCGCGTCTCTGATGCAGTCCGCCGGCGTGCCGTGCGACAAGTGCGGCCGGTCCGTGCTCGTCGCGCGGAAAACGGCGTCGTCGACGATCGTACTCGAGCCGGCGGTCGGTGCCGGCGGGAACTATGCGGTCGACCGCGGCCGCGACGGTGTGCTGCGCACGGGCGGGCTGACCGTCCACCAGGCGCGGATGCGCGTCGCTGCCGGGTTTCAGGTGTTCGTCGAACACAAGACGCATTGCGCGGGTCGGCGATGAGCGCCGGGCGGACGTCCGCGGATCTGTCACGTGACCTGTCCGCGGACGTGTCACGGGAGACGTTCGACGCCGGCGAGCTGGTCAACATTCGCGCGGCGGCCGGCGGGCGGGTCGAGGTCACTCTCGCCGTGCCGGCTGGCGTCGCGGCCGATATGACGCTGGGCCACTGGTACGAGCCGGTTTCGACCGACGTCGTGGACGCGGAGGTTTACGGCTGGCAGGACGACGGGTCGCTGCTGCTGGATCCGGTCGAGGCGGCCGCGGTGCGCGAGGTGCTTCAGTCTGTGCGCGCGGAAAGCGCCGGCAAACTGCGCCGCATTTCGGCCGCGCTCGGGGTGATCGTCGAATGAGCGTCAAGATCAAACCAGGCTCGGACGAGTGGCTGCGCACCATGTCGCCGTCCAAGGCCGCGGCCGTGCTCGGGCTGTCGCGTTGGGAATCGCCGCGGTCGCTGTGGCACCGGATGCGCGGCGAGCTGCCGCCGGAGGATCCGAAGGACGAATTTCGCGTCGGCCATGCCTACGAGCTGGCGCTCGCGGAGCTGTGGCGATCGGCTAACGCCGGCTGGCGGCTCTCGCGCGGCGAAGTGCAGTTCGACGGATCCGACCGGTTCGGGTTTCCGCTGATTGCCACGATCGACGGCCGGGCCTCGCGCGGCCGTGCTCGCCGCGTCGTCGAGAAGAAAACGGCGCGCTCGCTCGAAGAGTGGGGCGATTTCTTTACCGACGACGGGCCGGCGGACTACGTAACGCAGGTCATCGTGCAGATGGGCGTCTCGGGCTACACGCGCGAGCCGGCCGATCTGGTCGTCATGGGTCCGTTCTTTCAGTGGCACACGTACCGGGTGCGGTTCGACGCGGACCTGTTCGACGGCATTGTCGACCAGCTGCGGGACTTTCACCGATCGCTGTCGGATCCGGACGCCGGGCCGGAACTCGACGATCACGTGGCGACTTACGACGCGGTGCGGGCGCTTCACCCTCGAATCGACGGGTCGACGGTGCAGCTCGACGAGGCGCTGGCGCTCGACTACCTCGACGCGGTGCTCGACCACCGGGAGACGGACAAGCGGCTGCGCGGGCTGAAAACGCGGGTGCTCGACGTGATGGGCGACGCCGCGGAGGCGTTGCTGACTCGCGAGGAGCAGGACGGAAAACAGACATACAAGATCGCCGGCCGCGGGCCGGGTCCGCACGACTCGATCCGGCTCAATCCGGCGGGCAAAAAGGTTATGGAGGCTCTGAGCGCATGAGTAACGAACTGGCACTACGTAATCCGGTAACGGAGCTGGCGATCGAGCCGGAGCAGCTCGGTTTCAGTGACGCGCAACGTTCGGCGGTGCTGCGGCTCGCCGGCGTCGAGGACGCGCCGGACGAGGAAGTGCAGCTGTTTTTCCACCAGTCGAAGCGGACCGGGCTGGATCCGTTCTCGAAGCAGATTTACATGATCGCGCGAGCGAAGCGGAAGCAGGTAAACGGCGACTGGGTGGACGACGGCTTCACCTACACGATCCAGACGGGCATCGACGGCTATCGCGTGCTCGGGCACCGGATCGCACGCCAGCGCGGCGACGTGCTCGAGGTCGGCGAGGCACTGTGGCGTAGCCGTAACTCGGGCTGGGACGACGCGTGGTTCGACACCGAACCGCCGGCCGCGGCGAAGGTGGCGATCACGGTAAACGGGAATCGGTACGTCGCGGTCGCGATGTACGCAGAATACGTCCAACTGACAGGATACGGGCAGCGTCAACGCCCTAACTCGATGTGGGCGAAGATGCCGGCGAACCAGCTCGCGAAGTGCGCGGAGGCGGCCGCGTGGCGTCTGGCGTATCCGAACGACTTCGCCGGGATGGTGCTCGAGGACGCCGCGCAGGATATCGGCGCGATGGACCGCGTGCAGGAGACGAACGAGAAGCGTCGCGAGCGCGGCGGCCGCGGACTCGCCGGCGTCCGGGCCGCGGTGCGCCGGCCGAAGGAGACACCGCACGAGGTCGTCGACGCGGAGACGGTGCCGGATCCGGAGCCGGCGGCCGCCGGGCCTTCACCTGCTGCCGCGGAGCCGGTCGCCGCAACGGAGCGCGATCGGAACAAGCTCCGGAAGGCGCTCGACACGGCCGGGATCCTCGACGACGAGGAGCGGCGCACGTTCCTGTCCGCGCGCGTCGGGCGCGAGCTGTCCGCGCTGACCGACCTCACTCGCGACGATATCGCCGGCGTCGTCCGATTCCTCGAGGAATCCGCGCCGGCGGCGGAATCGGCCGGCAAGTGACGGCCGACTCGGCGCTGTCGCTCTACGAGCGCGCAGTCGACGCGGCGTTCGGGCGCGAGGACGAGCAAGGTCTCGCGGTCTGCCAGCGTGCAGCATTCCGGCCGGAGCCGGGCCGGCGGACCTTGTGGGACGGGTCCGCGCCGTACGAGACGTGGCGCGATATGCGCGTGCGCCAGTCCGCGGCCGCTGAGTTGTGCATGGTCTGCCCTGCCCTCGCCGCGTGCCGGGCATGGCTCGCCGATATGGACGAGCGCGGGTTGCTCGTCGACGGCGTGGTCGCGGGCGATGCGCGCATGTGGCGGCGGAGCTACTGATCGCGTGACACAGCTTCATCTGTTCGACCAATGCGTCGGCGGCGGCGACGAGCTGCCGCCGGCGCGTTGGTGCTTCGTCTGTGAGAAGCGCCAGCGGCCGCCGGCCGGGATCTGCGGGCCGGCGTGCATACCAACCAACCAAGGAAACGAAACACTATGAACAGCAACGTAATTGACGGGCGAACGCCGATCGTCGTCGACGCGTTCGCCGGTCCGGGAGGGTGGGACGAGGGCGCGCGTATAGCGGGCTATACCGGCCAGCTCGTCGGACTCGACACCGATCCGGACGCGTGCGCGACCGCGGAAGCTGCCGGCCACCGGCGGATCCGGGCCGACGTCGCCGCGTTCGATCTGACCTACTTCGAGCAGTACCTCGTCGACGTGCTGATCCTGTCGCCGCCGTGCCAGGCGTGGAGCAGCGCCGGCGGCAAGCTCGGCGAGTACGACCGGGTGCAGTGCCACACGCTCGCCGATCGCATGGCGGCCGGCGACGACTCGACCGATTTCTACGCGTGGGCCGACGATCGCTCGCCGCTGGTGTGCCAGCCGGTCCGCTGGGTGCGCGAGCTGCGGCCGCGCGTCGTCGTCCTCGAGGAAGTGCCGGAAGTCGCGTCCCTGTTCGAGCACTTCGCGCGGATCTTCCGGAGCTGGGGTTACTCGGTGACCGTGAAGCAGCTCGCGGCGGAGGCGCACGGCGTCGCGCAGACGCGCCGGCGGGTAATCCTGATCGGCCGGCGCGACGGCGTGCCGGCGACCGCTCCGGAGCCGACGCGCGCGCAGTGGCCGGAGCCTGTCGAGCTGGATCTGTTCGGGTCAATACTCGACGCGCCGCGGACTATGGCGGACGCGCTCGGCTGGACCGGCGGCGCTTCACCTGCCGGATACGAGCCGGGGAACGTGTCGATGCTCGCGGCCGGCGTCACGGGCCAGTCGCGGCCGCGCGATCCGTACGGCGCTCCGGCGGCGACGATCACGGGCAAGGGCACCGCGGTATGGAAACAGTCGCTCGGCGACGGTGCCTCGGTGACGCGACGCGTCTCGGTGGCCGAAGCGGGCGCGCTTCAATCTTTCCGCGCTGACTACCCGTGGTCGGGATCCGTAACCAAGCAATTCGAGCAAGTCGGGAATGCCGTTCCGCCGTTGCTCGCGGCCGCAATTCTGGGCCCGCTATTGACCGCGCCGGCCGGCCTCGTCGGTGCCGGCGCGACCGCTGGGAGGTACTGACGATGCAAAAGGTTTGGCTGTCGACGACGTACTACATGGATCCGGCCGTCGAGAACTTGTCGGGCAACGCTGAGCGGTTGATGACGCGGGCGATTGCCTACTGCGGCAACGCGGAAACCGGCGGCAAAATCACGCGAAAAGCGCTCGGAAACCTCGGCGTACCGGCGAGTAGATCGCGAGTAGCCGAACTCTGCGCGGCTCGGATTCTCGTCGAAACCGACGACCCGAACGTGCTCGAATTTCGGACGTGGGGCGAGTGGCAAGAGTCCGGCGACGCGCTGGCCAGGCGAAAGAAGGCCGATCGCGAACGTAAGGCGCGTGAGCGTGAAAGAAAAAAGCGCCAGGAGGAGGAGGGGTCGTCACGGGACATGTCACGTGACGTCCGCTCTACAGAGAAGAGAAGAGAAGAGAATATACCTACTTACGTAGGTAGTTCGTCTCACGTAAGCAACGCGGGCGAGCCGGATTCGCGGCCGTCGCCGGGCGCGGTCGGTTGGGAGGATCCGACGACGGGCCAGGTTCACATCGAGCCGGCCAGCGACCCGGTGCTCGACGTCGATGTGAACGTGGCTCGCGGGCCGGCGATCGACGCGACGCCGTGGAAGCTGATTCGCGAGGCGATTCCGGTCGAGCATCCGCAAGCGGTCCGGACGGCGCTCGCGCTCGAAGTGAAAATGTTGCTCGCCGGCGGGACGTCGCACGAGGACGTGAAGTCCGCGCTCGGGCTGTGGATGCAGAAACCGGGCCTCGGGCCGCGCACGCTGCCCTCGCTCGTGTCGGAAGTGATTCGCGGCCGCTCGGCTCCGGCTCGGACGGCGGCGGCTCGGCCGTCGACGACGGACGCGCGGGTGCAGGCGGTGCAGGAGGCGAAGGCGGCGGAGCGCACGAACGGCCGGCGGAGCATCTTCGCGCTCGGTAGCAACGCACCGGCGGAGCTGGCGCAGTGACGCGGGATGACGTGTGGGATCTGCTGACCGGGATCGCCGCATTCGACCAGCGCACGGTCGGGCAGGCTGACGTCGACGTGTGGTTCGCGACGGTCCGCGACCTGCCGATCGAGGACGCGGCGGAGGCCGTGGTGCTTCACCACAAAACCTCGCCGGATCGGATCAAGCCGTTTCACGTCGTCGACGGCGCGCGGCGTTTGGCGAACGACCGGGTAATGCGGCTCGACGCGGCCGGCCGTGCAGCTCGCGAGGATTCGCGCGATCGCCGGCTCCGGCTCGTCGGGCCGGACGAGCAACTGGGCGCGCTGCCGATCGCGGCGGACGGCGACCCGGTGCCGGGCGCGTACGACGTGAACGGCGCGGTCGACCGGCCGTGTCCGACGTGCGGGGCGGAGGAAATGTCGCCGTGCGTGAACGTGCGCAACGGCGAGCCTCGGCGGATGCCGTGCCTCGAGCGGATCACGGGCAAGGCTCGGCTGTGAGCGCGCCGGAACGCAAGCGGTGCAAGGACTGCGATCCGGACTCTCGCCGGCCGGCGAGGTATCCGGGTCCGCGGTGCGCGACGCACGATCGGGAGAAGCGCAAGGCGTCGAAGGAGCGGGCGCACGCGCGACACGTCGAACGCACCTACGGGATCACGGGCGAGCTGTATTGGGCGCTCTACCAGGCGCAAGGCGGCCGCTGCTTCATCTGCCAGCGGGCGACGGGCAAGGCGAAGCGGCTACCGGTCGACCACGATCACGGCACGGGCGAGGTCCGCGGGTTGCTCTGCGGTCCGTGCAATCGCGACGTGCTCGGGCATCTGAGACACGACGTCGCCGCGCTGATTCGCGCGATCGTCTATCTCTGCGACCCACCGGCACGCGCCGTCCTCGGAGGCGGCCGCAATGCCGGCCAGATCGACGCAGGAGCGACGAACGGGGCCGCCGGCGGGTGAGTGCCCGGCGACGCGTTGGCGCCATGCTCACAATCGCGCACAGAGCGCACAACACGCGTTTCAATCACGTTGTGACTTCCGCGCAGGTTTGCGAGACTTGCGATCGTCTCGCCGGCCGGCGGGGCGCGAGCCTGTCGACGAGGAGCCGAACACGTGCCGGACGCGGTGAGCTTTACGCACGACGCGCCGGAGCGCCGGCCGACGCGGCTGTGGGAAGTGCAGAACGCGGTAACGGCGCTGGCCGACTTCGAGGCGCACAAGGAAACAACCTGCTACACGTACGGGCAGTTTTCGCTGATCGACGCCGTGGTCGCACTGCTCGACAAGACGGGTCCGGCGCACATGGACGTCTGCACGTGGACGGTCGGAATCGCCGATATGGCGCGGGTGTACGAGCTGATCGAGGCCGGCCGGATCCTGTCGGTTCGCTGGGTTGTCGACCAAGGATTCGAGTCTCGCCAGCCGGGTTACTGCGAATACTTCCGGCACCTGTACGGCGACGAGCGGATCCGCACGTTGCGCGCGCACGCGAAATTTATCCTGCTGCGAAATGACCAGTGGGACATAATCATTCGTACGTCGATGAACCTGAATCAAAACACGCGTTTCGAGCACTTGGACGTGACGGACGATCCGAAGCTCTCGCAGTGGCATCGGTCCGTGATCGACGGAATTTTCGAGACGGAAAAGCTCGGCGACTTCAAGCCGAAAAGCAACGTCGAAGTGAACGGCGTCGCGGCCGCGGAACATGCCGGCAAGGTAAAGCGCGGCCGCGTCGAGAATCGAGGGCGGGTCAATGTCGGAACGTAAACCACCGCAACATCTTTCGGAGTCCGCGGCCGCGGTGTGGGTCTACACGGTGAGCCGGCACAACTCGCCGGATGACATTCTCGGGCCGGAACTCGACGCGTATTGCGTCGTCGTCGCGCGCGCTCGCGACGCTGCGAAGCGGATCGACGACGAGGGCGCGGTCGTGAACGACGAGCGCGGAAACGCCGTCGAGCATCCGGCGTTCGCTATCGAGCGCAAGGCGCAAGCTGCGATCAAGGCGTGGGGCGATCGGTTCGCGCCGTGAGCGCGGTCGGTGCCGGCCGCTCCGGCCGCGCGTGGCGCACGCTCGCCGCGGACTTCCGCAAGGTCTGCGAAGAGTCGAACGCGCCGTGCTGGATGTGCGGACAATCCATCCACTACGAGGCCGGTCCGGACGAGCCGGACGCCTTCAACGTCGACCACTTCTACCCGGTGTCGACGCACCCCGAACTCGGCAACGATCCGGCGAATCTTCGTCCGTCGCACCGGGCTTGCAACATCGCGCGAGGCAACGGCGACGCGCCGCTCGGTCTCGGCGAACTATCAGAGGATTGGTGAACATGGCTCGAATCAGAGCGCTATCGGCGGCCGTATTGCTGGCTGCCGGATTTGGAATTTTCGCGGCTGCGCCTGCCGGCGCGCAAGGTCTCGGCTGCGCCTCGACGATCGTCGTCGCCGTCGACGGGACAAGCTCGGTCGGACTCGAGCACACCGTCGTAACGGCGCACACCGATATCGCCGCGGCCGCCGGCGCTGACGTCCGGAGGATCGACTATCCGGGTTCGATCTGGCCTCTCGGTCCGTACACGTTCGACCAGTCCGTCCGGATGGGCGTCGACGCCGTACGCGCAGAGCTGGGGACGATCGCGGCGGAATGCCCCGGCTCGGACGTCGAGCTAATCGGGCACTCGCAGGGCGCGACGATCGTCGGCGACGCGCTCGAGGCCATGACGCGCGACGGTATCGACACAAGCGACTATCGCGCCGTGCTCATCTCGGACGCACGTAATCCGGGCGGGATCGCTACACGAGTGCCGGGTATCTTCCCCGGCTACACAATGCGCGGGATCCGCGGCGACACCGGCGGCGTCGAGCTGGTGCAAGTCTGCCGGCCACAGGATCCGATCTGTGACTGGCCGACGATCGACGAGCTCGAGCGGTTCGTGACGCTCGGCGCGGACTTCCAGGCGCACCACACCGACTACCCACCCGGCTACCTCGACAACGTGGCACCGCCGGCGCAGGGGCCGGTGCTGCCAGCTGTCGACGTCCCGGAGCTGCCGGACCTCCCACCACTGCCCAACCTGACGGAGCCATACACGCCGCGGCCACTCGGGCTGTACCTGCCGCAATGGCTGCGCTCGGTACTGCCGGCCGCGGTCGTCGACTGGACACCGCCGGCGATCCGCTGACCTGACAACCACACCGACCAAGGAGAACGCACCACATGACAACGCACGCACTGCTCGACGCCGCGGCATTCCTCGGCGCGATCGTTCTGTTCCTGCTCGCCGCTCTCGCCGTGATCGTCGTCGTCGGCGGAATCATCGTCGCCGTCGTCGTCGCACCGATCGCTCGAATCGTGCGCGGCCGCGGACCTCGCGACCGCGTGGTGATCGACCACGACCAGGACGGCGGACTGCGGTTCGACGGACCAGTCGACCCGGAGACGGAGGCGAGAATGCGGGCCGCGTTCGTGGATGAGATGCAACTCATCAACCAACCACCGGGCGCGACGACGCAGGAGGAAGTCGTCGACGCGTTCCGTAATCGTCGGACGGGCGGTCGGGCATGAAGGACTGGCACGCAATGACGTACGACGAACAGCGTCGGTTGCTCGGACTGCCGGACGTGCGCGACAAGCTGAACCGGGAACGCGCGGCGCGACTCGTCCGCTGGCTCGGTCTCGGCTATCGCTACCGGCCGGCTATGCAACTCGACTACGCACTGGCCGGAGGTAAGAACGCATGAGCTGCGAGCACTGCATGAAAGAAGCGGAGCGACGCGCCAGCAAGGCCGCCGGCACCGTCGACGAGCACTACGCCGCGATAGTCGACGGGCGCACGCTGACCTCGACCAAGCTCGACCACGCACCGACACCCAAGGCGGACGCGATGGTCGTGAGCATGGCGGAGCAAGACGACCAGGCGGCGAAGCGCGCGCGGTCTTACCTGCTCGCCAAGCAACGCGGGCAGGTGAAGGCATGAGAGACACGTATAGCGCGCTCGACACGCCGCGGTGCTCGGACTGCGACGCGGCGCTGACGTGGCAACTCGACCCGGTACACGCCGAACTCTGCGCACCCTGCGACCGTCGACTGACGCGGGCCGCGATCCGCCGGCACATCGACGCGGCCGCGGCGCGACACGCGCACAACGTCCACCGGCGACACATGACACAACTCGCCGGCCTGCCCTACATCGACGCCGGCACCATCGACGACGCGCTCGCACCGCTCGGGGTAGGGGCTTTCCGGCCACAGAGCGCCAGCCAGCCGGACGGGTCCGGGTTGGTAGCCGTCCTCTCCCCCCGGAGGGTGACCACCCATCACGCGCGCGCACGCGTAACGGACGCCGGCGGTGCGCTGTGATGCCGGTCGACTGGTGGTTCGTCGGGCTGATCGCGGCCGTCTGCGCGGTGAACGCGGTCGCGTGTGGCGTCGTGGCTCGCCGGCGCTCGGTCCGGGCCGCTGCGCTCGTCGAGCTAGAGGAGGCGACCGACGCGTTCCGGTGGGCGGAGGCGCGCGAGTGGGCGTTGGTAGGCAGCGCGCCGGCGGCTTACGCGAGCGCGCTGTCGGAACTAGCGCGAGCACGCGCGCGCATGATCCGGGCGCGGCGCGCGGTGCCTCGTCGGCGGTCGTGGTGAGCGCGGCCGGCGAGCGCGTGCCGGTCCCCTATCGGATCACGGCGGCGCTGAATCTCGCGAACCTTCACGGGCCGGCGGTCGACGCTGCGCTCGAGGTTCGCGAGCCGACCGTCGACAACTGGGAGGCTGGCACGCTGCGGCCGTCGCCGGCGGAGCTGGATCGGCTCGCCGCGCTGACCGGGTTCGACGTCGAGTGGTTCTACCGGCCGGCACCGAATCCGTTCGTCGGGTTCCTGTGCAGCCGCGGCCGCGGCGGGTGCGAGCTGGTCGACGAACGGCCGGCCGCGCCGGTGCTTCACCTGTTCCCGGAGTCCGCGCCGGCATTGGACACGCTGTGGTGACGCGCCGGTATCTGAAGGGCGAGGACGCGGAGGCCGTCGTCGAGGACTTCACGTTTCTACTCGACGTCGGCGAGTACGTGGACCGGGCGCTGCGCCGGGTCGGGATGACGGCGGCCGGCATGGAGAAGCTGCTGGTCCGGCGCGGCGTCGAGCTGCCGGCGCAGCTGGTCGGTGTCGCGGCGCAACGCCGGCGGGAAGGACTGAGGAATGGCTGACGACGAGACGGTCGCGGAGCGGGCGCTGCGTATGCGTAAGTCCGGCTCATCGTGGCAGACGATCGAGGAGTCGACGAACATGCCGGCCGCGTTGCTCGCGGAGCTGGTCGCGGATCTGCTACTCGGCTCGCCGGAACTCTCGCGCGATATCGAGGTTCGACTTGACCTCGCGCGGCTCGACGAGCTGCTGGTGCCGGTGTGGCGGTACGCGAAGAAGGGCGATCCGAAGTCGGTCGACCAGGCGATGAAGATTCTCAATCGCCGGCACGAGCTGCTGTCGGAACTCGGGTCGGCCGGCGCGGCGCTGGATCCGCCGGCGGACGTCGACGGCGACGACGGGCCGGCTCCGGACGATCGGCCGGCCGCACCGGTGACGCCGGCGGACTATCTGGCGCGCGTACGGCGGGCCGCGGCCGGCGCGACTGCGCCGGCGCTTCATCTGGTCGAGGACGACGACGAGGACGACGACATATGAGCGACGAACAGGACGAGAGTCTGCCGGCCTCGGTCGCGCGCGCGGTCGCAGCACGCGGCCGTGAGATTAAGCGCGAGGACCAGGCGGCGGTCGACCTCGCGATGCGCTACGCGCTTCAGATCGAGGCCGGCGTCGCGGCCGGCGGGCAGGATGCGACGAAGGCGCTCTACCTCGGGCCGCACCTGCTCAAGACGCTTACGGAGCTGGGTTGCACACCGGTCGGACGGGTGACGTTGGCCGGCGGCGACGCCGGCTCGGCGCAAGGCGGAAAGTTGGCGGCGCGCCGTGCTGGCCGGGGCGCTTAAAGGGCACACGACGCCGCGGGTCTACACGCCGGAGCTGCGCGAGCTGACGCCGGAGACGTCGCTGGGTTTCGAGTGCGTCGCGTTCCTCGAGGAGGATTTGGGCTGGGTGCTGCGGCCGTGGCAGCGCTGGCTGTATATCCACGCGCTCGAACTCGACGAGTCGGGCGAGGGCTTCAGGTTCGACACGATCATCGTTCTTATCGCCAGGCAGAACGGTAAGACGAAGTGGTTGCTCGGGTTGGTGCTGTGGCGGCTATATGTCGATATGGCGCGGCTCGTGATTTCGACCGCGCAGGATCTCGACAAGGCTGAGGAACTGCTCGATGAGGGCGCGGGTGTGATCGAGGACGACCCGGAGCTGAACGGCGAACTCGTCAAGTACCTACAGACGAACGGGAAGCGGAAGATCACGCTTACCGGCCGGCGGCGCTGGAAAGCGCAGACGGCGACGCGTAAGGGCGGCCGTTCACTGTCGGCCGATATGGCGATCCTCGACGAGCTGCGCGAGCATCAAAGCTGGGCGGCGTGGGCGGCGATCGTTCCGACGACGACGGCCGTCGCGCGGTCGCAGGTGGTCGCGGTGTCGAACGCCGGCGACCAGACGTCGATCGTTCTCCGGACGGTGCGCGACGCGGCCGGCCGGAAGATCGAACTCGGGCAGACGGCCGACACGAAGGTCGGTCTTTTCGAGTGGTCTGCACCGCCGGGCGTGCCACACACGGATCCGCAATACTGGCCGTACGCGAATCCCTCTCTCGGGTACGGGATTACGGCCGATAAGCTCGCCGGCTACGTCGAGGCGTTCCCGGAATCGGAGTTCCGGACGGAGTATCTGTGCCAGTGGGTCGACACGCTCGAGCCGGGCGTTTTCCCGGAGGGGACGTGGGACGCGTGCCGGGATCCGAAGTCTCGGCGAGCGCCGGGCGCGGAGCTGTCGCTGGCGCTCGACGTGTCGTTCGATCGCCAGTGGTCGCACATCACGGTCGCCGCGCCGCGCGAGGACGGCGCGTTTCATCTCGAGCTGATCGCGTCGCGGGCCGGTACGGACTGGATCGCGGAATGGTTCGCCGAACGGGCGCACAAGTACCCGGAGGTCGTGGTGCAGGCGCGCGGTGCGCCGGCTTCATCGCTGATCGAGGATCTACGTCTCATCAAGTACAAGGATGACGACGACAACGACCAAACGCTGCGCGTAATCGAATGGGGCGGGCCGGATCTGGCGGCCGCATCGGGTCGGTTCTACGACGCGGTGATGCAGCGGCGGGTCCGGCACCGCGGGCAACCTCGGCTCACCGCGGCGGCGGAGCTGGTGAAGTCGAAACAGTCCGGCGACGCGTGGTTTTTCGAGCGGAAGAACAGCGTGGGCGACGTCGCGCCGGTGGTGTCGGGTGTTGCGGCGCTGTGGCGTGCAATGCAGCCTAGGGAGGACGAATCGTCGTCCGCTTATGACGAATACGACGACGCGGAAACACTTTTCGCGTGACCGGGAGGGCAACGAATGCCGGGTGTACGGCGGTATCTGAAGCAGAACATCGGCCGGGAGGTCGTCGTGCAGTGCTGGGGTTTCTCGGCGCGCGGCCGGCTTCATGCTGAAAAGGGCGACGGTCTGGTGCTCGTCGACGTGTCGCTGCTCGACGAGGAGTCGCGCGCGCCGGTCTGGCAGTCGATGCCGGGCGAGCTGATGATTCCGGCACCGGGCGTTCGTTTCGTGCAGGTGCTGCCGTAATGGTCGCATTCCAAACACTCGACGGGCTGTCGACACATCTCGAATCGCGCGGTGCGACTGTCGAGTTCCCGGACGAGGGCGTTCCGCTGACGGACCTCACCGGGAGCAAGGTGAACGAGGCTGCGGTGCTGAAGAACCAGCCGGCGGTCCGCAAGGTGACGACGTTCATCGCGGAGTCGGTGGCCTCGGTGCCGATTCATCTGCACCGCAGGATCTCGGACAACGATCGCGAGCGCGTGACCGATCACGCGCTCGCTCTCGCTCTGCGTGAACCGCTTCCGCGCATGACGTCGGTTCGGTTCTGGCATGACGTGATGATGGATCGGCTGATCCACGATCGCTATTGCATCGTGTGGGCGTTCGACCGCGACGAGCGGCTGACGTTGACGCGGATTCCGGCGAAGCGAACGAAGTTCTACGGCGACGGATTTGGCGACGTCCGGCGGATCCGCGTCGCCATGCCGGACGGCTCGACGGTGAAGCTCGAGCCGTCGCAGTGTGTGTACGACGTCGGTTACTCGGTCGGATCGTCGCCGAACGGTCTGTCGCCGATCGAGACGCTTTCCGACATTCTCGACGAGTCGCGCGAGGCGGTCGGCTATCGGCGCAGTGTGTGGCAGAACGGCGCTCGCATTCCGCAGGTCGTGCGCCGGCCGGCGACCGCGCCGAAGTGGAGCAAGGAGGCGCGGTCGCGCTTCATGCGCGGACTCGAGGCGTACCGGCGGGGCGGCGGCAAAGAGGGTAAATGGCTGCTGCTTGAGGACGATATGGAAATCACGGGCGCGTCGGCGAGCGCGTTCCGGCCGAAGGACACGCTCGACCTCGAGGGGCGCAAGCTGACCGATATCGAGGTCGCGGCCGCGTATCACGTTCCGCCGGAGCTGGTCGGATCGCGCGAGGGTACTTACTCGAACATCGACGCGTTTCAGAAGATGCTCTACGGGCCGGTGCTCGGGCATCACTTCGCGCGGAACGAGCAAGCGATTAACGCGCAGCTCGTGCCGGACGTGACGGACGGCGACGACCCGATATATGCGGAGTACGCGATCGAGGCGAAGATGCGCGGATCGTTCCTCGACCAGGCGAAGGTCGGGCAGACGGTCGTCGGCCGGCCGACGATGACGGTAAACGAGTGGCGCGCGCGCATGAACATGTCGGCCGTCGACGGCGGCGACGAGCTGATCGTGCCTATGAACGTGACGGTCGGCGGGCAGGCGTCACCTACCGACGTGCCGGGCCGGCCGGCGGACGACGAATAACGAGAAGGGCGGGACACGGTGAAAACTAAGGACTTTCAGGTCGCGGTGAAGGCGGCCGGTGAAGGTGACGGGCTGAAGGCGGGCCAGGTGCGGATGCTGGTCTCGGTGTTCGGCAACGTCGACTCGTACGGCGACGTCGTGATGCCGGGCGCGTTCGCGAAGAGTCTCGCGGAGTGGGAGGCGAAGGGCGATCCGATTCCGTTCATCTGGTCGCACCAGTGGGGCGACCCGTTCTCGCACATCGGCGCGGTCGACTCGGCGGCGGAGGTCGAGGCCGGCCTCGAGGTCGTGGCGACGCTCGACGTCGAGGGTGACGACCCGGAGAACGCCAAGGCGCGCAAGGTGTACCAACTACTCAAGGGCCGGCGCGTCACGCAAGCATCGTTCGCGTACGACACTCTCGACGCTGAGATGGTCGAGCGCGAAGCGGAGGACGGCGGCAAGTATTACGTGTACGAGCTGCGCGAGCTGGCGATTCTCGAGGTCGGTCCGACGCTGCTCGGTGCCAACCGGGATACCGAACTGTTAGAGGCGAAGTCGCGCGAAGTGCTCGCCGCGGCGGCGAAGGCCGGCCGCGTCCTGTCGTCGAAAAACTATGCGGCGCTTCAGGATGCGCACAACGCGATCGGCGACGTCCTGTCGTCGGCGGAGGAAGAGAAGTCGGACCGGTCGCGGGTGGGTGTTGAAAAGGCCGGCGGGGCAGGCGAGTCTGAAACGACCGGTGGCGGCTCGGCGCAAGCGCGGGCGCGGCTGACTCTGATCGGGCAATAACCAGGAGGAAAGAATGGGTCCTAGGGCCAAGCTGAAGGCCGCACTCGATCGAGTGGCGGAGCTGAAGAAGCACGACGGCGATTTCTCGGCGGAACAGCTCGAGGAAATCACCAAGCTCGATGCCGACATCAAGTCCGCTCGCGAGGCGATCGCGGCGAACGATCGCGCAGCGGCCGCGCTGAAGTCGATCGGCGACGAGCCGAACGAGGGCGACGGCGACCAGCTCGCCGACGACGACGAGCCGGCCGGCGGCATGAAGTCCGGCGGCGCTCGCACCGCACCGCGCGGCGGCGTCAAGACGTATGGCGAGATGTTCACCAAGTCTGACGCGTACGCGCGTTTCGCGAAGGAATATCCGTCCGGTGTCTCCAACGGCTCGCCGGTGAACATCGGCCGCGTCAAGGTCGGCGATATGGCCGGCTACTTCCGCAACCGCAAGGACGGCACGCTGACCACGGGCGACGCACGTCTCGCACCGATGCGTCTGCCTACCGTCGATATGGTCGACCGCGCTCGCCTGTCGCTGCTGGATCTTATTTCTCGCGGCCAGACTGACGGGAACTTCGACTACGTGCAGGTGCGTTCGGTGACCCGGAACGCGAAGATCGTTCCGGAGGCGACCAGCGGCACGGACGACGCGGCGCTGAAACCGACGTCGGATATCGAGACGGGCATCGAGGACGCGAAGGTTTGGACGTACGCCGACGGATACGACGTCACGAATCAGTTGCTCTCGCGTGCGCCGGCTTTCGCGTCGTACATGAACAACGAACTCGCGTACTCGCTCGACGACGTGATCGAAGATACGCTGCTGAACTCGGACGGCGAGAACGGCCGGCCGCGCGGCATTCTGCACACGACCGGCGTGCAGGAGGTCACCTACACGGGCGGCACCGGTGACACGATCACCAGCGAAGCGGCGTTCGACTTCATCCGCGCAGCTCGCCGCGGCATCACTGCCGTAACGCGTCGCGGCCGCGGCGGCAAGGTCGACGCGGTGCTGCTCTCGCCGGAACTCGACGAGGCTATCGACCTGTTGCAGGACAGCGACGGCCGTTTCCTCGGTAACGGTCCGTTCTCGATGGGTCCGGGCACGCTGTGGGGACGTCCGCGCGTCGTGTCGGAGCGACTGGATCCGCTCGAGTCGCTGCTCGGCGACTTCAAGCAGGTTGCGCTGCTCGACTGCGAGGGCCTGTCGGTGCAGGTGTTCAACCAGCACAAGGACTACGCGCAGCGGAACCTGAACTACGTCCGCGCGGAACTGTCGGCCGCGCAAGCGTTCTGGCGTCCGAACCGCATGGTTCACATCGCGCCGGCCGCTGCCGCGGGAGCGTGATTCGATGCCTAGCCACAAGATGATCGTTCTCGACGGGGTTCGATACCGTCCGGGCGACGTGCCGGATTCGGCCGGCGTTCCGGATCCGGACGGCGACGACGCCGGCGGATCCGGAGCCACGGCGACCGGCGGTCGCGGCAAGTCGACGAGCGCGAAGCGGGGCACCGGTGGCGGTAACCGGAGCTGACGTCATCAAGGCCGGCAAAGGTCGGTTCGACGACGAGGCCGAAGCGGACGAGAAGGTCGCGCAGGTATGGGACGCGGTGCGTTCCTACTGCGAGTGGCACATCGCGCCAGTGCTCGAACGCGTCGAGTTGATCGTCGACGGATCCGGCTCGCCTATCCTCCAAGTTCCGACGCTTCGCCTGCTGGCGGTGCATTCGGTGCTCGAGGAGGGCGAGCCGGTCGACCCGTCGCGCTTCATGTGGTCCGCGGACGGCTCGCTACGTAAGCGCGTCGGGTGCTGGACGAGCGAATGGCGCGGCGTCGAGCTGGTCGTCGACCACGGTCTCGACGACGTGCCGGCGCTCGACGGGCTGGTGCTCGAGGTCGCGACGCGCGCGCTGATCGCGCCGGCCGGCCAGCTCGGACTACGCGTCGGCCAGATCGACGAACGGTTCGGCGCGACGGTCGGCGGGTTCGCCTTCACTGCATCGGATTACGTGAAGCTCGACAAGTACGTCATTCCGGCGGAGGGCTGACCGGTGGCATATACGACGAGGATCGACATTCTCCGGCCGCGCGAGGTCAAGGACCGATATTCCTCGGACGCGACGTCGCTCGACTACTCGGATCCGATCGTGATTCCGGTCGAACGGCGGGTGTCATTGCAGCCGGCGGCGTCGCGCGAGCAAGGCGACTTCCGGCACGGCGTCATCTCGGGCTGGTCGCTCGTGACGCCGGTCGGAATGGATATCGACTTACGGTCGATCGACCGGGTCCGGCACGGCGACCGGGTGCTCGAAGTGCTCGGCGACGTCGTGCGGTGGCCTCACCCGATACGGCCGGAGCTGGTGCACCACGTCGAGGCGACGCTCGAGGAGGTCCGCGGGTGAGGCTGTCGCAGAAGCAAGTCGACGCGATCATGCGGCATGGGCCGTTGCAGCGGGCGCTCGTCGACAAGGCGCGCAGCGTGGCGCGGCGCGCGCAGTCGAACACCGACGAACTCGGCGGCGAAGCGACTATTTCGGTCGTGTCCGGGATCCGTCCGGGTGGGCGATCGTTCGCGAACGTCGAGTCGGATTCGGCGGAAGAGGAACACGGTTCGGAACGTAAGACACGGCGGCGAGCGCTGGGTCGGGCAATACGGGAAGTTAGGTGAGCTAGCGGTGAAAATTCGCTACACGGTACATCGCAAGTCGTCGAAAATCGGCACGGTCGAGGACGTTTCGGACGATTGGGCCGCGCGGCTGATCGGATCCGGACACGCTGTCGCCGCGGACTCGGGCCGCGTGGCGCGCTCCGGATCCGCCGGCGGCCGCTCTGCTTCACCTGTCGAGACGGACGCCGGCAACGCCGGCGAAAACAAGGCGGGCTGACGCGTGGCCGGCGTCGACGTTGAGGCGGAGTTGGTCGCGCATCTCGGCGCGGCCGGCCTGAACGCTTACGCGACGCTGCCGCCGGCATTCGACGAGAAGCTGCCGGCGGTCGCGGTGCGCGAGCTGCCGGCGACCGAACGCGCGCGTCCGTGGAACGGGCCGGCGCTCTCCCACGACCGGGACGTCGACGTCGACGTATTCGCCGGCGACGCCGGCCAGGCGGCGGACCTCGCGGAGCGCGTGCGATCGCTGATCGAGGGAATCGACGTCGCCGGCCTGACGGTCGCGCGCGTGCCCTACTTCGTTCGCCGGCCGGACTGGAACAAGAACACTCGACGGCGCGGCGCTGTGCTGTCGTTCATCACAAGATAAGGGGCACAACATGACTGCACCGACGAGCAACTATGACGACGCGCTGGTGCGCCTCGGCGTGACTGGCGCGCTGCGCGTCGCCGATCGCGGCTACGAGTTCCCGAAGAACATGGAGCCGTGGACCGCGGGCGCGGTCGACCTCGGTTACATCTCCGACGAGGGGATCACGGAGAACAGGGAACAGGACTCGACGCCCTTCACCCCGTGGCAGACGAACGCGCCGGTCCGCGTGGAGACGACGAACGAAATCATCACGTGGGAAACGACCCTGTGGACGACGAGCTGGGACACCATTTCCGTCTACTTCAAGGTGAGGGCGGAGGACGTCGATTACGACGAGGCGTCCGGCGTGACGTCGTTCGTCGACGGCGACAAGAAGGCTCGCGACTTGCGCGCGTGGGGTATCGACGTGATCGACGGCGTTTACGCGCGCCGTGCGCTCATTCCGAACGGTGAAATCACCGAACGCGGCGGACTGGTGTACCGGAAGGACCAGCTCATCGGCTACCCGGTGACGCTGACTGCTTACCCGGGTCCGGAGGGCTGGTCGGTCAAGCGCGAGTTCAAAGAGGGCTGGCGCGTGCCGGCTCTCGGCGGAGCCTAGTTCGGGGCTGCCGGCTCGCCGGCCGCGGGTTCGCCCTCGGCCGGCGCTGGCTCGGGAACGACGGCCGGCGGGTCGTTCTCTGCCGGAGCCTGTTCCGAAATCGACGGTACGCCGGTCGCGGGTTCGTCCGCGGCCGGCGTGCTGCTGTTCGCAATCACGAACGCGGCGATGATGGACCCGATCGCGACGAGTATCGCTATCACGCTAAGAATCCGGCTGTCTCTCGCGTAATCTCGGCTTTTCTCGGCGACCTGTAAACCGTTCTTCGCGTAGTCGCGGCTTTCGCCGGCGATCTTCAGTCCGTCCTCGGCGACGGCGTAACTGTCCTTCGCAATGTCGCGGCTTTCCTCGGCGATCCGCAATCCGTCGCGCGAGAGTTGCACGCCGTCCTTGGCGAGTTCCGCCTGCATCTCGGCTAGTTCCAGCTCGCGGGCGCGGTCCGCGTCCTCGGCCGCCTGTCGCGCTGCCCTTGCGTCGTGTATTTCCTGGATCGACTCGTCGATCGCGCGCGCACTCTGCGCCTGCGCTCTCGCGTGCTCGTTGAACTGTCGTAGTGCGTCGAGGTCGGGCCGTATCGACCGCGCCATATCGGCATACATTCGGCTAATTGCGTCGTCGCTCCCTGTCATGCGCGCAGATTAGCCGATCGGTCGGCGGAGAGTTCGACGAGCACAATCACATTGTGATGCTTTCCTATGTCTGCTTGCTTGGGCACACTATGAGAGGGCAGCGGCCGCCGGTGTGCCGGTGGATCGCGTCAGCGGCCGCTGCCGGTCAATCCACCGTCCGCTAATCCACCGAAGGAGTTGCAGCACATGGCAGATCACAAGGCGCAGCCGATCGACCTCGACGCAATGCTCGAAAAGCGTCAGGAGGAAGTCGGCTCGGTCGACCGATTCCCCTTCACCTTCAAGGGGATTCAGTGGTGGGGTATGGATCCGATTCTGGCGGACGACCCGTGGAAGGACGAGCTTCGCGAAATCTCGCGCGACGAGGAGTCGACGCCGGCGGACGTCGCGGCGCACTACATGGGCGAGGAACAGTGGGAGAAGTTCGTCGAGGCCGGCGGATCGTCCGGGCTGTGGTCGCAGGCGCTTTCGCAGTACCTCGACAACCAGCGGGCGGTCGATGCTAGCGGCGACCCTACACAGGCGCGGCGATCCTTCAATCGTTCCCAGAGGCGATCGAAGCAGCGCTAATTGCTGAGTACGGACGTGATTACGTGGGCGCGTACTGGCGGCGTGAAATATCCGCTCGCCAGCTTCGCGTCCTCGTGGAACATCTTCCGCCGGGTTCTGCCCTCCACCGGGCGCGGAACGACGGCCAGCAGTGGACGAACGTCGAGGCGTTGCTGTGGCAACTACTGCACTACCTCAAGATTCTCGACCAGCGTCTCGTCTGGCACCGCGGCAAGCGTCCGAAGTGGCCGAAGTGGTTGCAATTCCCGTGGTCTCGCGACGCGGTGCAGCTCGGCGACCGCGGCGGCGCGACGACGGAGGAAGTTCTGGCCTATCTGAAGTCGATAGGGCCGCAACAACAAGCGAAGTAGCGACGGAGGTAACCGGTGGCGGCTGACGATGTGGTGTGGGTGCCGGTACTTCCGTCGCTGCGCGGGTTCGCGAACTCGCTGTCGCGCGGCACGCGCGAGGCCGGCCAGCAGGCCGGGCGCGAGGCCGGCGACGCAATAGCGGACGGAATGGGCCGCGCGCAGTCCGCGGTGAACAAGGCGGCCGAAAAGCTCGCGCGGGCACAAGACAAAGTAGCGGACGCGACCGGCCGGCAACGCGTCGAACAGCAGAAGCTCGAGGACTTGCAGAACTCGGGCCGCGCGACCGCGGCGCAGCTCGCCGCGGCGGAGGAGCGCGTCGAGTCGGCGCGCCGCGGAGTCCAGGCGGCCACACGCAACGCCACGACGGCGACGAACGACCTCGCCGACGCGAACGATCGCGCTGCACGTGCGCAGCGCGACGCCGGCGACGCGGGCGAGCAAGGCGCGCGCGGCGTCCGCGGGTTCGGCGACGACGCCGACGCGGCCGGCGGCAAGATCAAGAACCTTGCAGTCGCGGCCGCCGGCATCGGATCCGCGGTCGAGCTGGGCCTGTCGGCAATCGACAACCAGGCAGTGACGAACAAGCTCGCGGCGTCTCTCGGCGCGACGGGCGAGCTTGGCGCGGAATACGGCGCGATCACGGGCAACCTCTACAAGGGCGCGTTCGGCGATTCGATGGAGGACGTGTCGACGGCGGTCGGCGCGGTCGCTTCATCCTTCCGGACGGCCGGCTACGAGGGCGAAGCGTCGATCGAGGACATATCCAAGAAGGCGATGAACTTCGCCGGGATATTCGGCGGCGACGTCACAGAGTCCGTGCAGTCGGCGGCGCAGCTCGTGACGAACGGGCTTGCGAAGGACTCGACCGAAGCGTTCGACCTGATGACGGCGGCCGCGCAGCGCGTGCCGGCGGCGATGCGCGACGAGCTGCCGGAAATTATGAACGAGTACGGCACCAACTTTCGCGCGCTCGGGTTCGAGGGCGACGCGGCGTTCGGGGTGCTCGTCGCGGCGTCGGACCAGGGCAAGATCGCGCTCGACAAAACCGGTGATGCGCTGAAAGAGTTCACGATTCGCGGATCCGATATGTCGACGGCATCGGTCGCGGCGTACGAGCGGGTCGGACTGAACGCGGAGGCTATGTCGGCGGCGATCGCCGGCGGCGGCGCGGAGGCGCAGCAAGCGCTGCGCGACACCGCGGCGGGATTGCTCGAAATCGAGGATCCGGCGGAGCGGGCGAACACCGCGATCGCACTGTTCGGAACGCCGCTCGAGGATCTGTCGGTCGACCAGATACCGGCGTTCCTTCAAGGCTTGGCCGGCGCAGAGTCGAATATGGCCGGGTTCGAGGGATCCGCGGCCGCGGCCGGCGAGACGTTGCGCGGCGGAGCTGGCGTCGCGCTCGAAGAGTTCTCGCGGACGGTGAAGGGTGGCCTCGTCGGCGCGCTCGGCTCTATGGCCGGGTTCCTGATGGACAACGCCGGCGCGATCGGCTCGCTCGCGATCGCGCTCGCGCCGCTCGGTGGAACGTTGCTCGCGATCGTCGGCGGGATCAAGGCGTGGACGATCGCGCAAGCGGCTTTCAACGTCGTGATGAACGCCAATCCTCTAATGCTGATCGTGACGGGCCTCGGCTTGCTCGCGGCCGGCCTGATCTACGCCTATCGCGAGTCCGAAACCTTCCGGGGCATCGTCCACGGCGCGATGAACGCTGTCGGCCAAGTGTTCTCGTGGGTGTACGACTCGGTTATCGCGCCGGTGCTCGGATGGTTCGGCGACCGGCTCGACGAGGTGGGCGCGGCCGCTTCATGGTTCTACAACGGCGTGATCGAGCCGGTATTTTCCGGGATCGCGTCGGCGATATCGGGCTACTACAACAACGTAATTTCGCCGGCGTTCGAGGCGTTCAAGTCCGGATTCGGTGCTGTCGGTGACTTTTTCGGCAAGGTCGGCGACACGATCGGCGGCGTTTGGGACAACATCGAGCAAGGGATCAAACGGGCGGTCGGCAACATCGGCCGCGTTCTGCAACGGATCCAGATTCCGGACTGGGTGCCGGGCGTCGGCGGCATGGGTACGCGCGCGCTCGGTGACTCGCTCGTGTCGTGGGCGGCACCGTACCGCGACGGCGGCAAGGTCTCGGGTCCGGGCGGGCCTCGCGACGACGCGATCCTCGCTCGCCTGTCCAACGGCGAATTTGTCGAGCCGGCGCACGCGGTGACGCCGGAGACTCTGCCGGTGCTCGAGGCGATTCGCGCCGGCTGGGTGCCTTCACCTGAGTTCCTGCACGGAATGCTGCCGGGCTACGCGGACGGCGGGCTGGTCTCGACCGACGAGCTGATCGACTTCGCGCGCGGCGTCGAGGGCGCGGAGTACGAGTGGGGCGGGGTGAACTGGGGCGATTGCTCGGGGGCTGTCTCTGCGCTCGCCAACTTCGCGACCGGGCGCTCGCCGTTCGGGTCGCGCTTCGCGACCGGTAACCAGGAGTCCGCGCTGGCTGAAATGGGCGCGATTCCGGGCGTCGGGCCGGCCGGCTCGCTGTCGTTCGGCTGGTACAACGGCGGGCCGTACGGCGGGCACACTGCCGCGACGCTGCCGGACGGAACGCACTTCGAGATGGGCGGCGCGCGCGGCGACGGCCAGTTCGGCGGGATCGCGGCCGGCGCTGACGACCCCATGTTTACCGACCACGCGCACTTTCCGCCGGAGTTCTTCATCGGCGGCGACGCCATGCCGGAGGGCACGGTCGGCGGTCCGCTCTCGGGCACGGGCGGAGTCTCGGGCATCGGCGGCACGTTCGACGCGCCGGCCTCGGTCGGCGGATCCGCCGGCGGCTCGTCGTCGAGTCTCGGCGGGTCGTCGTCGACCGGGACGTCGGCCGGCATGTCCTCGGCCGGCATGTCCTCGGCCGGCGCGTCGTCCTCGTCGGGCGCGTACTCGGCGCAGGACTTCGAGGAGTTCCTTCACCAGCTCCCACGCCAGATCTTCGACGAGACGGTCGGCGACACGCTCGACTTTTTCGGCCTCGGCAAGCTCGGCGAAATCGCGTTCGACCTCGCGGACTCGACGGCCGCGCCGGCGCTGTCGTCGACGCCAGCGCTCGGCGAGGAGCCGGCCACACCGACCGACACGGAGGGCGCAGAGGGCGGCGGACTCGACGGCGAGCGCGGTCCGCTCGTGTGGATCGAGCAAATGATCGCGAACAATCCAGAGGAGGCGGCGCAGGAAATGAGCAGAGAAGCGCGGCGACTGGTCCGCTCGGACGCATTGGCCGGCGGATGGTGAGCCGGGCGCGCGAGGGCTTCATTCCCGGCGGAATGACGATCGTCTACTACGTGTCTCCGGACGGGGTGGTGCTTCACCTGTCCGGCGGACTGTACGGCGGCGAGAACGGGTTTCGCCTCGGGTCCGGTCCGGAGGGGCTGGGCCACGTCGACGTCGACGCGATATTCGATCCGTCCGCGCGCGGGATCGGCGAGCACTACCTCGGCGCAACGTTCGCGCACGGGAAGATCGACCTACCGATTCACGTCTACGGCTCGACGCCGGACGAGGCCGGCCGCCGGCGCGAGTGGCTGCGCTCGCTCATCCAGCGCGACCGGCAAGGCTGGCTGTGCGGCTATACCTCGGCGGCCGGCTGGCGCTTCGTGCCGGTGCGCCGCGGTTCGATCAAACCGGCATACACGCGGGATCCGGCCGGCACGAACGGAACAACGTTCGACGTGTTGCTGATCGCCGACAATCCGTTCGCGCGAGCTGCGGACGGTGACGCTCCGGAGTGGGTCAACCGTGCCGGCGCGGCGGCGGTGTCCGGGTCGCTGTCGCTGTACGCGGGTCCGGAAGTCGAGTCGTGGCCGGCCTTCGTCTTCACCGGGCCGGGCGTGCTGCGGCTGGTGTACGCCGACAACGACGTGACGCTGCCGGAAGTGCACGCCGGCGAACAGGTGCAGATCGACACGACGAACGGCGCGCAGACTTTGCGAGCTCGCAAGATCGGCGACGCCGGCCGCGGCCGCAACCTGTGGCCGTTGATGAAAGGCCAGCAGTTCGTCGGGCCGATTCCGCCGGCGGAAGTGACGCGGGTTTCCTTCACCGTGCGCGGAGCCAGCTCGTCGACGCGGCTGTGGGCGACGACGCCGCGATGGCAGGAGGGCGTGCTGTGAGCCGGCAAGCGTTCGCCGCGTTCCAGCAGGAGGCGGCCGACGAGCGCAAGCTGTACGGGAATCCTCGTGCGCGCGTTCGCATGATGACGAAAATGATGGAGACGTTCGCGCCGTGCAACGATCGGCGCGACCTGACGTTTACCGACAAGGAGAACGCGGCCGGCGGGCTGTCGTTCAAGGTGCCGGAAAACGACACGTGGGTCGAATACTTCTACGGGCAGGCGAAATACGCGGTCCGGCCTATCGTCATCGAGCTACCGGGCTATAAGACGCTGTGGTTCATCACGTCGTTCGGCCGGGTGCGCGAGGGCCGCCGGCGGTGGATCCAGATAGAGGCCGTCCACTGCCTCGAGCACTTCAACTGGCTCCGGATCTTCCCGGACGCGTTCCTGCCGCCGGAGTTCCAGCCTAGTAAGTGGTCTCTCGGACTCGGAGGCGCGTGCTCGGTGCTCGCCGGCGAGCTGATGTCGAACCTCATTCGCACGCAGGCGAACCTGTGGTCGATACCGACCGGAAACCTTTTCGCGCTGTCGACGTGGAACTACCTACGCAACGCGTTCTGGCCGATGATCGTCAATCCTCGGAACAAGGGACTCGCGGACGGCTCGAAGTGGGCGACGACGACGGCGCGCATGGACAAATTCATGGATCTAGCGACGGAGGTCTGCGCGACGACGAACGTGTCGATGCGCGCGGATCTGTGGGAGCCGGGCGATCCGCAACCGTTCCCGGAGTTCACCATTCTCGACCGGGCGACGCTGGTGTTCGATTTCGTCGAGCGCGGTCCGCGGCTCGAGTTCGGCGGAAACATCGTCTCCGGCTTCATCCGTACCGTCGTCGAGGCCGCGACGGACGCGCTCGAATGGATCACGTACCCGATACTCGGGGCGAACGGCTGGGACGAGTACGTCGACCGGGACTCGCTCGACGGCACGCTCGCCGGCCGGCCGCTCGCGCTGTATCGCACCGGGCAATATTCGACGGTCGGCCGCGTCGAACAGATGACGCATATTCCTATGGCGACGCGCGCGACGGGCGGCGGCAAGTCGCCGACGTGGATCAACGACATTGCGGTGAACTCGGCCAACTTCGTTACCGGCCTGATCGGACAGTTCTTCGGGTTCCCCGGATTGTCGCTCGGCATCTTCACGGACCGCGTGAAAGACGTCGCGTTCGCGTTCCATTCCGTCGAGGATCTGCGCGCAGCGAACGAGGCGGGGCCGTGGCGCTTTCGCGAGACGTTCGTCGCGTCGGAGGGTACGGGCCTGTCGCTGAACACGTTCGCGAGCATGTGGTCGAGCTTGTACGCGGTGCGCGGCTACGAGTCGACGGCGATCGAGGTCGTAAACGGCTCGCCCTATTACATCGGTCTTCACATCAAAAAGGGCGACCCTGTGGCCTACGAGAAACCGAACGGCGGCGTCGCGGTCGACCATATCGCGGAAGTGACCTACGCGGAGGCACCGAACGGTGTCGGCCGCTTCACCTTGCAGATCGGCGACGGTGCGGCCGAACAGGAGCCGGGCGCGATCGCGCTCGGGAAGATTCGCAAGCTGGGCTCGACGATTACTCGCGTCGCGCTCGGCGGATAGTGAAAGGTGTTGTCAATGCCTGAGTTTCGACTGAAGGTTCCGGAGGATCGACGCCGGCACGCGGAGTTCATTCGCGAACAGGATCGCACGGTGCGCGAGCATCTTTCGCGGTGCTGCTCCCCTGTCGACGGCGACGAGCTGGCCGGCGAGGTCGTCGTGACGCGCCGGCCGTCGCGGACGGGCGGGTTCTGGATTCACGGGCTACTCGACCGGGCGGTGATCGACACCGCGGAGCCGGCGGATCCGGCGGACTGGGCGCACCAGCGGCCGGCGACGGAAGGGAAGTCGACGGACCTCGACGCGGCGGACCTGCGCGAGCATATGGCACGGAAGGCGGAGCGGTGACGTTCGTTCTAGAGATAGCGAAAAGGGTTGAGGCACGCGGCGTTCCGCTCGTGCTCGGGCCGAACATCAATCGCGGCAACGGGTCGGCGTGGGCTAATCCGAACGGCGTCGACGGGCACGTGAACCACCACACCGGCGGCGGAAACAACATCTACCTAGACGGCAACCTGACCTCGGGCGTGCCGGGGCTGTCCGGGCCGCTGTGCAATTACGCGATCCTGTACGACGGCGACCTCGCGGTCGTCTCGCTTCATCCTGCCAATCATGCAGGGGCGTCGGGTGGTTGGGACACGTGGCCGTTACCGGTGACGCGCGACTTCAACCGGCGCACGCTGGGGACTGAGATTCAGTACCGCGGCGTCGAACCTATGTCGGGTCCGCAATACCAGACGATGTGCATTCTGAACGAGGAGATTCGGAAGTGGCACCGGTGGCCGGACTTTGCGCGGTGCAAGACGCACAACGGAACGAGCGTCGAGGGCAAGTGGGATCCGGGCTATGCGCCGGGCAAGACGTACGACATTAACGCGCTGCGAAGGGATTACGCGGTGCGCGGCGGATCCGGGCAAGCGCCGGCGGAGACACCGGCGGGGTGGGTGTTGCCGCTCGGGCTTTATTACGGTCCGCTAGAGGGCGATGAAAACTCGATTTCCGGCATGTGGCGCACCGATCGCCAGGAGTGGCGCGACGCGCTCGCCGCATGGCAGCGGGCGACGGGGATCGGGGCGGACGGGCTTTACGGGCCGGCGACGGCGGCGCGTGCGCGCGAGGTGCAGGAGTGGGCCGGCTTCAACGTCGACGGGCTGATCGGTCCGGGCACGTACGCGGCCGGCTTCAAGTGGGCAGACAGAGAGGACGATTTCATGGCAGCACTGACGGCGGAACAGCAGCAGGAAATTTATCGGGCGCTGTGCGAGCCTCGCCAGTCGTTCGTCGAGGGGTCGACGAACAAGTTCGCGACGCCGGAGTTCGTTCGCTTCACGGACGCGTCGGCGTTCCGTACTGAGGCGATGGTGAAGGAACTCGTCGAGGCGAAGCGCGCCGGCGAGAAAGGCGGCAAGTGATGCCGGGATTCCTGGCCGGCCTCGGGCCGGCGAAGGTGCGCGCGCTCGTCTACGTGCTCGCGTTCTTCGTGTTCGGCGCGCTGGCGATCGCCGGCGTGATGACACTCGACGACGCGGACCGCTGGCTGGGACTCGCCGGCGGCGCGCTCGGTATGTCGACGATGGGCCTGTCGTTGAAGAACCTTCAGAAGGCTCCGGACGTGATCGACGAGGCCGGCCGGCCTGTCGCCGCGCCGGCTCCGGATCCGGGCGTGCGTGAACTGCTCGAGGCTGTCGAGGGCTTGGTGCGTCGCGTCGAGCTGGCCGGCGGGTCCGTCGCCGCGCCGGCGCAGGACGGCGTGCCGGCGGTCGTCGTCGACGGCGCTCCGTACGCGGGCGGCGACGTGCTGCGCGAGCGGCTGGCGCTCGAGGCTCGGGCCTCGCAATGAGTCCGGCGGCGCGGTGGATCCAGCGCAAGGCGGAAGCATGGTTACGCCTTAAAGCGTTGGCGCTCTTGGTGACTGCGGTCTCGTGCTTCGGTATCGGGACGGCGTACCTCGTGCCGTCCGCGCCGGATCGGCCGCGGCAACTGACGTTCGTCGAGACGATCGCGCCGCTTCATGTGTTCGCGTGGCTGTGGGTCGCGGTCGGCGCGGCGTGCTTGGCGTCGATCGTGTGCCGGCGGATGCGGCCGGCGATGTTCGGTTTCGCGGCGTTCCTTCATGCCATGTGGGGGCTGTCGTTCTCGGCGTCGTACGTGTTTCTCGACAACTCGGATCGCGACTGGGTGTCCGCGCGCGGCTATTTGGTAATTGCGGGGCTGATCTTGGTCGCTGCCGGAATCAAGGAAGGGTCTAGGCGATGGGGTCGACGGTCACTGTCGCGCTGATATCGGCGGCCGCGGTCCTACTGTCCGCGGTGATCGGATTTCTCGGCGTCGTCGTTGCGCGGCGCTCGGATCGCGACGACGACACGCGCGAATGGGTGTCGCTGCGGATGGAGAAGCAGGACGAGACGATTCGCCAGCTCGACGAGAAGGTCGCTGGCCTGACGTCGGAGCTGCGGACGGCGCAATCGACGGCGCTTCAGTCCGAACGGCGAACGATATCGCTTACCGGATACGTCCGGGAACTGTTGTCGTGGATTGGGATTCATGTTCCGGACGCGGTGCCGCCGGCGGCGCGCGGACTGGCTAGAGAGGTTTTGCACAATGACTGAACGCGCACGCGTTCCGGATCCGTTCTCGCTCGACGACGAGAACACGGTCGAGCTAGGGAGGTTCCTTCGGGCGGCTCCCCTGTCGAACGGTGCGGTCGCGGAGATTCCGGGCGGGCAGTCCGAACTGCTCGCGCAGGCGGTGCTGAACTGGCTGCATAACGCGGTCTACGAGGGCGGCGAGTGGATTACGCGCGCGGACCTCGAGTCGACGCCGGAGTTTGGCGACGTCGAGGTGACGATTCTCGGCGACGAGGAGGCCGTGAAGCTCCGGCACCGGCGGACGGGAATCGTCGCGCTCGAGCTGACCAAACCGGAGGCGTGGGCGTCGCTGAAACGGAAAGTGCGCGAGGCGCGGGAAGCGGGGCAGGAATGACCAGCGTTAACGATCCGATCGACCGGCTCTCGGTCGACCTCGAGGTATTCGGGATTCCGCAAGCGCCGGGGATGCCGCCGATGACGGAAACGTATCTGCACGTTCGCCGACGACAAGACGGGTCCGGCGGCCGCGCGGTGCTGGGTCTGCCGATCTATAAGGGCGACGACGGCGAGCGCGGGCCGGCTGGCAACGTCCACAAGGGCGATCGCACGACGGCGGAACTCGACGGTCTGGCGCTCGTGCTCGGCGAGACGGACGTAAACAACACGTACCGCAACGTCGACGATAACTCGCAATGGGTGTGGAACGGCGAGACTTTCATCGTCCACGCGGACGCGTACGGCACACCGGGGCCGGTCGGGCCGGCTCCGGTGATCGAGGGCGGATCGGTGACGGTCGGCGGCGAGCTTCAGGACGCTCCGGCCGGCGTCGACGTCGCCGGCGCACCGGGCGGGCCGTACGTTCTTAACGTCGAGCTGCCGGCACTTCCGGAGGGTCCGGAGGGTCCGGAAGGGCCGTCCGGGTCGGTGTATAAGTCGGTCGACGTCGAGGGCGAGCCGGCGGACGGCGACACGCTCATACACGACGCGGAGCTGGGAAAGCTCCGGTGGACGCCTACCGGTGCCGGCGCGGTCGTCGAGGAGTACGTCGTGCCGGCGTCGAGCTTTCCGGAGTCGAGCAAGTCCTCGGCGGACGTGCGCGAGCTGCTGGTGAATCTGACCATTCCGGAGCGGCCGTTTCCGTACCGGATCGACGTCTCGGGCGGCGTCGACGTCGAGTCCTCGGCGAGCCACCGGGTCGACGTCGAGGTCCGGGTCGACGACGCGGTGACGGGCCGGCTCGTCGGATACGGGAAGGGGCTTCACGCGGCCGGGTGGTTCGAGGTTCCGCTGCGCTCGCACTCGGACACGGCGATTCTTCCCGGATCGCCGGAGGGTGTCATTCCGGCCGGCCGGCTCGTGACGGTCTACGCGTCGGCGGTCAAGGTGGCCGGCTCGTCGCGCGGCTGGTCGGTGCGCCCGGACTTCGCGAACCTTCGGATCCGTCTACTCGGGGTGGCGTAATGGTGCGTCGCGCGGTCGAGCTGCCGATTCCGCAATCGGTGGACCGGGAGGCCGCGGAGCAAGCGCTGCAACGGTTCGGCTACATGGTGCAGGAGACATACGAGACGGGCCAGCGGAACGCGATCGAACAGGAGGATCTGAACGCGCGTCAGGATCTGCTGTCGCCGCTGCTCGACTACGGGTCGGCGTACATGGGCACGGCGACGCCGGTCGCGCGGCCGATGACGCTGCCGTTCTCCAATCAGGTCGGGCCGATGAGCGGGTGCGAGCTGACGGCCGGCGGTCGGATCCGGCTACTCGACCGGGGGCTGTGGGATATCCGCTGTCAGGTGTGGGTGAACGAGGTTCCAGCGCCGGGGCTTACGGGCGTCGCGAACTGGGAGGTCCGGGTGCTGCGGCCGGATATGACGATCTACTCGGTGCAGGCGCAGACGAACGAGACGCAACGGCCGTACTCGCAGACGGCTGTCGCCTCGGTGGTGGTTCCGGAGCCGGGTTACCTCGTCGAGGCATACCTGTCGTTTATCGCGTCGTTCCGATCGCTTCGCGGCGGCGCGAACTTCAATCGGCTTACGGTGCAACATATTTCGCGCGACGTGACGACGGGGGACACTGGGCAATGACGAGGACGGGGAACTAATGTCGATCGAGTACCAGCACGTAACGGGCGGGTGGAGGATCACGGACTACGATTCGCGCACGGACGCGGATCCGTTTCCGGATCAGTCGACGCTTAAGGGCAAAGTCACCTTTACCGCGTCGTTCGACGAGCAAGATCGGTTCGCGGCGATCCGCGTTCCGGGCGACGACGTGGACCCGGAGACTTACGCGCTGTCGGTGCGGCCGATGGTCTTTCCGATCGTCGCCGGCCGGCTTCAGGATCGCCAGGCGCGCGACGGCGCTTGGTTGCCTGCGGTCGTGGCCGGCGTGCCGATCGTGTGGACGGCGACGCCGGAGCTGTTCGAGGATCCGGGCCGGGGCACGCTAGGGCCTAAGGTGCGCGCGGACTCGGTGACGTTCGGGCCGGCGGATCCGGACGCGGCCGGCGTCCGGGCGGTGAACCTCGCGAACATCATGGACGCCGGCACGGAGTACCCGGCACCGGTGATTTCTCGCGTCGCGCAGCTCGTGCGCGACGCGGAGTCGGCGGCGACGGCGGCGGCCGGATCGGCGGCCGGCGTTGCGCAGTCCGCGGAGGCTGCGGCGGCGTCCGCGGGTGAGGCTGCAGACTCGGAGCTGGCGGCGGCCGGCTCGGCGACGACTGCGCTCGATTCGGAGGTATCGGCGCGAGATTCTGCGGACGATGCGGCCAGCTCGGCGGCGGACGCTGCGCGATCGCGTGACGCTGCTTCAGGTGCCGGCGCAGCGCGCGACGCCGCGGAACAGTCGGCCGGCCTCGCGGCCGACTCGGCGGAGGCGGCGGCCGGCTCGGCGACGGCTGCGGCGGGATCTGCCGACCTCGCGAGCGACGCGGCGACCGATGCCGGCGCGGCGGCGGACCGCGCGGAGGCCGCGGCGGACGCCTCGGAGCAGGGCGCGCCGGCCGGCGGGTGGACGGAAACGGATCTGTCGACGAGCGTCCGGACGTCGCTCGCGCGTGCAGACGGTGCGCTGGTCGACGCGCCGGCGACGGTGACGCTGACCAACCTCGCGCCGGAAGTCTCGGCGGCGTTCGGCCAGGTGATCGACGACTCGATCCGGACGAAGGCGGATCTAGGGCCTAACGGCCAGCTCATCACGTCGCAGATTCCGGCGCTGGCGATCACGAGCCGGCGCAAGGTCGAGAACCGGGCGGAGCTGCTGGGGCTCGACGCGCAGGAGGGCGACGTCGGCATTATCCAGTCCGGCGACCCGGACCAGGGTTCCTACATGCTCGGGCCGGGCGATCCGACCGACTTCGCGTCATGGGCCTTGCTGGTCGCTCCGGAGGATGCGGTGCAGTCGGTGAACGGCCAGGTCGGGCCGGTGAACCTTGGCGCCGATGACGTCGGGGCTGCGCACGCTACGCACGGGCACGCGATCGGCGACGTCGACGGGCTTCAGGACGCTCTCGCGGCGCGGATGCCGGCGGCTGTCGTCGACGCGCTGCCGGCGGATCCGGCGGCCGGCGTCCTGTATCTCATTCCGGAGGTATGAGAGATGCCGCTTAGCGTGGACGGGCGCAAGATCGGCGGGGTACACGTCGGGGCGCAGGCGATCGGCGAGGGCTGGGTTTGGGACGGCTCATCGTGGTCTCAGGTGTTCTCGTCGGTGCCGCCGGAAGTCTCGCCGATGGGTATGTGGTTGACGGAGACAGCGACGTTTACCACGACGATCACCAAGCTCGGGCCTATGGCGGCTATGTCGGACCGACCCGACACCGCGATCGTCGATAACATGCTGGTCGCGGACGGTCCGGGCGTGCGGACACTTCACGTGCGCATTGTGTGGTCGGGTACCTACATGCCGACCTATTACGTCTATAAGAACGGCGAGAGGTTGGCGTCGGATACGGCGACGATTCCGGATGTGCCGATCGCGGCCGGCGATCAGTTTTGGGTCTCGGCGCGCAACGGGTTCGGATCCGGCCGCGCGACCGGCGGGTCGGAGACTTCGACGTATCTGTATTGGGACTGACACGCGCAGGTTGCCGGGTGTGTGCGGATCGCTCGTCGTGACGCTATTGTTACAGGGCGCGTTCCCCTTGGTTGGTGAGCTGGCAAAATAGGGAAGTCCGGACCCTCTCGGCGGGGGGTCCGGACTTTTCTTCGTTGCTGGGTTCTTTCACCGTCGCCGGTCGCGAATTTGGTACATGCGCGGTTTGGATAGTCCGGCCGCGGCGGCGACGTCGGACGCGAGGATGCCGGCGGCGAGCGCTTCGCGCACGAGCTGGTCCCGGCGCTCTTCCGCGGCCGCGACGATCGCGCGCGCTTCATTCCGCCGGCCGACCGCGGTCCGGATTGCTGCGAGCAGTGCCGCGTCCGGATCCGCCGGCGGCGCTGGGGGTTCGTTCTGTGTCATCGTTCCATCCCGGTGCAGGGTGAAGTGCGCTAGCGGTGGCAGTAGTTGCACCAGGTCGGAATCGTAATCGAATCCGTCGCCGTCGCGGGTCACGCCAGAGCCTCGGCGCGCGCGAGCTGCGCGGCTCGCTCGGCGGCCGCGCGTGCGCGCTCGGCGTGCGCGTCCGCTCGGTCGCTGCCGGCGAGCTTTGCGAACGTGGCGGCGACGCCGGCGTGCGCGCGGGCGGCGTGTGGTCGACCTTTCGCTGCGGCGCGCTCGGCGCGATCGGCGGCCGCGGACGCGTCGACGGTGTACTGGGCGAGCTTGGCGGCGGTTGCGTTGTTCGCGGCGTGGTAGACGTTCATCGTCCGGTTTCCTTCGATGCTCGAGTGATCCAGTCTCGGCGCTCGAGCCACGTCAGCTCGTACCACGAGCGCATTTCGCGGGCGTCGGCGTTGCGGTCGAACGCGCGCCGGCCAGCCAGCTCGTCGTCGCCACCGACGACGGTCCGGTGCCGGCGCTCGGCGGTGTACGCGACGCGGATCGCTTGGTGCGCTTCGTCGGCGCGCTCGAATCCGTCGATCTTCGCGGCCGCGACCGCTTCAGTGATCCGCGTGTAAGCCATTGCGAGCGTGTCGTTTCCGTACACGTTCGGAATTTCTTCGCCGGTCGCGGTGATCGCGTTCTCGACGGCGCGGAGCAATGTCCGCGGCGCGACGGATCCGCCGGCGACGTCCCGGAGGCGGGCGTGCAGCGCGTGCGAGTCTTTGCGGATCTGCGCGGCGATCGCGTCGCGCTCGGTGTTGGTTGGCTCTGTCATCGTGCGGGCCTCTCAATCATTCGCCGGCGGACAGCCTGAACGCGGCGGACGGGCCGGTCGCGCTGGTCGGCCTGTTCGGCCGTAAGCGCCGGCGCGCTGGTCTGTTGCAGTGCCGGGCCGAATGCCTCGATGCATCCGGCGCACGGTTGCCCGTGCTCGGCGACGGGCTGGCGGCATCCGGGTAAGACGCAATCCGGAAACAGGGTTTCGGGCATTGGGGTGACTCCTCGGCGGTTCGGCGGTGTTCCTAGAGTATAGCGCGCTATAACCGGCGTTACCAGCATAAGCGCGCTATAAAACGGACTTGGCCGGCCGGCGGAATGCGGGTGCATCCCTGCCGGCCGGCCATTGCGCGGATCCGTTCTTACGCTGTCGCGCTGCCGCCGGTCGGGCAGGCGAAGCGCAAACCGACGCCGACTAGCTCGATAGCCGTCGCCTTACTTACTTCCGCCTCGTCGGCGGCCGCGGTCACTACTCCGACGATCGGGCTTGCGTCGCCGGTGAGCCGTTCGTGCTCGGCGGCGATGCACGCCGCGCGAGCACGGTCGAGCACGAGCTGCGCGGACGCCGGCCGGCCGAAGATCGCTTCAGCTTCGTTCAGATATCCAATGAGCGCACGATTCGCTCGGGTGTGACCGGCCTCGTCGGCGAGCGGGGCCGTTTGCGCCGCGACCTCGGCGGATCCGCCGGCCGATCGGTTCGCGACCTCCATCGTCCGGGCGGACGGGTGGTCGAGCATGGTCGCGAGCGTCGTAATGCCGGCCACGAACGAGACAAGCGCGGCGATGAACAGAAAACGAACAAGGTTCTTCATGGGGGGGTCTTTCGGTGGTTGGTGCGGGGCGTCCGCTACTCTCTTGTGCGTTCGCCCCTGTAGCTCAGTTGGTAGAGCAGCGGACTTTTAATCCGCGGGTCCACGGTTCGAGGCCGTGCGGGGGCACTCGCTAGACGGGCGCGCCGGTCGGATCGGCCGGCGCGATCGCGCGCCACGGATCCAGTCGGTTAATTCCCTCGACGCGGCGCTTACTCGATACCTGCGTGTATATCTGCGTCGTCGCGAGGCTCGCGTGCCGCAACAATTCTTGCGCGGTCCGAAGGTCGACGCCGGAATCGACCAGCGTCGTTCCGAACCAGTGCCGGAGGCTGTGCGGTGTGCCGGGAACCTCGGCGCGGCGCATCACGCCGGCGATAATGTCCGACACCGATTTCGAGCGGACGCACGTTCCGGGCACCGCGGCGCGCGCGTTCGCCGGGAACCAGTAGCCGCGGCGCGGCATCTCGCGGGCAACCTCGGCGAGCAGTGGGTGCAGTGGCAGCTCGTCGACCACGCCACCTTTCCCGATGACGTGGAGAACGCCGGCGATCAAGTCGACGTCCTCGCCCTTCACCTTCGCGATTTCATGCACACGGAGGCCGGCGAGCGCGGCGAGAAGGATCATTGCGCGCGTCTTGGTGTGCATCCGGGTCGCTAGTAGTCGGTTCATGTGCTGGTCGTCGATCGGTCGAGGGCGTCGGCGGGGCGTCCTCGGCGCGGGGATCTTCAGCAGCGGATTGTCGTCGCGCAGGTCTTGCGCCTGTAGCCAGTCGAACCACGCTTTGAGGTATCCGTGGTAAGTCGCGCGCGTGCTGGCGGACCAGGTGCCGGCGGCAAGCCATTCGGCGATCTGCGCGGCCGATGCTTCGTCCGGCGGTGTGCCGCAATAGGTTTCGAGCGATCGCAGGACGCGCAGTCGCTCGTCGATCGTGACCGGCCGGAGCGATCGGGCTTGCATGAATGTCCGCCATATTCCGGGCGGTGTTGTGGGTGGGTAGATGTGCCTCGGGATTGTTTCTCGTAACTGCATATCGCCGAACACTTTAGGAATCCTTTACTTGGCACTTCAAGTTACGGCGAAGTAATGAAGATTTCGGACCCGAAGCACGTTTTGCGGTCTTTTTCCCGACTAGATCAAGGGTTAATTGCGAGGTTTCGGAAGATTCGCCCTTGTAATCCGCAGGTCGTAGGTTCGAGTCCTACTGGGGGCACTTCACCACCTCTCCCGCCACCGGGCCGAGCGGTATGTCGCATCGGGTCGCCGACGGATTCGCAGCGCACTCCCAGCTACGAGTACGCACACTTCCGAGGTGCACGGTCGTACACTCGGTAACGGTTCGACTTCGGGGAACGAACACACCCTTCGGGGGATTCTCCGACAAATCAGCCGGTGACGTGCCGCGCCCAGCGAACTCAGCGGAGTTCACAGCGTGGTTACGGTGCCGTAAGCTCGAGACCGTTGTCCGCAATGTATGGAGGCTATGTAATGGCGAGGGATCTGACACAGCTGGAGCTGCTCCAGGAGCTCGTTCCGGTTGCGGAAGACAACGTCAACCGGCACATGTCCATGGCGAAGGAGTGGCATCCCCACGACTACGTGCCGTGGGACGAAGGCCGCAACTTCGCCGAACTCGGTGGCATCGACTACGACCCGGAGCAGAGCAAACTGTCCGAGGTCGCCAAGGCCGCGATGATCACGAACCTCCTCACGGAGGACAACCTGCCGTCGTACCACCGCGAGATCGCGGAGAACTTCTCGCAGGACGGCGCCTGGGGCACCTGGGTAGGCCGGTGGACCGCCGAGGAGAACCGTCACGGCATCGTCATGCGTGACTACCTCGTCGTGACCCGCGGGGTCGATCCCGTGGCCCTCGAGCAGGCGCGCATGATCCACATGACCAACGGATTCGCCTCTCCCGCCGGTTCGCAGACGGGTCTTCTTCACTCCGTCTCGTACGTGACGTTCCAGGAGCTCGCGACGCGCGTGTCGCACCGCAACACCGGCAAGGTCTGCGACGACCCCATCGCCGACCGCATGCTCCAGCGCATCGCGGCGGACGAGAACCTGCACATGATCTTCTACCGCAACATCAGCGCTGCGGCCCTCGACATCGCACCGGATCAGACGCTGGACGCGCTGTCGGACATCGTTATGAACTTCCAGATGCCCGGCGCCGGGATGCCGAACTTCCGCCGCAACGGTGTGTTGATGGCCAAGCACGGAATCTACGACCTGCGCCAGCACCTCGAGGACGTCGTGTGGCCGGTGCTCCGCAAGTGGCGCATCTTCGAGCGCGACGACTTCACCGGACGCGGCGAGAACAAGCGTGAAGAGCTGGCCGCGTTCCTCGAGGACCTCGAGAAGCAGGCGACGAAGTTCGAGGAAATGCGCGATCGCTCGCTCGCTCGCGAGGCGAAGAAGGCAGAGAAGCAAGCTTCCTGATCTGCAGACCAGCGATCGAAGCCCTACACCTCGACCGCGGTGTAGGGCTTCGCTCATGAATCCGACAGGCAGCACCGCAGGCTCCGCTGCCGGCCGACAGACCATCTCCGAGAAGAACACGAACGAGGCTTCACCCATGACATTGCGGATCGGTTCACTCGAACTCCGAAGCCCAGTGGTACTGGCACCGATGGCCGGTGTGACCAACGTGGCATTCCGCACCCTGTGCCGCGAGCAGGAACTCGAGCGCGCAGGCAGCACCTCGGGTCTGTACGTCTGCGAGATGGTGACCGCGCGCGCACTCGTCGAACGCCAGCCCGCCACGATGCACATGACCACATTCGGACCGACCGAGACGCCCAGGTCACTCCAGCTCTACACCGTCGACCCGGACACGACGTACGCGGCCGCGAAGATGATCGTCGACGAGAACCTCGCCGACCACATCGACATGAACTTCGGCTGCCCGGTTCCCAAGGTCACCAGAAAAGGTGGCGGCGCGGCACTGCCGTACAAGCGCAACCTGTTCGGAAGAATCGTCGCTGCGGCCGTGAAAGCCACTGAGGGAACCGATGTTCCGGTGACGGTCAAGTTCCGCGTCGGCATCGACGAGGAGCACCACACCCACCTCGACGCCGGACGAATCGCAGCCGCCGAAGGCGCCGCCGCTGTCGCACTGCATGCGCGGACGGCGTCGCAGCGGTACTCCGGCACCGCGGACTGGACGCAGATCGCACGCCTGAAGGAACACGTCACCGACGTGCCGGTCCTCGGCAACGGCGACATCTTCTCGGCGTCGGACGCTGTCCGAATGATGGCCGAAACCGGTTGTGACGGTGTGGTCGTCGGTCGCGGATGCCTCGGCAGGCCGTGGCTCTTCGCCGAGCTCAGCGCTCGGTTCGCCGGCCGCGAAGAACCCACTGCACCGACGCTGGGCGAGGTGGCCGTCGTCATCAGGCGGCACGCCGAGCTCCTGGCGGAACACCACGGGGAGGACAGAGGCCTGCGCGAGCTCCGCAAGCACGTCGCCTGGTACCTACGCGGCTTCCCCGCCGGCTCGGACCTCCGGGTGTCCATGGCGCTGGTCAAGACCCTTCCCGAGCTCGACGACCTACTGGGACAACTGGACCCGTCGGTACCTTTCCCGAAGGACGCCGAAGGTCCTCGTGGTCGCCAGGGATCTCCCGGTGCGGTGTCACTGCCGGAGGGGTGGCTCGACGACCCGGAGGACATCTCGGTCCCGGCGGGCGCAGACCTCATGCATTCCGGAGGCTGACCTGCACCGGCGCCCGGCCGGACGTACTGAAGTGGACCACATCGAATTCCTCAGTATCATTGCTGGGATCGCCCGATCGACGGCGAGAAGATGTGTTCGAGGAAGGTCAGGTTCGAATCCGTGGTTGACGATCGAGATTCGGGCTCTTCCATGTCCGACGGTCGCGCGCCGTGGGAACGACCGATCTCGCGCATCCACAACCCCGAGTCCGAGTCCGTTCGGCCTTCCGCCGCGCCGAGGCCACAGGCTCCGAAACCCGACCCCGAACCCGAGCAGGAATCGAACGGCGGTCTGCTGAAGAGATTCGGTAAGAAGCCGTCCGGCAAGTCGGACGCCGTGTCCGTCGCCGAGCTCATGGATCGCGATTCCGAGGACGAGCGCCCTGCACCGCGCACGCCCAGAGAGTCGACCGCAGAACGCGCTCGACGGGAGCCCGACGTCGAGGCCCCCACCGAGAAGATCGATCCGATCACGGACAGCACACCTCCCCCGGTGACCGCGCTCCCGGAAGCAGTCGGTGTACCCGCCGAGTCGCGCCCCGCGCTGACCCGTCTCGCGATGAGCAAGGTGCGCCGCCGCAAGCGCATGCAGAACATGGCTCGAGGCTTGGTGTCGATCATCGCCATTCTGTCTGTGGCACTGACCGGTGTCGTCTGGGGCTACCTCCGAAGCACCGACCGCGGATTCGCTCAGGTTGCCGCGCTCGACCCCAACTCCACCGACGTCGTCGACGCCGACGGGCAGTACGGCGACGAGACGTACCTGATCGTGGGAACCGACACCAGGGCCGGTGCCAGCGGCGAGATCGGCGCCGGAACCGTCGAGGACGCCGAGGGCGCCCGATCGGACACCGTGATGCTGGTCAACATCCCGGCCGACCGTAGCCGCGTCGTCGCCGTGTCCTTTCCTCGCGACCTCGACGTCGAACGCCCCGAATGCGAAGCGTTCGACAACGACACCAACAGCTACACCGGTGAGATGTACCCGGCTGCCGATGGAGACAAGCTCAACGCCACCTACGCACTCGGCGGACCGAAGTGTCTCGTGAAGACCATCCAGAAGATCTCGGGCCTGAGAATCGGCCACTTCGTCGGTATGGACTTCGCCGGCTTCGAGTCGATGGTCGACGAAATCGGCGGAGTCGACGTCTGCACGGCGCAACCTCTCGTCGACTACGAGCTGGGCACCGTCCTCCCCAATGTCGGTGAACAGAGGATCGACGGCAGAACCGCACTGAACTATGTCCGTGCACGGCACGTCGACACCGAAGGCAACGGCGACTACGGGCGTATCAAACGCCAGCAGCGATTCCTGTCGTCACTGCTGAGGTCCGCACTGTCCAACCAGGTCCTTCTCGATCCCGGCAAGCTCAACGGCTTCGTCAGCGCGTTCACCCGGGACACCTTCGTCGAGAACGTCAAGACGCAGGACCTCATCACGCTCGGACGTTCGTTGCAGAACGTCGACGCAGGCGCCGTCACGTTCCTCACGCTCCCGACGGACGGCACCAACGAATGGGGCAACGAGATCCCCGTCGACAGCGCCATCGCAGCCCTGTTCCGAGCGATCATCGACGACCTCCCCCTCCCCGGAGAGGAACGCTCCGAGCCGACGCCCGCTCCCGAGTCCCCCGCAGAGCCGACGGTCCCCACACTCGCCGTCGACCCGGCGACCGTCTCCGTGCAGGTCTCGAACGCCTCGGACACCGCCGGCATGGCTGCCACCGCGTCGAGCGAGCTCGCGTCCTACGGCTTCCAGATTCTCGACGTCGGCAACTTCGTCGGTTCTGCGGCGCAGACCGTCGTACGTTTCTCGCCCGGTCAGGAATCGGAAGCTGCTACCGTCGCCTCCGCCATACCCGGAGCCGTCATCGAACAGTCCGCTGGTCTGGACAGCGTGGTCGAGGTCGTCCTCGGAGCCGACTACCCCGGCTACACCACCGCACCGACGGTCTTCGGACAGCCGATCGAAGCCACCCAGGTCGAGGGCAGCACGGAAGCTCCGGCACTCCCCGAGAACCTCGCTTTCACCAACGCCGCCGACGACACCTGCGCCTAGTGCGTATCCATTCATGCCCCGTTCACCCGGCGGACCATGAATGGATCTGTGTGACGCACTAAACTTGCGCCTTATGCGCGTCGCCTACAACGAACAGATGAACGATTTGGCCGATACCCTCGGCGAGATGGCCACCTTGGCCGGCTCCGCCATGGACAAGGCCACCCAATCCCTCCTCCAAGCCGACCTCGTTCTCGCCGAACAGGTCATCTCCGATCACGACAAGATCACCGACCTCAGCGCGGTATGCGAGGAAAAAGCGTTCTCCCTGCTCGCCCTGCAGGCACCGGTCGCCGGTGATCTGCGTTCGGTGGTCTCCGGAATCCAGATCGTCGCCGACATCGACCGCATGGGCGCCCTCGCCCTGCACGTCGCCAAGATCACGCGCCGACGCCACCCCGCCCACGCCCTGCCCGAAGAGGTCAACGGCTACTTCGCCGAAATGGGACGCATCGCAGTTCAGCTCGGCGCATCCGCCCGCGAGGTCCTCGAAACCCGCGACCCCGAACGCGCCGCCAAGCTGCGTGAAGAAGACGAGGCAATGGACGACCTCCACCGCCACCTCTTCACCGTCCTCATGGACCGCGAATGGCAGCACGGCGTTGCCGCAGCCGTCGACGTCACACTCCTCGGCCGGTTCTACGAGCGCTTCGCCGACCACGCCGTCGAGGTCGGCCGCCGCGTGATCTTCCTGGTGACCGGCGAGCTGCCCGTCGACCTGAACGCACCCAAGCTCAGCAACTCCTGATCGTTCTTCCGTCTACCTCCGGAGCGGATGTGCCGTTCGGTCAGTCTGGGCGGTTTCTAGTGGTGGATGCGCCGACCAGCTCTGCGATTTTTTCCAACGGCGGTCTGTAGCCTAGCGTTGCTCTGGGGCGTTCGTTCAGCTCCAGGGCAACGCGCTGCAGATCTTCGGCGGAGTGGACCGACAGGTCGGTGCCT
>NZ_NPFZ01000022.1:0-85136 GCF_002259425.1 Rhodococcus sp. 14-2470-1a
CAGCCGACGACGAGGAACGCGCTCGCAGCAGCAGCAGCGATCGAGGCAATGACTTTGGTACGCATGAGGAAACTCCTTGCAAGAGTGAGTAGTACAGAGAATTGGATGTCGTTCGATCCGCCGACAGACACGCGTCTGCCGGGCTCCCTGTCACACTCGCAAGGTCACCGATCTGTCCAACTCCCATAACGTCCACGGCGGCGCACGCTCAAGCGTGGAGTCGGCCCGTCCAATGATCCGGTTCACCGATGTCGGCGCCAGGTCGAGGGCTGCGCTCATCGCCGGGACCGTCAGCGCGGGCCACGACACCGTCGTGCCGACGCAGGGATGCATCATCTGGTGCCCCGACGGGCAGTCATGTTCCCCGGTCATCACCGGAACCGTGGCGTCCGTGTGGGACGGTGCTGCGAACGAGGCATGGCCGCCGCTCATCGATGTGGACATCGAGCCGGTCACGGGCATCGACATCGGTGTCACCGAATGCATCAACAGGACACCGAACACCGTCAGTGCAATCAGTAAAGCTGCCGTCGGAGCTGTGCCCCGTCGACCGTGCCGATTCACTGAGTGCATGCGGCCGATGATACCAACATATACCCCCTGGGGGTACGCCTGTCTCGTCGCGTTCGGTCGTCGAAGCATTTCGTCATGTCTTCGAGGTGTCGAGTCCGAGATCTGTTGCGCGGTTGTAGTCGTCGTCGATGAGCACCACGCTGCGATGTTCCCGGTCGAGTAGTGAGGCCGCGATCGAGGCGCGATAGCCGGAGGCGCAGTGCACCCACACTTTGCCGTCGGGAACTTCTGCGAGTCGGTGCGGCAGTTCGTGGAGGGGAATGTTGATCGCACCGGGGATGTGGCCGTCCGCGTATTCGGACTGTTGACGGGTGTCGAGCACTGCAATGTCCGAGTCCTCTGCGGCGAGTCCGGCGAAGTCGGACACTTCGTAGGACCGTACGCGCCCGTCGCTGGCGAGCGAATGAATCTCTCCGACAGCGGAGCCGGAGGGGTGGTCGATGCCGATACGTGCCAACTCCCTTGTGGCCTCGTCGATTTGATCGGATGTGTCGCCGATCAAGGTCAGCGGCGCACCCCACTGGTAGAGCCAGCCGAGGTAGGTGACGAATGTCGTCGACAGCTCGAAGCCGAGGGAACCGTCGAGATGTCCGGCAGCGAAGGCGGTGCGTGCGCGGAGGTCGACGACCCATTGTCCGTCGTCGATGCGGCGGCGTAGTTCGTCGGGGTCGACGGGTTCTGGGGTGGACAGGTCGATCGGTGCGGGGCCTTCGGTGTTGATGACGCCCATGTGGGCGTAGTACGCGGGGTAGGCCGACAGTCCTGCGATCAACTCGTCGACGTAGGTTTGTTCGTCCTGGGTCAGCGCGGGATTGGACTGTTGCTGTTCACCGATGGTCGACGAGTCGCCGCTGGTGGGGGTCGCGGAGCAGAAGCTACCGAATCCGTGGGTGGGGTAGACCTCGACGTCGGCGGGGAGTTCGGCGGCGATTCGACGGACCGAGTGGAACTGGGCATGGGTGAGCTCGTCGGTGTGTTCGGAGCCGAGTAGGTCGGTGCGGCCGGTGGATCCGTAGAGCATCGAGCCGCCGGTGAAGATCGCGATCGGTTCGTCTCCGAGTTGCAGTACGTAGCTGACGTGATGATGTGTATGGCCCGGGGTGTGCATGACCTGAAACGTCGCCGATCCCGCGTCGACGACATCGCCGTCCCCCACTGCCCGTCGCTCGAATTCGACCGGGTCACCCTCGGGCACAACGTATTCGGCTCCGGTGGCGCGTGCGAGTTCGAGTCCGCCGGTGACGTAGTCGTTGTGGATGTGGGTTTCGAGTACGTGGGTGATCGCGGCGTTCTTCTCCGTGGCCAGTGCCAGGACGCGGTCGATGTCACGTTGGGGATCGATCACGACGGCGATGCCGTCGTGGCTGATCAGGTAGCTGCGGTCGCCGAGGCTCGACGTTTCGATGATGGCGATGTCTGGATCGGTGGTGCTCACGGGGTACTCCTACGGTGTAATCGGGTCGGCCTCGTTTCTGACGTGAAACGTCCTCGTTCAGGCCAGTGCGAGGAAGAGCTTTTCCAGTTCTGCTTCGGTCATGGGCTCTTTGTTGTCTGCGGTGTCGCCGGTCATGCATTCACGAAGGCCGGTGGCCACGATCTTGAATCCGGCTTTGTCGAGGGCGCGGGAGACGGCGGCGAGTTGAGTGACGACGTCTTTGCAGTCGCGTCCGTTCTCGATCATGCCGATCACACCGGCGAGTTGGCCGTGTGCGCGGCGCAGACGGTTGAGTACCAATGCGATGCTGTCTTCGTCGCCGATCATTGCGGTCTCCTGAGGGTGTGTGATGGTGGTAGTCCTTCCAGATTACCCCCGGGGGCATCGGTTCGGTGTGTGCAGTCGGTCATGAAAGAACGAGGGTGTCGACAAGTACATAGCCCGCGACGGCGAACACCAGGTAGGCGAACCACGTGCGCAGCTTGTCGGTGTCGATGCGTGTGCTCAGTTTTCCGGCGACCAGCGAGCCTGCGATCGCCGCACCGGCGAACGCGGCTGTCAGTGGCCAGTTCCCGCCGAGCCCGTCGGCCTGAGCGATCAGTCCGGCGGCGGAGTTGGCGACGATGACCACCAGCGACGTTCCGACAGCGACACTCATCTCGATTCCCAGCAACAGCACCAGAGCGGGGATGATCAGAAATCCTCCGCCGACGCCGAACAGTCCGGTGAGGACACCGACCCCGAACCCGGTCGGTATGGACCGTGGTGCGCATCGCCGCCAATCGATCCCGGAACTTCCTGTCTTGCAAGCGGTTCCGACATCGTCGGTGCTGCGCAGCATCCGCGCCCCGGCGATGATCATGACGATCGCGAAGCCGATCATCACTGCGGCCTCGGGCAGATGCCTGCCCAGGACGCTGCCGACCAGCGTGCCGACGATACCGGTGGCCGCGAAGATCGCCGCCAGTCGCCATTCGACGAGCTTCGCCCGCACCTTGGGGATGGCCCCGGTCGCCGAGGCGACACCGATCACCAGCAACGATGTCGGTATCGCCTCCGACAGGTCCATTCCCAGGGCGTAGACGAGAACCGGGACGGCGAGGATCGACCCGCCGCCTCCGAGGAGACCGAGCAGGATGCCGACGGCGACGCCGAGGACCAGTGCCAGCGTCAGGGTCATCAGCTGTGGGCTGCGTCCTGGCCACCGAGTGCGTCGATGGCGGCCTGGAGCTTGGTGGTGGCCTCGGCCGCGACGTCGGACAGTGCTGGCTCGCCGGTCGCTTGGACCATGATGTCGGGGTTCATCGCTTCGACAATGACCGATCCGGAAGCGGAGGTGTCGGCGCGGACGACGACATTGCACGGCAACAGCAAGCCGATCTGGCGCATGACCCCGACGGCGCGGTGCGCGAGGGACGGATTGCAGGCACCGAGGATCAGATACTGCTCCATGTCCTCGCCGAGCTTGGCCTTCAACGTGGCCTGCATGTCGATTTCGGTGAGAACACCGAAGCCCTGATCTGCGAGGGAGGCTTTGACGGCGTCGACTGCGGTGTCGAAGTCGGTGTCGGTCAGAGTGGTCGAGAGTGCGATGTTCATAAGGGAAGTTCCTTTCGGTCGTCGAACTGCGGTGATCTGGGCCTACCCGATTCGGGGCTGGCGAATACTCGGCACGCCCACCCTGGTGAGAAGCGCGCTGGCCGGGCACCAGCCGACCGCTGCGTAAAGGGCGAGGTTCGCGGCAGCGAACGCGCTGAGCAGTCGCCACTGCGGTGCGTGGAGTTCGCCGAGGGCCAGGCCGGTGGCGGTGACGCCGGCGGCGAGGGCGGGGACGATACGTTCGATCGGCCAGCCCGCGAACGCGGACGAGCGAGTGGTGTTCGGATCGATCATGATTGCTCCGTTCGGGTTGTAAGGGTGGTCAGTGCGAGAAGCTGATCGAGGGCAACACCTTGCGCAGCCAGGCCGGTGACCACCATGCGGCGTGTCCGCTCAAACGCAGCAGGACCGGCAGCAGGATCAGCCTGATCAAGAAGGCGTCGAGCAGTACCGCGACGCCGAGGATGATGCCCATCTCCTTCGGTGGGAGCGGATCGGAGAGTGCGAAGGTGAAGAACACTGCGACCATGACCGCGGCGGCGGCGAAGATGACCCGGCCGGAGTGGGCGAGGCCGTCGACCTGAGCGGCTTTCGGGTCCCCGGTCTTCTCGTAGTGCTCTTTCGCGGTGGCGAGCAGGAACACTGTGTAGTCCATGGCGATGGCGAAGATCATCGCGAAGAAGAACACCGGACCCCAGCCGTCGAGGAAGCCTTGCGGGGTGAATCCGAGCAGTGATGCGCCGTGCCCGTCCTGGAAGATCAGCTTCGCGACCCCGAACGCTGCGGCGGTCGAGAGCAGACTGACTGCGGTGCCGAGGATCGCGATCAGCGGTGCTTGGAGTGCGACGAGCAGCAGGATGAAACCGAGCGCCAGAATGATACCGATCACCAGCGGTAGGTAGTCGTTCAGTGCTTGCTGCAGATCGAGGTTCTCCGCTGGGGCACCGCCGACCAACGCCGACTCCGGGAGTTCGGCGCGCAGGTCACCGAGGATGGTGCCCATTCTCTCGTCCGAGGGGTCAACGGTGGGAAGTGCTTGTAGCAGTGAGTAGTTCGACCCATCGGCTGCAGGCTGGGGCGGAGTGACCATCGAGATCCCGTCGACGGTACTGGCTGCCGTGGCGGTCGCGGCGGCATCCGCGGACGGGACGACGATCTGCAGTGCGCCGGGTGCGCCGGCACCGAACTGGGCCTGGACGAGCTCGTAACCCTGACGGACTGGTGCGTCCTCTGGCACGACGGCGATCGAGGGCATCGCCACTTTCAGTCCGAGGACCGGAAGGGCCAGCGCAATGAGGATGCCGACGGAGACCAGAGCGAACGGCCAGGGGTGCTTGTGGAGCAGTTCACCCCAGGCTGCGAATTTCGGGGAGCGGTGCTGCTGGCGCTTGGCGTAGGGCAGGGAGGCGGCGTTGACCTTGGAACCGAGTGCACCCAGGGTTGCGGGGAGCAGGGTCATGGTGGCGATCAGCACGAAGGTCACGGCGAGCATGATGCCGACGGCCATGGTGCGCACCGCCGGTGCGGGAACGAGCAGGACGGCCGAGAGGCTCACCAAGACCGTCAGACCGGACAGGACCACGGCTTTGCCTGCGGTGTCCATGGTTTCGGCGACCGCGGCACGTGGATCGGCGTTGCGCAGTGCGTCGCGGAACCTGGCGACGATGAACAGGGCGTAGTCGATTCCGAGGGCGAGGGCGAACATCATCGCGAAGTTCATCGCCCACACCGAGATCGGCGTGACGCCGTTGAGCAGAACGAGTCCGCCTGCGGATGCGACCAGGCCGGCAACGGTGAGTAGCAGCGGCAATCCCGCGGCGACGAGGGAGCCGAACGCGAGCACCATGATCGCCAAAGTGACCGGCCAGGAGAACAATTCGGCCTGAATCATGGCGTCGTGGTTGGCCTTGTTGAAGTCCGACCACAGTGCGGAGGATCCGGTCGGGTAGACCTCGATGCCGTCGCCGGAGAGTTCGGTCAGCTCGCCCTTCACCTCGTCGACGGCCTTGACCATGTCGTCGGTACTCGCGTTTGCGCCGGCGATCAAGATGCCGGTGTGACCGTCGGGACTGATCGTCATGCCCGGCTGGGGGGCGATGACCTCACCGAAGCGAGTGTCACCGTCGAATACGGCCGCGACGTCGGTGAGTGTCTGCTGCATCGCTGCGTCTTCGATCGTGGCGGTGTCGGAGTGAACGACCACCTGCACTGCTGCAGAGGAATTGCCGCCGAAATGCTGCTGGGCGAGCTCGCGGACCTGGACGGATTCGGAACCGTTGGCCTGCCAGCCGGCCCCGGCCAAGGATGAGAACACCGATGGTGCAGCCGATCCCAGTGCAACGAGGGCGATCAGCCAGATGCCGAACACCCACCGGCGGCGGGCGACCATCGTGCTTCCCAGGCGGCCTAGTGCGCCGGGTGCCGGTGGCCGATGGCGGTCGTGGCGGCCGGTGGCCGCCGCGGTAGCGGGCTTGGTCACAATTGCTTCTCCTAATACGGGTGGGGGTATTCAGAAGTGTTGAAGACGCCCAGAGATTCCTGCGAAATGCAGTGGAGTGCTGTTGGGGTGGGGGTCAGCGACGAAACAGGGAACGAAAGAAGTTGTCGCGTGTAGCTGGGGCGGGTGTCTCCATGGAGCAGGAGCACTGCTGCGACCGCGGAACGTTCTTCATGACGCTGTCGACATGTCGACCGCAGCCAGCCCAGGTGGTCTTACCGCATGCCGGGCACGGGACGGGGTAGCACATGGCGGTCCTTTCTGGCGGGTACATCACTACTGTGACACATACCTAGGGGGGTATGCAAGTACCCGTGGGGGTATGAGGGAAGGGGTGGGCCGGAGCCGATCGGTAGACGGCAGTGGTTTTGCCGGATCCAACGCGAGGCTGTGCTGGCGGCCGCAGGAGGCGTTTGATGGTCGCCAGTCTGCGAATGCGGTTGTCCCTCAGGGGTTGATGCTCCACCCACGCGCGAGTTGCGCCGCTATCGTCCGCGAGTTTCTGTGAACCCGCGCAGTTGCGTCCCGCTTCCATTCCCACACTCAGGCCGGTCCGGACGGGAGCGGCCCAGCGGTGGCGAGCATTGGAGACAACGGATTTGGGGGCATCGACGATGAATGCCCGCGTCGGGGATGCTCCCTACAGATTCACGAGTTCATGCTCGTTTCACCTCTGCGGCGAAATGTGCGAAGCCCGGTCAGAATTGCGGCCGCAGCAAACAAGCCAGTAGCCACCCATGGCCAGACCGCAAACTCACCGCCCTGAGCTCGAATCACCGCGACAACGGCCCACAGCAACGCCAGCGCCGACCAGAAGAAAATCCACTTTTTCCCGCTCGGAAAATTCACCGTCAACTCCTCGGACTCTAGAGGGAACTCGAGCACCGGTAACACTGAATTGAGGTCGTTCCGTCACAACAAGCGGACGCTGATGCGATTGCGCCTCCGCAGGACACGGCGAGGCAGAACCCACAAGACAAAGGGCTGCCTGCGCACGAGGCGACACATGCCGCGCACCCGAGTGTGCTCAAGATACAGCCTGCATTGATGCTGGAGTTGCATACAGGCACTTCCCGCGTCGAAAAATCTCCCGGACCGCCGGAACCCACGCATCCGGTACATGACGAGCCGGTTGTGGCTGCCCGTTCGAGGTTGCCGGTTCCGGGTTGTTCACCGTTGTGACTTACACCGAGCACAGTCAAACCCTCGCCGCTCGCACCGTCGCCGAACTGGAGAGCCTCCGCTCCACGATCTGCGGTCGCCGCTGAGGACGTTTCATAAAGCCGATATATTTGGCTACTTGTATTGTCAGCGATTGCCAGCGTTGTACCACTCTCGTCGAGACTCATACCGAATACCCAACGTTGGCTTGCGGGGTACTCGGATCCGCTATCGGTGACCCACCACGAACTCGGGTCGCTACTTGCGGTGCTGATCTCATCGAACAAGCCTGTCGGATCGAGGATCCGGCGCGAATCCGGGGCGTTGAGAATCCTATTGACGTCGTCCGGGTTGATTTCGGAATAGGTCAATTGTTTGGATGTCGCCTTCGGCAGTGCCCGAGACGGCGTTCGAGCGGATGCTATCGGGCTCAGTAGCGTCAAGCCTGCTACGGCAGCCGCAACGCCTCCCAAAAATCTTCTTCGACCGTGCGTGGCAGTCTTGTCGAACCGTCTGTTGCGCGCGGGCATCTCTTCGCCGATAACCTGAAGTGCTTGCATCGAGCGTTTGACACCGAATTCACGAGTGAGGCGGGGTCCCATCCTTACACCCGCCCACCCACGAACTTGCCCGCTCGGTTGCAACTCAATGAGGGTAGGAGCCCACGGCGGGGTATCCCCGAACACCTCGCGGCGCTCGTCCCACAACGAGGTCAACGGCTTGATCGTCAGTTTCGAGCCCAGCAGATCCTGTATACGTGCGCTTGCCCGAGAGCACGATCCGCACGAGGCGTCGTATCCAAGTATCAATTGCGACATGCATCACCCCTGCTGTGGTGGCCTGTACACGGCTGAAACCGAGATCCTGCGGGCGATATCCGGTATCGAACGCGGACGGCTGGGCCGTGAGGCGGTAGCTGCACTCATCCACATCCCCCGCCAGACCGAGCGGTTTATTTCCGTCAGTGAAACATGGTTCGTTTGCACACGCAACCGTTCACGGGCCAGTCCCAGACCGCATGGACGACGGGTGATTGCGTTCAGCATCAACTGCGCGACCAGTTCCATGCCGAATGAAAGTCGCTCTACAGCAGAGATTGTCATGGTTCGCGGGCATCGTATGATACGGCCGACTCGGGTGGGCGGGTGCCGCGCACGTCGGCGGAATACGCGGAGTATCGACGATGATCGCTGTGGGATTCACCGCGTTCGGGCCGCTCGCACTGTCAGTGGGCCATGACGTGGCAGGGAGCTACACCCCGTCGTCCTCGCATTCGCGGTGATTCCCGCAGCGGTGGCAGTGCTCGTTGCACTCACACCGGTACCCTCGCTTACCCTCAGGGCCGAATGACTTTGCCACTGTTGTTATCTCACGTTCGGGCGCGGCGTGAGATCGCCTGCAGCAGGGGCTCGCGTGAGCAAGATGATCGCAGCCGTTGCTGCCAGTGCGGCCACCATCATCAGATACGGTGCTCGTTCGTTGTGGGAGATCGTGGTCGCGGCCGCTGCAGCGGACAGTCCGACCGCGCCGCCGAATTGTTTGGCGGTGTTCATCAGGCCCGATGCCGCCCCTGCTTGCTCTGTCGGTACTCCCGAGGTCACGACAGTAGCGAGTGGCGTATTCATCAGGCCTCCACCGATTCCGATGATAATCGAGGGACCGGCTACGGCACTCCAGAACGCACCTGTCTGCGCGTCCGCGATCCACCACACCCCCGCCGCGGCAACCGCAGCCCCGGTGAAGATCAGTATGCGGGCACCGATGTGGTCGAGAAGTCGAGGCACGAGCGCAAGGTTCACCGCCATCAGCGATACCGTCAATGGAAGGAACGCGAGACCTGTCTGGATCGGGCTGTACTGCCAGTCCTGCTGCAATCGGAACGTCAGGAAGTACCAGATACCCACCTGGAAACAGACCGCGGTCAGCGCCGTCGCAGTCGTCCCCAAGGCTATGTTCCGTCGACGCCACAGACTCGACGGGATCAACGGTGACTCACTTCGTCGGTCCAGACGCATCCAGGTCGCGGCCGAGGCGACACCGATCGCGAACGCCGCCAGCACAGGACCGGAGAGTCGGCCGTCGTCGGCGAACATCGACAGCGAATACACGACCGAACCGAATGCGAACATCGATGCTGCCGCCGACGACCACCTCACCCCGGTGCCAGCGACCGGTCCTCGTGCGGCGAGCAGGCGGCGGGCGGCGGCGGCGACGAACATCCCGACCGGCACATTGATCAACAGCACTGCACGCCAGGAGAACACTTCGGTCAGTGCACCGCTGAGGATGTTGCCGACCCCGCCGCCTGCGACACTGACCGCAGTCCACAGGGCGATCGCCCGAGTCCGATCAGGGCCCTCGCGAAACGTCACGGTCAGCAACGTGAACGTGGCCGGAGACAACGCTGCAGCAGCCATTCCCTGGCCTATACGAGCAGCGACCAGCATCGGTCCGGTCACAGCCAGGCCACCCAGGATGCTGGCGCACGTGAACGCGACCGTGCTCCACAACACGACCCGAGCCGCACCGAACGAGTCCGCCAGCCGCGCGGCCGCCAACAACGCTCCCGCGAACGCCACGCTGTACCCGGTGGCCACCCATGACGTCATCGCAGTACCCAGACCCAAGTCGTCCTGGATGGAGGGCAGTGCCACATTGACGACCGACACGTCCACCACGACGACGAGTTGAGCGATCGATGCGACCCACAGAGCACGACGCGAGCTCATCTTCCCCCCTTTGATACATCCGTATAAGTGATACGAATGTATCAAGGACGGGAGGTGTGTGGAATGGCCACCGAGGAACGAACAACGCAGATTCTCGACGCGGTCGAACGACTACTGGCCCGCGGAGGACTCGACGCGGTCACCATGCGTGCCGCCGCGGCCGAAGCAGGTGTCTCGCTCCGGCTGGTGCAGTACTACGGCAACAGCAAAGACGAGCTCCTCCACTCGGCACTCAGCCGGCTGTCCCGGCGCAGCGTCGAACGGTGGCAGCACGCCTCTGCGGACCCGAACCCCTCGATCGAGGAGTTCCTTCTCGAAGCCCTACCGACCGACGACGCCAGCCGCTCGCTCCACCGCGTCGGGGTGTCGCTCGAACTACTTTCCATCACAACCGAATCCCTAGTCGCCGATGCGTATCGCGCGCACCTCACAGCGATCCATGACCACCTCACCGATCTGTGCCACACCCGAAGCCCGGGCATCAGCGGACGTCGGGCGACGGATCTGGCAACGGAGTGCATGGCGTTCATGCACGGACTGGGGTCGCTGGTCATGGCCGGGCACACGACACAACAGCAAGCGCGCATCTGTATCACCGACTTCGTCGCACGCCTGAAGTAGTCAGGGGCCTGATCAGCGATCGTCGGCAGTCGCCACGCGGAGCGTTGACCGCGTCCGATGGAGCTCCGGATGTCGGCTGATCGTGACTCTCCGGTCGAGCAGTCACGGCGGTGATCGTTCAACTGCCCGAACCGAAATATCTGCGAACGCACAGCCGGAAGGGCCGCGGATCGAGTTATCCACAGGGTAATGTCCACCGCGCGGTATTTTCGTGCCCAAATCTCGTCCGACAACGACAACCCGGCTCCCGATTCGTGAGGCCGGGTTTTTTCGTGCCCGTTGTCGGGCCGCAAGCTCCTGCCCCGAGAACGCGGCAGGTCACGCTGGCACTTTAGCGCCAGCCATTCCACCCCAGAAGCGGAGGTGGCGTCATGGACCTCGTCCTGAACGCTGTTCTGCTCGGCGCAGTCGCCGGAGTTCTTCGCGAACTTCGGTTGCTGCTGCCCTTGGTCTCGGACCGGGCGTGCACACGCCAAGTCCGACTCGCCAAGGCACACCGCAGACAGCGCTAGCAACAACACCCATCGCCCTTACCTGGGAGAAGTCTGTCCAAAATCCGCGACAAAACCCCAGGTCGCCTCGAACAGCGCGGTAATTCCCTCGAATCGCGGCGATGTGCTTATCAGCCGTTGCCTACTGAAAAGGGCGCACTGAGGTGTGTGGCGATACCTATCAGAATCCGATCTCGTCACCCCTTCTCGGGAGGTGCGTGACGGCAGCGGCAGCGTCGAGCTGCCGCCGCAGGGAACGGTTGTCGATGGAAAGGCGCTGGATACTCGACATCGCCAGCGTGAGGTCATCGGTGAGTTGTCGGTTCCGTTGCCGAAGTCGAACAATGTCCGAATCGACCTTCAGAGGGTCTACGGCAGGTGCAGTCGATGCCGGGCCCGAGGCACGCAGCCGATCGACGATGTCGGGGTAACGCCGCCGAAATGTGGTGTTCGCAAGACCCAGGTGCCGCGCCAAGGTCAGCACCGACGGTGTGCGGCCGGCGGCGGCTTCGAGGCGCTCGATCGCTTCGTCGATGAGCGCTGCATCCGATTGATCTGCTTGATCGGTCATCGTTTCGGGTTGACCGTCTGGGTGCGGATCGGTGCCGGGTCGGGATCTACGTAGAGGTCGAGGAAGTTGGTCAGTCGGCTCAGTCGCTCACGTAGTCGGTGCACCAAGAGCGGCGGAAGGGTTGTCCCGGTGGCCAGTTCTTGCTGCAACGATCGATGTTCGGTGCGTAGCGCGTCGATGTTGTCTGCGGTCAGTGCAACGTTGCTGCAATCCAAGGGCTGGCAGTGACCGAGTTGTGGTCGACTGTTGCCTCCCTGATCCGGACGGGGCTGGCACATCGCTTTGTCCGGATCGAACACGCACAGTGCGAACGTGCCGGGATAGATGGCGGGCTCAGATCGCTTCATCAGGCGCTTGAGGCGAGTGCCGTCGGTGACGACTGCTCCAGCGAATGCAGCGGCAGTGGCGAACGCATCCAGTCGGCGGTGGGCGAGATCGGCAGCAGGACCGGTGACCGTGTGGGGATGGTCGGTGGCAATGCTCATCAAGTCTTCACCGCGAGCGAGAGCCTGTTCGGCTTCGACCTCGGCGCGGAACCCTGAATCCGAGGTGCCTGCGTAGCCCTCGAACATTTGAACGCTCAGATGGCGGTAGGCGATGGCACCGGCGATCGACCCACCCGGCCGGCGGGCAATGAACCATGCCAGCGTCCTGCGGAACTGGCGAGTACTCAGAACCCATTGCTGGCCGTTCACCAACGGAATCGATTCCGCAAGAGCATGTTCGGTGCAGTAAGAATTGATCCAGAGGGCGAAGCTTTTCAGTTGGCTGGAGGTGGCATTGGTGGTCAAGGCCCCGATTCTGGCGTCGTTTCGGGGGCGGATTTGCTCCGAGCCTGGCGGATGCGAGAACAGCAGATCCTGGCCGGGAGGGTGCATCTTCTCGAGGACCGCGATCGCCCTGGCGGCGGGAGCCCCGACGGTCCACTCGGCAGCGACTCCCCGAGGATCGGTTTCGCCCTTGAACGCCAGCCCGGTCAGTATCCACCGATAGGGGGTGCCGCCGGGATCGCGTGCGGTGCTAAGGCAACCGCGGCGTAGGTGTTTTATCTCGGCGTCCCGCATTCCGGAGAGGAACGCGATGACGATGTAGCAAGCGATGTGCAACATACGTTGTAGCTGCAGGTATCCGCTGCTGGAGTGCTGGTGCACGATGCCCGCGATCCACGGACGGCCGTGAAGTCGGCCCTCGATGGTCAGCGGTATCCAGGTGTGGTCGGTGACTCCGACTAGTGCCGCGCAGGCAAAGAGACGGTTGCGGATTGCTGGGTTGGTGTCGAGACCGTGTCTGCTCGTGCCGATCTCAGCGGCGATCTGTCGTAAGTTCGGGCGGCCTTGATGTCCGGGGAGCGGGTCGCCGTCGGCCTCGTGTTGCGCGAGGTAGTGTTCGAGCGCTTCGGCGGCACCGCTGTTGCGCCCGTACCGTCCGTTGGTGCGCTTGGATCGGTGGTGATCTCGGTGTGCGGCGGCGGTGAGGATGTCGCCGGAGAAGTCGTCGACGAAGCGGATCGCCCAGGTGATCAGCGGGCCCAGGACAGGTTCGGGGATGCGACCGGTGGCGTTCTCGGTGGCTCCAGTTTTGGACATGGTCCAGCCGTCGACGCGGCGCGGATCGAAGGTGAGCGTGTCGGTCAGGCATGTGCGATAACGCCAGAGCATGCATACCGCCCGTCGGGAGTTCTCGCGCGATCCGACTCCGACGGGCAAAGTCATCAAGTAGTGGTGGTAGTCGAGGACGTCGGCAGCGGTGAGCGAACTCAATGCCGGCGTCTGCTCTCGATCAGAGTGTGCCGGTGTGCGTTCGGCGAGCCAGTGCAGGAACTTGCGCACTTCGATGAAGGTGCCGCGGATTCCGACGGCAGACTGCCGCCGCTCGCCTGCGGGTAGCGGCCCGGACAGCATCGCCAGGCACAACTCTTTGGCCGGCAGACGGTAGCGGTCGGCGAGGGTGTCGAATGAGACGACCAAGGATCGGACATGTGCCTGTGCAACAGCAGGTTCCAATCGCCAGGCGTCGTCGCGGAATTGCGACGTCTCTGTGAGGGAGTAGCCGGGACGAAGCCACAAGCCGGCCAGGACGTGATGCTCGCCGAGTACCGGATCGGACAGGAGCGGGTCGCTAGCTGGTACCGGGGTGACGGCGATCGGGTTGCTCATGGGTGCTCCCAGGGGTCTTCGGCGAGTTCGAGGAGGCACTCGGGTGCCTCGTCTTTCGCCGAGTCGAGTTGTGCGGCAGTGAACTTCGGGTAGATGTCGTGGTGGATCGCAGTCCAGGTCGGCCCGTAGCGCGTCCACCAGGTCTGCTCGTCGAGTTCGGTGCGTCGCGTGGACAAGGTCGACGTCAGCGCGGTGATAGCGGGTAGATGCGTCGTGGTGACGACGCAGTTGCCGCAGTGGAAGCAGTCCAGGAACGACACCCGTCGACACGCACGTCCGGTGACAGGGTGCGCGGAGGAGTCGGCGCATGCTGTCCAGGCACCCTCCTCTCCTGCAGATGGTTCATCGGCGTCGGTGTCGGCGAGCACCTCGAGTTCCGTGACGCCGTGTTCGGCCAGGATGTGGGTATGTGCGGACAGGGCCGCTGATTCGGCATCGCGGAGAGCCTCGGACATCGTCTGGCGCGCCCACTCTTTGGCGGTGGGATCACCACGAAGGTAGTGGCTGAACAGCACTTCGACGCTGTTCGATCGGGCAGCCGAGGGCAGATGTCCACCGACGGATCGAGTGCGGCGTACTTCGACACTGGTGCGAACGCGGCGCATGTCCAGCCCCAGCGGTGCGCTGTGTCCGGAAACGTCTGGGTCGAAGTGCAGTTCTCGCAGTCTGCTCCATTTCGCGAAGGTGGCGCGGCCGGCGAGGGATTGCGCGAACGGGTTGTGATGTTCGGAGACGGTTCCACGATCGTGGTTGGTGTTGCGCCACGACGACCAGAGTGCGGCCGTATCGCTCAGTGCCCGTCCACGTTCCATGAGGCGGTGCAGCAGCAGGTACAGACCGCCGGGGGTGTGCAGTTCTCGGTGCGGCGGTCCGATTTCCCAGGTCACGGTGTCGTGCCATCGGTTCGGGCCGTTGCGTCGTTTGCTCAACTGGACTTCTACCGCTCGGTCACCGACGATCCGATGCTCGGCGGGTAGTTCTTTGAGGGCTTCGACGTTGCGGCCGGTGACTGCAACGAACAAGGTCAGCAAGGGTGCGAGATCGTCGCGTGTGACGAACAGCTGGCCGGCCCACGCTGTGCGGCGGTGACGGTGCGCGACGATTCGTCCGCCGGTCACCGGGACGATGCCGGTGGCCGCCATACGCGAGACCATGTGCTCGAACTCCGTCGACGGCTCCACACCTGACGCAGCCATAGCCGTGACTGCGTCGTTTCCTGCAGTGATGCGTCTACGAATTTGCGCGACGTCGGTACGAGCGGCATCGAGGATGCGCGCGAACTCGCCGTCGGAATACCCGGTCAGAGAAGTGAACGTGCCTTTCCCCGCCGGGGTGCTGAGATGGTCGAGCACCTCGGCATTGAGTTGGTTTGCTAGCGGAGGCAGCCGAAGAAGCAGGCGGAGCTCACTGAGTTCGGCTGTGCACGTGGCGACTGTTCGCGGGGTGTCGATCCTGGTGAGGAACATATCGACGTGTGCCACGGTCAAGTCAGCCGGTGCAGCGGGGCTGTTGTCGAGACTCTCGAGGAAACGCATTAGCCGTGCGGCAAACGAGAACACGGTCGTTGCCGAACTGTGGGTCCGTCTGTCGCCGGCAGGACCGATACGGAGCGCCAAGGCTTCCGCGACCGGAACGTGCCAGCTCGGCATGGCCAGGACCTCGACGTCGAACGTTTCGGTGCGTCCGTCGTCGCCGTGAAAGTCGACGACCAGAGACGAAACCGAGGACGCAACGGATGGCGGGGCGTAGCTTCCGGGCGTAGGAAGTGGGGCGTGCATCCCGGGGTGAGTTCGCGATTCGGTCACAGCACGACACCGCTGGCCGGGAGAGTCGTTACGTCGTCGGTACTGGCCGGGTCCGGGGTGAAGACGTCCCAATCATCGGGCACAAGTGCCATTCTCGTCTCCATCTCGAGTTCGGCGAGTGCGTGAAGGTAGATCTGTGTGGTCACCACGGATCGATGACCGAGTCGGCGCCGTACCCAGTCGAGCGGGTCGCCGAAGATGCGGGTGTAGTGCCCGCGCTGCTCCGGTCCCAGCGCGCCGAGGGCAGCGATGTGACCGCGTTGAAGCTGTTCGAGGGTGATGACGGCGAACGTGTGCCTGAGCATGTGGGCGTGCGCTGCCAGCGGGACACCGGCGCGCTGGCAGCGGGTGTTGGCCTCGGCGAACATCTTCTTCCAGGCGGCAACCGACAGTGGCATACCGTGCTCGCCGAGCCAGAACGCGGCGGGTTCGAGACCGCCGGGGCGCGCGATCAACAAACTTTGTCGCTCCGACCAATTCAGTTCCGAGACTTTAATGGTCCGTTTCAGTGCTGCACCCGTGATGTGCGTGGCGATCGCATGTTCCGGATCTTCCACCACCAGAGGGTGCCGGATGCGCTCGTACCGTTGCTTTTCCTGGGCTGCGGCGATGACGTTGGCTCGGTCGAAGGCACTGTAAGTAGCCAGATCACGGACGAGGGATGCCGGGACGTAGACCCACCGTGCGGAGCGGCCTTTTGCAATAGCACCGGGAAGCCAAAATCGTTGATAACCATTCTGATTCGTATCGATGTGTGGAAGCTCCAGCACGGTGAGAGCAGATTGTTCCGAGATCCGAAGTCCTGTCCGGACCATCACGTCGCAGTAGGTCGCGTTACGCCCCGACCACCGGCCACGAAAACCTTCTCGCGGCATCCCCCAGCTGTCGAATCCGCGAATACCGACGTCGCGCCATCTGCGATAGTCGGCAAGGGGGAGCCATTGGATGCGGTCCCGGCCGCCGTCGTGACTGTAGGTCGCCGGGCGGAGCTCGTCGGACCGCCGCGAGACCGCGTAGCCGGTGTGTGCAGGAGCGGGCCGTCGCCAGGTCTGGGGGATCGGATTGACTGGAACGTGGCCGGCGGCGTGTGCCCAGCGGTAGAACCTGTTCACTGCCGCCACTTCACGGTTCCATGTGTTGCCGGACACGCGTGGGCCGCGGGGATCGTGTCGACGCCAATGCAGATACGAGAGGTGATCACTGTCGGTGATGTCCCGCCAATGACGTTTGCAGTCAATGTGGTTGATGAAAGTGGGGAAGCTCGCGAGGTCGCGTGCGTACCCGATCTGTGTCGTTGCGGCCATGGTGACCATCGCTGTGGTGCGAAAGAAATCGTTCAGGTCGGTGTCGTAGTCGAAAGCGGGCGAGAGCAAGAAGGGAGTGCCCTGAGTCTGGCGAGTCTCTGCGAGCCAGTCCGTCCAGTCATCGGCGCGGGTGCGGTTGTCTGCAGTAGGTGAAGAGCGGGAATTGGGTAGCTCTGCGGCAGTAGTGCGAACATGCCATCGGCTGCTTGTCATCGCCGCTCATGATCCGGTCAGTGACCGAGTATGCACAAGCTTGCGTCGGATTCTCGATCTTGACGACCGTCGCACCGAAGTCTGCGAACATCTGCGCTGCGTAGGCACCGGCGAGAACGTGCGAGAGATCGAGCACCACCACGCCGGACAGTGATCCTGCGTTGCCTACCTGAGGGAAAGTCATAGAACTACTCTTTCTATATCAGTACTACAGATCAAGCGACGGGCTCGACGTCGGCCACCATGATGGGATCCAGTGTGTCGTCCTGCACCTTCGACGGCAAAGTTTCGGGGAGGAAGGCGATTCCGACGAGACCGATGATGCTCAGGCCCATCAGGTAGGCGGCTACGAGCCAGGGGCTTCCGCTCGACGCAGCGACGAGTGCGGTGGCGACGAGAGGCGCCGTTCCGCCGACTGCAGCCGCGGGGATCTCACGGGAGATGGCGATGCCACTCCACCGGGCGTTCGTCGGAAAGATCTCGGCGAGCAGTGCAGCGGAAACACCGATGGTGGCGCCCTGAATGACGGCGAGGCCGAGGACCAAGCCGACACCGACGAGCAGGATGTTCTCGGTGCCGTACAGCCAGAAGAGCGGGAACGCGAGCACGATGCCGAACACTGCCGCACCGAGAAGCACCGGCTTGCGGCCGATGCGGTCGGCGAGCTTACCGAAGTACAGGGTCGTCGGGATGGTGAGGAGCTCGGCGATGATCAGCGCGACCAGAGCCGCTGTGGGATCGACGGTCAGTGTGCCGGTGACGTAGGAGACCGAGAAGGTCTGCACGATGTAGACCCACGGCAAGGTGAACGTGAACAGCGCCATACCGCAGATGAGGATGCGCCAGTGATTTTTCACGGCACCGGAGAGCGGCGAGTTCTGCACTGCGCCGTCCTTGGCGGCTTCCTCGAATGCGGCTGTCTCGCTGACCCGCAGCCGGAAGTACAGTGCGAACGCGACGATCACTGCGCTCGCGACGAACGGAATGCGCCAGCCCCAGGCAAGGAATTGCTCGTCCGGCAGCAACGTCAGAAGTGCGAACGTGGTGGTAGCCAAAGCCATTCCGAGATAGACCGACGCACCCGGGAAGCCCGCAGTGTAGGCGCGGCGCTGAGGATCGGAGGATTCGCTGGCCATCGTCATGGCACCGGCGAATTCCGCACCGGCTCCTGCGCCCTGGAAGATGCGGAGCACGATCAGCAGAATCGGTGCCCAGATGCCGATCGAATCGGCGGTGGGTAGCAGACCGATGAACGTCGTCGCGATACCCATCATCATCAGTGTGACCAGCAATGTCATTTTGCGCCCGACGCGATCGCCGTAGTGCGCGAAGATCAGACCACCGATGGGCCGAGCTCCGAACCCGACCGCGAACGCCGCGAAGGCACCGAGCATTCCGGCGAAACTTCCCGCGCCGGGGAAGAACAGTGGTGCGAACACCAGAGCCGATGCGAGGCCGTAAAGAGTGAAGTCGTACCACTCGATGATGGTGCCGACCGAGCTGCCGATGACGGCGTGGCGACGTTCCTTCTTGGTCTTGGTGTCGACCTCGGGGAGGTTCGGTGTGTTGGACATGTTGCTTCCTTCGGGGGCTGAGATCAGCGGGTGGGGGAAAGTGCGTGATCGGCGCGCGCTGCGGACAACGCTCGCACGACGGAAGAGTCACTGGGCCGCCCCATCGCGGAGGCAAGCCAGTCGGAAACTTCGGCAAGTGCATGTAGATCGATGCCGGTCTCGATGCCGAGGCCGTCGAGCATCCAGAGCAGGTCCTCGGTGGCGAGGTTGCCGGTAGCGCCCTTGGCGTAGGGGCACCGGCCGAGGCCCCCGGCCGACGAGTCGAATTCGGTGACACCGGCCGTCAGCGACGCGTAGACGTTGGCGAGGGCTTGACCGTAGGTGTCGTGCAGATGCATCGCCACTCGGTCTACGGAGATACCCCGTGCAAGAACAGCATTCAGGACTGAATGGACGTGACCGGGTGTCGCGACACCGATGGTGTCACCGAGTGACAGCGTCCCGACGCCCATCTGAATCAGGCGTTCCGCGATATCGGCGACGCGTTCGACGTCGACGGCGCCTTCCCACGGATCACCGAAGGACATCGAGATGTAACCGCGCGTCGCGGCACCACCTGCAGTAGCACCCTCGACGACGGTGGCGGCCGACGACAAGGCGTCGGCGACGGTTGTTCCGAGGTTCTTGGCCGCGAAAGTTTCGGTGGCGCTGACGAAGACGGCGATCTCGGTGGCACCGGCGGACAGAGCGCGATCGAGGCCGCGTGCGTTGGGCGCCAGCACGATCTGCCGGATAGACGACGGTAAATCCAGACTCGCCATCAATTCTTCGGCGTCGGCGAGCTGCGGCACCCAGCGCGGGGAGACGAAGCTCGTCAGCTCGAGGTTGGTGATGCCCGCGGCGACGAGTCGACGACAGAATTCGGCCTTCGTTGCCGTCGGGACCATCGTCGTCTCGGCTTGGAGACCGTCACGTGGGCCGACTTCGTAGACGCGGACCGAGTTCGGCAGTGCCGGGTCGCGATGCACGTCGGGACGGGGGAGGCTCATACCAAGCTGCCGTTTCGGAGCTCGCCCAGCACCTTCTCGGCGTGCTCGACGCGGATCGAGCGGTCTCCGATGAGCCGCTGGACGACGTTGTCCAGCTCGGCGGCCGTCGCACCCGCGGTGACGGCAATGGTGCGGGCGTGAAGCCGCATGTGGCCCTGCTGGATTCCCTCGGCCGACAATGCGCGGCACGCGCCGAGGTTCTGAGCCAGCCCTACCGCGACGATGACTTCGGCCAGTTCGGTCGCAGACGTGACGCCCAGGATCTCGATCGAGGTCCTGGCCACCGGATGCGCTTTGGTCGCGCCGCCGACGAGGCCGACCGCCATGGGAACCTCCAGCGTTCCGGACAGGTGCCCGTCGGCTGTCTTCTCGAAGTGGGACAGGGCGGTGTAGCGGCCGTCGGCACCGACCGCGTGGGAGTGGCAGCCCGCCTCGACGGCGCGGGTGTCGTTGCCCGTCGCGAGTACGACGGCGCTGATGCCGTTCATAATGCCTTTGTTGTGTGTTGCTGCTCGGTAGGGATCCGCCTCGGCGAAGGCCGACGCATGAACGATATTGTCCACGACCTCCTCGCCGCCCAGTAGGTCGCGGTCGAAGACTGCGCGAGCCCGGACGATGCGCTGGTCTGCCTTGTTGGTCAGGATGCGCAGCAGTGGCCTGCCGCCCGCAATGGTGGCCACGCGTGGTGCAATTGCCTCGGCCATCGTGTTGACGGCGTTGGCGCCCATGGCATCTCGAACGTCGACGACGATGTGCACGACGACGTGCACTCCGGTACGGGTGGGCAGGACACGGACGGTGAGATCGCGAGCACCACCACCGAACTTCACCAGCGTCGGATCCTGAGCGTTGGACAGTTCGAGGATCTCCTCGCGCGCTTCGAGAATGCGCAGACGAGCTGCCTCGGGGTCCTGCACGTCGAGCAACTGAATCTGCGCCTGCATGACCGGCCCGGTGTGGGAGACGAAGAATCCACCGTGCGGACGGGTCATGCGGGAGGCATTGCTGGCGGCCGCGACGACGGATGGCTCCTCGGTGGCCATCGGAACGAGGTATTCACTGTCGTTCACCATGACGTTTGTAGCGATGCCGACGGGGATGCCGAGGACGCCGACGACGTTCTCGACCATGTGATCGGCCTGCTCGACGGACAGGCCCGCCGCAGGATCCAGCGGCTCGAGCGCGGTCTCCGGCAGGTCGGTGCGCTCGGCGACGACGCGGCGACGCTCCAGCGGCGACAAGTCCTTGAAACCTGGAATTCGGCTGCTGACAGGCACTTCATCCTCCACGCGTTCGTCTCTGATGTATCGAACTCGAACGCTACGGGCATAGTGTGACGTGCGATATGTGTCATTGACCCATCGATCCGGACTATCAATGTGCTGAAAGCACACAGCTATCGCAGGCGCACGGCTCTCAGGGCGTCCAGCCGGACTGCAGTGGAAATACGGAACAGCGCTTCGTCGTCCCGCCAGCCGTCGCCCAACAGCAGACGGAGTCGCTCCAGTCTCTGCAGGATCGTGTTCGTGTGATAGCTCAACGCACGAGCGGTCTTGGTCGGACTCGACTCGTTGCGCACGAATGCGCGCAGCGTCGCGACGAGGTCCGTCCCGTGTTCGGCGTCGTAGGTGATCACCGACCCGATCGTGTGGTCGATGAACGAGTGCACGGCCTCCGGATCCGACCCGAACATCACCATGTAGGGGTGGAACGACTCGGTGGTGACGACACCGTCGTCGATGCCGAGTGCGTCGAGCAGTCGAGCAGTTCGGTGTGCGACGTCGAATCTGTCCGACAGGACATCGACCGACGGTGCGGGCGGGGGCACGATGACACGCACATCCGGCACACCGCCGCTGAGGAGGATGCGTCGCACCTCGGTCGCGCTGGCGATGCGGTCGGAACTGTGGATCACCGCGACCAGTACATCCGAGTACTCGCTGACCAATCCGTTCCGAAAGTGCTGGGCAACGAGTGACGTTGCGGTACTACGCGATCGAGACGTGGTGATGACGAGAACCGTGTCCAGGGTGGAGGAGTCGACGCCATGAGCGCGAGCACGACGGTCGAGATCGCGGCGACGTTCGGGCGACGGGTCCAGCACGTCGGCGATGATCTCGTGTCGAACACGTTGGTCGGCGTCGGCGACGGCGTTCTGCTGCAGGGTGAGCAAAGCCGCCACCTGGGCGGCGCGTTCGATGGTGCGGTCGTCGACAGGACCGAGTTCCAGCTCGCCCGGGCTGAGTAGGACCGCGCCGAAATACAACTCGCCGGCCGTGACCGCAGCGACGACCTGGATGTCCGACGACGGACTGTCGACGTAGGAGCAATGACCGGTCGAGCGGCTCTGTTCCACCGCCCGGTGGGCGGCGCTTCCCATGCTGACGATGGCCGAGATGTGCGCTGACTCCTCCGACGACGCCAAAATGCGCAGATCGGCATCGACGATGGTGACGTAGCGTCCCAGCGCCCGCGCCAATGTGGTTGCCACTTGGCTGAATCCGCCGCCGACGAGCACAGCCTGCACCAATTCCTGATGCACGGTGTTGGAACGGTCGCGCACGGCGACGTGCTCGGTCAACGTGCGAAGTGCAGTGCGGGCCTCCTCTTCCGACGCTCGAAGCTGCGCCAGCGTGTTCGCGGTCTGCAGCACGATCGACGCGTGGTCGGCCAGCGCGGACAGCATCGCGATCTGCTCCGGCGCGAAGACATGTTCCTGACGTGTAGCGGAGAACAACACGCCGAGAACACGGCCGTCGGAGAGCATCGGCACGCCGAGGATCGACACGATGCCTTCGCCGTGAACGGCGTCGTCGATGTCGGTGTCGTGGGTACCCTCGTCGTACTCGCTGTAACGCTGAACCCATTGCGCGCTGCGCGAATCGGCGATCCGGCTGGCGAGCCCCATACCGGCCGGAACTCGAAGGCGTCGAAACTGAGGGGTGACGGATCCGATCGTCTTGCGAACGTGGAGGTCCCGAGTGCCCGAGTCGAACTCGGACAGGTACGTGACGTCGCTACCCATCATGTCGTGCGCACGCGAGACCAGGCGTTCGAGCAGTCCGTCGATGTCGCGCACTTCTGCCAAGTCGCGGGCGCTGGCGAACAGGGTGCCCAGCTCGTGCTCTCGCCGGCGAAGCCGACTGACCTCCTCTCGCATCGCACGGGAGCGCAGCAGTGCTGACGCCCGGGTTGCGGCATCGACACCGAGCTCGGCGAGGCGCGCGTCGAGCTCGGTGTCACCGATGTCGTCGGTCAGCGCTTCGACAACCTTCGCGGAGTTGTCGGCAGGTGTCATGGGTTCGAGACTAACCAGCTGCCGGTCCGTGGGGTGCACCACGAGACCAGCGACGCTACCCCCTGGGGGTATATGTTGCTATCGTCGATGGCATGCAGTCAGTCGGCTTCCGTGGACGAGGCGCGGCCTCGACGGGACTTCTGATTGCCCTGGTGGTGTTCGGGGTGCTGCTGATGCATTCTGTGACGCCAGTTATGTCGGCGGCGTCTGGAGCGATGGTCGGTGATCATCACTCGATGGTGGCGTCGGATGCCGTCGACGGCTCGGTTCCGGTCGCATTCGGCGAGCACGACTGCCCGTCGGCGCATCAGATGATGCACCCCTGCATGGGCACCACTGCGTCGTGGTCTGCGCTGACCGACCCGGTGACGAGCGGTGAGATCGACCTGTCGCCGATATCGACGGAGTGGCGCCACATACGCGTCGACTCGACTCAGGAGCGAGCTCCTCCGTGGACATTGTGGGAGTTGGACAAATCGGTGACCTTGCGAGTGTGACAGGGAGCCCGGTCGACGAGCGTCTACCGGCGAATCCGATTCCCTGTTCTACTCACTCTTGCAAGGAGTTTCACATGCACACCAAGATTGCCGCCTCGATCGCCGCTGCCACCGTCGGCGCGTTCCTGCTGAGCGGCTGTAGTGACACCTCGACCGATTCGTCGATGGACGGGCAGTCGACGGAGACGATGTCGTCGAGTGCGTCGGCTGAGTTCAACGATGCCGACGTGATGTTCGCGCGGATGATGTACCCGCATCACGCACAGGCAGTCGAGATGGCAGAGATGGTGCAAGGCCGTAGCGACAACCCGGACGTGCAGGCGTTGGCGTCGGCGATCGCTGCCGCGCAACAACCCGAGATGGACCAGCTGACGAGCTGGCTGGCCGAGTGGGGTCAGCCCGCACCCTCGGGGGACATGGGCACCATGGGCGGGATGGATCATGGCTCGGGCATGGGCATGATGACCCAGCAGGACATGGATACCTTGGCCGGCCTGACGGGTCCGGAGTTCGACCGGCAGTGGTCGACGATGATGATCGCTCACCACACCGGTGCGATCGAAATGGCGCAAGCCGAGATCGCGAACGGATCCAACCAGGATGCGCAGCAGATGGCCCGCACAATCGTCGAGACGCAGCAGCAGGAAATCGACACCATGCAGCAACTGCTGGGCTGATCTCGAATCCTGTCGAACGAAGGGCTGCATCCTTATTCATCTCGCGGGGGATGCAGCCCTCTCCGACCGCAGATCGCGGGGGTTGTTGTCCCGGCTCGAACTGCGAATGCATCGACCTGACTCACCACGCTCTGGGTATGAGTTGTTACGGTCATGTTTCGAAGTTCTCACAAGAGGAGGCGGGGCGTGTCGACGCGCGACCAGATCGAAGCGATTTACCAGCAGGTCCTGACGCGTAACGCCGGCGAGCCCGAGTTTCATCAGGCAGCGGCCGAGGTGTTCGAGTCGCTGCAAGTCGTCCTCGAACACCGACCCGAATACGCCGACGCCGCACTGATCGAGCGCCTGTGCGAACCGGAACGGCAGATCATCTTCAGGGTCCCGTGGGTCGACGATTCCGGGTCCGTACACGTCAACCGCGGATTCCGAGTGCAGTACAACAGCGCGCTCGGACCGTACAAGGGCGGCCTGCGCTTTCACCCCAGCGTCAACCTCGGCATCGTCAAGTTCCTGGGCTTCGAGCAGATCTTCAAGAACTCACTTACCGGACTTCCCATCGGCGGCGGGAAAGGCGGCGCGGATTTCGATCCGAAAGGCCGATCCGACGCCGAGGTCATGCGCTTCTGTCAGTCGTTCATGACCGAGCTGCATCGTCACATCGGCGAATACACCGACGTGCCCGCCGGAGACATCGGCGTCGGCGGACGCGAAATCGGCTACCTGTTCGGCCAATACAAACGACTCACCAACTCGTACGAGTCGGGAGTGCTCACCGGCAAGGGAACGTCCTGGGGAGGGTCTCAGGTGCGGCGTGAGGCGACGGGATACGGTGCCGCCTACTTCGTTGCCGACATGCTGGAAACCCTCGGGACCTCGCTCGACGGCAAAACCGTGGTGGTCTCCGGCTCGGGCAACGTCGCGATCTACGCGATCGAGAAAGTACATCAGCTGGGCGGCAAGGTCGTTGCATGCTCGGATTCGTCGGGATACGTCGTCGATCCGAATGGAATCAATCTCGAACTACTCAAGGATCTCAAGGAAGTTCGACGCGAACGCATCAGCGCCTATTGCGACACCGTGAAGGCTGCGACATTCACGGCGGACGGGTCGATTTGGGACGTGGCGTGCGATGTCGCAATCCCGTCGGCAACACAGAACGAGCTCGATGCAGACGCGGCAAAAGTGTTGATCAACAACCAGGTGCGCGTCGTGGCCGAGGGTGCGAACATGCCTACCACTCCGGACGCAGTGCAGTTGTTCCGTGACGCCGGAGTTGCCTTCGCTCCAGGAAAGGCCGCCAATGCAGGCGGAGTCGCGACATCAGCACTCGAGATGCAGCAGAACGCATCTCGCGACTCGTGGAGCTTCCACTACACCGACGAACGTCTCGCGGCGATCATGAACGGAATTCACGCGCGGACCATCGAAACAGCAGCGGAATACGGCAAGCCCGGCGACTACGTGCACGGCGCCAACATCGCCGGATTCATTAAGGTCGCCGACGCAATGGTCGCCCTGGGAGTTGTCTGAGACTCGAACTGGCCGGTGATCCGGTGCCCGACGTCGACGAGACATCGCCAGCACCCGCCGTCCGTAGTCCGGGCGGCGATGAATGCGAAGGTGCGACACTTGACATCGTTCGAGTGCATTGTTTCCCTGACCGGCGGTGCGCGGTCGAAGGCAGCGCGCGACGGTCGCACACAGACCTGGCTGCTCTCGACCCGTCGCGACGACCTCGTTCGGCACCGAGTTCTCCCGACAACGGACAGCCTGGCCGCACAAGTGCCGACCGAGCGAGCGCGGCGTTGGCTCGGGATTCTGGAAAGCACAGAAGTAATAGCCTTCGCGATCGGGTTTTCGACGATCGCCGGGTGCGCGTTCGGACCTTGAGCGCTACCACGCCGTTCGCAGTGTGCGACTGGCGATCGAAGTGCAGTGGATCGCAAAAATAGACTTCTGATCCGCATCGACGCCGAGTATCCTCGGACGCAGGTTCAAGAGTGACAGTCATGCGGTACCTGGCCGACTGTCCGGCAACCCCGTCTCCATCGACAGGGGTGCCCCAGGGGAAGAACCGGCTCGACCGACGACCGTCGGCGAGCAAGTCGATGGAGGTACCGAACCTCCGGGACGAGGTGAATCATGTCTGAACCATTCGGACTTGCTGAAGCACAGGCGAAGTGGAAGACAATTCCGCCGGAACGCAGGCGACGGTGGTGCCGAACCCTGCTCGACTACCCGCCGGTCTGGTACGGGACCTTTCCGATGATCGCCACAAGGCAGCACATCCTCGACGGTGGCTACACCAACATCGTCGCGTGGATCGATCTCGCCAGAAGAGCGGAGGCTGTCGGCTTCACATCGGAGACGTGGCTGATCCTCAGACAGGGCCTCCAGCGTGAGTACCTGATCGAAGACTTCCCGTCCCACCCGGCGAACCAGCCGAAACGGCTCGGCAACGGCGGGATCGAGACCCTCGTCGTAAACCCGGAAGACTTCGCCGACTGGCCATGGATGTACGAGGCAGGATATCGAGCATCCGAGTCGACCGTCAGATCCCTCGCACGACCGGCCAACATGTAGATCACCGCACTGCGGAAAAGGGGAACCGTTTCGATGTCCGATGCGTCTAACCTGTTGATCGACGTGATCGAGGGGGTCGGGTGCGTACACGAATAGCGACGCTGGTGGCTGTGTTGGGTCTGCTTGCCGGATGCAGCGGGGGTGTCGAAGGCAGTCCCGTCGCCGCTGAGCGCTGGGATCCGTGCAGCATCACCCCAGAACAAATCGCCGCAACGGGCTTGGATCCGGAATATCGCGATGAGGGGTGGGGCAAGGGGATCGAGATTCCGGATTGGGGTCGATGTGTGTTCCACGCGCCAGGCGGTACCGCCTATCCCTACGGTCTGGACGTCACATCGAGTGAGAAGTTCACGATCGCAGACGCACGCGGTCGCGACGGCAACCTGAGCGTGCGCGAACTCCAGGTGGGCGGACGAGACGCGCACATGTATAAAACGGAGACGGGCAAGTCAGTTCGCGACTGCAGCATTGCGCTGGAGGTGTCCACTGGCGTCGTGGTATTCACGGTGGTCTATCACACGGTGGACGGAGTGGATTCTTGCCAGGTCGTATTGAGGCACGTGAACGATCTGGAATCTGCAATTCCTGCCGGGCCTAAGTAGGGGGAGATATGGGTAATCCGCGCGAAATTTCGACGTACTGGCAGGCGCTAGCTGTAGCTGCTGACAACGATCAGCTCTATTTGAATGCGGAAGCGGCCCAGGCCTGCGCTGTGGCTTGTGACCAGTACATCCTGAGGTTGAGGCATCATCAAGAGACTGCCACGGCGCTTGCTCGGGTCAGCGGCTGGGGTGACTTCGACATGGGCCTTCAACTGCAGGACATCTTCGCCAAAAAGGCTGTAGGCGGCGAGAACAACATGGTCGACGTTTTGCAGAGTCATATCGACGTCGTCGAGGAGATGAAGGTTGTCTTCAACAAGTTCTTCACTTCGACAAATGACGTGGACGAGGCAAACGCCGGAGGCATTCAAGTCGACGGGCCTAGGTAGCGGGAGGTGGTGGCGAGGCGCGGCGACTACCCTGCCCCCGCGTCTGCTGTTCTGCGTTCCCGCACACCTTCCAGTTCCCCGCACAGGGTGCAACGTGTGCGAGAAGCTGCAACGTGTGCGAGAGACGGTCGGCCCTACATCTGTCCGATCGGGGGTTGGCAGCAGCACTGTATGGCGTCCGCGACCGATCACCGGTGCCCTTGTCGCGGGGTTTCACCCCAGATCGAGAACGACCGCCCGGTCCTTGTCACGAGCGAAAGCGATTGTGCGGCAGCGTGGCATGTGAGCCGGTAGATTCACCGAATGCGACCTCTGCGGTACTCCATCAACGTCTCGCTCGACGGATGCGTCGACCACAACTTCGCACGACCGTCCGAGGATCTGCACCTGCACGCGGCGCAGAGCATCGCTCGTGCTGATGCATTGCTGTTCGGGAGGACGACGTACGAAATGATGGAATCGGCGTGGAGACGACCCTCACCCGACATGCCGGAGTGGACAGCGCCGTTTGCGCAGAGCATCAGCGAAAGCAGAAAGTACGTCGTCACGAGCACGCTGACGTCGGTGGACTGGAACGCTGAGATAGTCGACGGTGACATCGAGGAAACCGTCCGGCGACTCAAGAACGAGCCGGGTAACGGCATTTTCACCGGCGGGGCGCAACTGCCACTCGCACTCGCCGACATGGGACTGATCGACGAATACGAGTTCATCGTTCACCCTGTTGTGGTCGGTCGAGGGCCGACCCTGTTCGCCGGGCTGGCCGAGCGCGTCGAACTCGAGCTCGTCGGGCGGGAGGAGTTCAGTCACGGCGTCGTCGCGTCGCGGTATGTCCCAGCCGATCAGCCGCTGTCGAGGTAGAACTCCGCAATTTCGGTTGCCACCGCCGCGGCTGCGCGGGCGAGGTCGGAATCGACACTCACGGCAGTCGAGGCACCCAGTGCGTCGGCGAGCGGGGCTCCGCGCAGGTCACGCGACTGAACTAGCTCCCACGCATACTCCATCACCCGAACCGACGCCGCGAAGTCCAGACCCGGCACGTTCGCTCGAAGGGCCGTGGCGGCCCAGTCCGCGTCGAACGTACCGCGGGGTGGCCCGAACACTCGCTCGCCCGACGAATAACTCTGAGGTTCCATACCCACCGATGGTATCCGTCGGACAGTGGAACCGATTCACAACTCGTTGCGTCTGAATCTGTAGGACCGGTTTTCACACCGGAGCAGGGGAGGACGTTTCGTGAAAATTCCGTCAGATTATCCACCGGTGTTGTATGTGCCGTGCGCAGAACAAGTTTCGGACCCGTCGGACGCACGTGTGTTGATCAATGACACGCGCGACGGCAGGTCTGCGCTTCTGGTCTACTCGGCACTCGATCGTTTGCACACGTGCGTGGGCAGGGACCAGCCGTGGATCGTGGTTCCAATCACCTTTCTGCCTGCGATCGAAGAGGTCGCCCACTTCGATCTGGTGCTGCTCGACGTCGTCGTGCCGGATAAGGCGAGTGCATCATGAGCATCGTCGTCGATCACGAGGAAATTCGTCTGCAGGCGGGGTACGTGCGGGACGCTGCGACAAGAGTCGACGAGATCGCACCGTCGATTCCCGGTGCCGTCGACGGCGGTGTGGGCACCGCCGCGATACTCGGAATTCTGAGCAACTTCGTGGCCTCCACCGGTGAGCTGGTCTCGGGACTAGCAGGCCTGAACGTGACTCTGAACGAGTGCGCCACCAGGTACGCCGAGCAGGACATCGTCGCAGCCGACGAGATCAACGTCGCGGCATGGGCGGAATAGAACATGAGCATAGACACCCACATCGACGGTGACCCGGAATCGGTTCGGCAGGTTGCTCGCTGGCTGCGTGAACAGCTAGCGCCCGTCCTGGACGATGCGGCAGACAAGGTGTTCGCCGCGCGCAACCGAATCGACGGCGCCTGGGACGGCCCTGCCTCCGACGCGGCGATGCCGAAGCTGACTCGAGCCGCCGAAGGCGCGGAGAAGATCGCTGTGGCGGCTCGTGATCACGCCCAGCAGATCGACAATTTCGCGGCCGGCTTGCAGAAAGCGCAGTCCATGATGGCGGATGCGCGCCGTGATGCCGCAGCAGCCGGCCTGACGATCAGCAGCGACGCGATCGACGATCCGCTGTCGGGGGACCTGTCTGCTGCGTACGGTCAGGCGACCAGAGCTGCCGAGGAGTCTCGCTCGGTCGAGCGTGAAGCAGCAGAAGCGCTCGTTGGAGTCTGGACCAACCCCTATGTCGATTGGTTCTTTCTGGCAACCGAAGTGGTCGACGCGGCCGCGATGTCTGTCGTCGACGTCCAGACGTGGGCGATGAAGAACAAAGCAGCTTGGCTGGATGCGGAGTCGACCAAATATTTCGACCTGGCACGCAACGCGTCCGAAGGAACCCCGTCATCGGTGATCTATCGAGACGTGGATTACGCGCGTACCACTGCGGCGCGAGCGGCAGTGCTGACCGAGGCAGCAGAAGACCTCACCAAATCCGCCGACAAACTTTCGGGGCGTATCGGCGGCGCTCTCGCTGTTGCCGGCGTCGCATGGGACATCCACAACGGGAAACCGGCCGATCAGGCAATCGTCTCCGCTGGCGCCGGCATCGCTGCTTCGGCTGCTGCCGGCGCGGTGATCGGTTCTTTCATTCCGGTCCCTGTACTCGGGACGCTGACGGGTGCAGCGGCAGGCGCAATCGCCGGAATCTACGCATCTGGTGCCGTTGATTCGATGTACGAGACAGGAATTGGAAGTGTCGATCAGGCGATTACAGGTGGCGAAGAGGCATTGGCGGAGACAGGAAGGTCGATCGGTGAACTGGCAACCGGAGCGTGGGACGCCCTCTTCTGATTCCACCGTGCAACCGTTTGTCTACAAACGGAAACCGCGAACAAAAATGATTGTGTCCAGTGCCGTGGGCTTGTCGGCCGCTGCACTTCTCGTATACGGCGCACTGTCGATTTCGTCGGGTGATGGCCGAGATGCAGCCCAATTCGCCCTGACCGCTGCGCTTTGCCTTGTCCTAGGTACTACCAGCCCGTGGTTCAACCAGAACTCGTCGAAGGTCGGACCGGCTGTACTACACCGCGTCCACGGCTCCACCATCCGGTACGAGCGGTGGGGATTGTTCTGGAGAAGCGCTCTCATCGGCGCGTTCGCGCTCTTGATGTGGCTTAGCCTGTGGTTTCTGACTCCGCTGTTCCTTACCTTCTACGGGGCCTTGGCATGGCGTTCGGTCCGCAACGGGTGGGTGGAACTGGATGCCGACGGAGTACGACACCGAGGATGGTCGTTCGACATGAGGGCATCGTGGGACTCCCTGCACACCGTACGGATAGAAGACCGCATTTCGATGACGTCACAAGGGTGGGTCACTATCACCCACCAGTGTGTATCGCTCAAACCGGACATTGTTCTTTCGGGATACAAACGAGATACCGCGTGGTTCTGGCGAATCGAGAAACGACCGATCATAACGATGGATCTCGACTGCCGGCGTTTCGACGTCCACCCAGTAGTCCTGCAGGCATGGATCGCCTTCTATCTGCAAAATCCCAAGATGCGGTTCGAGCTCGGGACCGATGCTGCGGCGCAGCGACTGGCGTCCATAACGCCGTGAACAGTGGGCGGGGCACGCCACGAGCGCGACGAGTGTCCGAGTCCTGAGGTACCTTGCGACGATGAGGTGGAACCCGTTCGATAGACGGTCGGCAGACATTCGCGCCATCGACGACACCTTGGTCGGTCTCGACGCCACGGCTGCCGCGAAACAACCTGACCTTGTGCGCGAGGCAGTGAAGGCATGGCGTGGATCGGCGGTAACGGATCCGAGTTCCCCGCGACGGGAGAAAGTTCGCAAGATCGTCGATCGAGGTCGCGGTGTCGATCACCTCGGGGCCGAGCACGCCGAGTTGCTTGCTCTCCGGTCGGCCACCCGCGGCAAGGTAGTCCACGCGGTGGTCGTACTCGCAGCCGAGATTTCGGCTTTGAGCGCGTGGACGTCGCTTGACACCGCCCACCGCATCGTCCGCATCGACTTGGTCTCGGAGGTGACTTCGGTCGCTTGGAGTGCAGGCAAGCTCGAAGCCGCATTCGTGCGGCTCGGCCCCAAACCGACAAACCACCTTGCCGACGACGCCGAAGTGCAGAAGATCTACCAAGAGCGAAGTGACGCTTTGGCGGATCGTCAGCGAACACTGATCGCCCGACTCACGGCTTTACGGTCCTACCTCGACGGGCTCGTCGAAATCGACCGAGAACTTCAGAAAGTCCGCTGGATCGAGCACCACGGCACCCCCGACGACAACGAATACGAAACCCGAGAAGGCGATGAACTGGGCTCGCTACACCTCAACGCCGCTCGGGACATGTTCGACGAGACCACCGACCGCATCGGCGCCCAACTCCGCGACGCCGTCGAGCAATTGGATCGCCGGGTCTGAGCGCTCGAATCAGACAGGTACGAACGGTTCATACTCACGAGACCGAATCCAGAGGGGAACGCCGGCGGGCAGCGAAGCGTAAACGCCCTCCGCGGCAGACCGCGTTCGATCGTGAAGAAGCGGCACGCGGGTCCTGTCCGCGATGGCGAGCAGATCCGATCGTGGTCGGCGCAGCGCTCGATCTACATGTGCGCGAACGGGTACGCTCGCCGACTTGGCGAGGTTGCAGGCAGAATCCGCTGCGACGAGATTCGCGACGCCGTCGATGGGAATTCGCGACCACGGGAGCACATGGTCTATATGTGCTCCGGGCCCGAGCTTGCTGTCGCAGTAGAAGCAGCGGTTGTCCTGGAGGTCACGCAGAGGGTCGTTCAGTGTGGTCAGTGCTTCCCGCGATGTGCCGAACAAGAACCCGTCTATCACCTCGACGTCCAGCGAAACTTTGTTCATACGAACGACATCGGCCACCCACGCGTTCTTCACGAACGATCGGAGCAGAACGGATGTGTCGCGAAGCGCGCGGGGGACCCCGCTCCGTAGAACGACATGACCGCGTTCCACGAGGTGCGTCCTGCTCATCTTCTTGTGAAACCCGCGCGCGTCGAACACGAAATCGTCGTTCGCAATGTCGTTGTTGCGGCCGGCCGGAGTGTGAAAGTGCGTCAACGGTTGCCGAGCGACCGTGAGCTCCACGTCGCGGACAAGCGCGACGTAATGCTCGTCCTCGACTTCCCGTGCAGCCTCGGCCGTGGTGAACGCGGTCGAGGCTTTGTACCGAGCGACCAGCACCGGGATAGTCCGGCCGGAAGACTTGTTCTGACTGAGGACAATCCGTTCGTCGTACGCCCGTACCTGTGGCCAGTAATAGGCAATGATGCGGTGCGCCAATTCTTGGACAGGGACTGCGAGCGTTCCGTTATCCGCAGCTTCGTTCTCGACGCACACGTCGATCAACGCCATGAGCGTCGCGAGCTTGTACGTCGATTCACGCCGACCGGTATCCACCAACTCGACCAAACGCAATGGTGTCGAAGGAAGGAACCGTCATAGTGCCGAACCTATCTCGTAGTCAGCCACTTCCGTCCGTCGCGACAGCTCAACCCTGGAACGGGTAGGGCTGGTTGGGCTGAGGGGCAGGGTACTGGCCCGGCTGGAACGGCTGGGTGGGGAAGTGCCCGTGCGTGCCGAACTGGTGGCCGTTGAGGTAGGCCTGGTTCTGGGCGTTTGCGCTGTCGATCAGACGCTGCTGTTCCTGACGCGCGGCGAGTTTCTTCGCTTCCTGATTCCGGTAGACCTTGATGCCGATCCACACCGTAGCCACGACAACCAGAATCCACGGATTGGCACCGATGAAACCGATGCCGAACAGCACCAGAATCGCCGTCAGAATCGGATGGCGACGAGGCCAGGACCGCTGCGGAACGACGTAGCCGACGTGAGTGGTCTGGTGGATGTTGATGGTGCCGTAGTTGGGGCTGTTATGGAACTGATTGTTCATGGGTTTCTCTTCTCGAGAGGCAGGGTGGGTCAAGTGCTGTGCACTGTGCCAGACGGGTACGACACAGTTGGTCGGTTTTGCTGTCAGGTCCGTTACAGCTGTCGGACGAAGTGGAACCGATCAAGGAAGCAGTGCGTCTAATCTGGTAGCCGTACTCGACGGAGGGGGACCGTGTGCGCAGGTGGATCGTGGTCGTAATTGCGGCGTCTGCCCTGCTTGGGGGTTGTGCGAGGGAGGTGTCGCCGCAGGCGGTGGCCGAGCCGACTCGGTGGGATCCGTGCAGCATCACCCCTGAGCAGATCGGGGATACCGGCTTGGATCCGGACCACCGCGACGTCGGCTGGGGGCGAGGCATCGTCGTGCCGGATTGGGATATTTGCCGGTTCCGGCCAGTTGGTGTCGATGTGCCTTACGTGTTCGTTGTGAAGTCGTCCCTGAACCGCACTGTCGATGAGGCGCGCAGCGACTCGGGGAATCTCGATGGACTCGATACCGAATTGGATGGACGAGACGCTTTTCAGTACAGGACCGATGTCGCGCGCTCGATCATCGACTGCAATCTGGCTGTCGATCTGCCATCGGGGATAGTTGTCTTCTCGGTTGACTATCGGCATGTCGGCGATGGTGTGGACCCTTGCCCGATACTGCACCGTCACGTTGACGATCTGAAAGTTGCGCTACCGAGCGCTTAGCGAACAGGAGCGAAATGAGTAATGAAGGTGAGTCCCTCACGTATTGGCAGTCCCTTGCGATGGCCGCCGACAACGGGCATCTGTATCTCGACCAGGACGCGGCGCGGGCATGCAGTGCGTCCTGCGATGAGTACATCAAGAAACTTGTAAAGCATCAGAACGCAGCCAAACAACTCGCCGATGTCACCGGCTGGGGTGATTTCGACATGGGCAAACAGATCGAGCAGGTGTTTTCGCAGAAGGCTGTTGGAGGGGAGAACAACATGGTCGATGTTCTGCAGGGCCATATCGAGGTCGTCTGCCAGATGCAGGCGGTGTTCAAGAAGTTCTTCACCGACACGGTTGCTCGGGACGAGGAGACCGCGTCGAGTTTCGAGGGACCCCGGTAGCGGCGGAGCCTCGAAACTCGATCGACACCTTCGTTCATCCGCGCCCACCACCAGTTCCGAGCGAAAGTGGCGTTCAGTCAGTCAGACTGACTGAACGGCCCGTTCGCTCCGGAGAAAGTGCAGTGAAAAGGTTCAGCTCAATTCGATGACGTTCAAAGCGCCGTCGGCGTGGGAGCTTCGCAGACGCTTCTTGTCGTACTTGCCGACGCTGGTCTTGGGAACTTCGTCGATGAAGGTCCAGCGTTCGGGCAACTGCCAGTGAGCAACTCGGCCATCGAGGAAGCTACGCAACTCCTCGGCCGCGACCTTTTCGCCGTCGCGCACCACGACGGCGACCAGAGGACGCTCGTCCCACTTCTGGTCGGGGACTCCGATGACCGCGGCCTCGCGCACGGCCGGATGCTCCATGACGTGGTTCTCCAGTTCCACCGACGAGATCCATTCGCCGCCGGACTTGATGATGTCCTTGGACCTGTCCGTCAGCGTCAGGTAACCGCCGGGGGAGATGGTGCCGACATCGCCGGTCCGGAGCCAGCCGTCGTCGAACTTGTCGTGCGCGTCGTTGCGGTAGTAACTGCCGGTGATCCACGGCCCCCGCACCTCCAGTTCGCCTACCTGCTTGCCGTCCCAGGGCAGTTCCTTTCCGCTGTCGTCGACGAGGCGAGCGCGAACCGCAGCGATGAAACGCCCCTGCGTGCAACGGAGATCGAATTCTTCCTCCGCCGACAGTCCGACATCGGGTCGTCCCGAGGTGCCGACGGGCGAGGTCTCCGTCATGCCCCACGCCTGCGTGATGTGAATCCCGTACTTCTCGTGGAAGGCGCGCATCAGCGAAGGCGGGCAGGCACTTCCGCCGACGAGGACATCTCGCAGGCTCGACAGGTCGGCCGGATGCTCGTCGAGATGAACAAGCAGTGCCTGCCAGATCGTCGGGACGGCAGCAGCAGCCGTGGGACGCAACGTCGACATCATATCGGCAAGGGGAGCAGGCTGCAGAAACCTGTCCGGCATGATCAACGACGCCCCGACCATCAACGCGGCGTACGGCAACCCCCACGACATGGCGTGGAACATCGGCACGATCGCCAGCACCTTGTCGGACTGAGCGAGGCCCATCGCGTCGGACATGCACGCCTGCATGGAATGCAGCCAGATGGAACGGTGCGAGTACACCACGCCCTTCGGATCACCGGTGGTTCCGGACGTGTAACACATTGCCGCAGCCGATCGTTCGTCGAGCTCCGGCCAGTCGAACTCCTCCGGGCGGCCTTCGAGAAGGGCCTCGTAGGCGAGCACTTCGATCCCGTCGGGCGCGTCGACATCAGCGGGATCGACGTCGACGACGACGAGGTGACGCACCGTCGGCATCGTCGGAAGCAAAGGCGTCAGGAGCGGCAGGAGGCTGGCGTCGGCGATGATCACCTGGTCCTCGGCGTGGTTCACGATGTAGGTGAGCTGCTCGGGGAAGAGACGAATGTTCAGCGTGTGCAGCACCGCGCCCATCGCGGGAACGGCCATGTACGCCTCCATGTGAGGCGCGTTGTTCCACATGAACGTGGCGACCCTCTGGTCGTCGTCGATCCCGATCGACCGGAGCCCATGAGCGAGCTGCGCCGCCCGCTTGCCCAGATGCTCGAACGTGACGGTCGACGGACCGTGCTCGCTCCAGGTCGTGACCTCCGCTGCCGGGTGAATCGACGTCCCGAACCGAACGAGCTGGCCGATCGACAACGGGGTGTCCTGCATGGTGCTCTTCATGAACGTTCCACTCCCAATCATTCCGTGCGCTGTGTGCTGCGCGTCACACTTGCACAATACGGACTACCGCCGAGTGCGCCCGCAGAATCGGCAGGGACTCGAGCCGGCAGCAACGAACCGATCAGCGCGTACGTTGGCATCCATGACCGCTTCGTTCCTCGCGCTCGGTGACCAGCCGTTCGTCTCGCTCACCACGTTCCGCAGATCCGGCGAGCCGGTCTCGACGCCGGTGTGGATCGGCCGCGACGGGGACGAACTGATCGTGCTCACCCCGACCGACAGCGGCAAGGTCAAACGAATCAGGAACTCGGGACGCGTCGAACTCCGCCCCTGCAACCGGCGAGGAAAGGTGCCCGACGACGCCGTCACGCACGCTGGTACCGCGCGCATCGTCACCGACGAGCCCGCGCGCCGTGCAACCGAGTTGATTCGACAGAAGTACGGCGTCGAATTTCGGATCGTGATGCTGATCGAGCGGGTGGTCGCGCGCGGACGCAAGCCCCGGGTGATTCTTGCCATCGACGGCGGGTGAATTCTCACCGAACTCGTCGCGCACGGGACTGGTTTCGAGACACCATCTCCAGCATGACGATCTTCGATACCGACGTCCTGGTGGTGGGAGCGGGCCCAGTCGGGCTGGTTCTCGCCGTCGACCTCGCTCGCCGCGGCACACGAGTGCGCGTCATCGACCGCCGCACCGAGCCCACCGATGAATCCCGCGCCGTCGTCGTACATTCTCGAAGCCTGGAAATGATGGATGCACTGGGCGTCGTCGACGACATCGTGGCATCGGGACGCACGACAGTGGGAGTGCATTTCCACGCCGACGGAAAGTTGTTGGCGCAGATTCCGCTGGACACCGTCGACAGCGCCTACCCGTTCACGGTGACCACGGCACAGACGGAAACCGAAGCCGTCCTGACGAGGCGGCTGCTCGACTTGGGGGTCGAGATCCAAAGAGGGGAAGAGCTGACCGACTTCGTCCAGGACGACGACGGGGTGCGGGCAACTGTCGGAGGCGACACCGTGACGTGCCGATACCTCGTGGGATGCGACGGGGCGTCGAGCACCGTTCGTCATCACCTCGGTCTGAAGCTGCAAGGCTCGTTCGTGGGCGAGCGCTTCCTGATGGGCGACGTCGACGCCACCTACCCGTTCGACACGAGCGCGATGCACATCTTCGCGTCTGCCGGGTCGGGCCCGGCGATGCTGTTTCCGATGGTCGGCGACCGCGTCCGCGTCATCGCAGCGATCGACGCATCCGAATCCGGGCGGGCGCCGTCGTTGGATTGGTTGCAGCGCCTGTGCACTCAGCGAGGGCTCGGCGTGCACCTGCGCTCGCCCCGGTGGCTGACGACGTTCGAGATCCATCACGCGCAGGTGCCGAGGTACCGGACCGGCAGGGTCTTCCTCGCCGGCGACGCCGCCCACGTGCACAGTCCCGCGGGCGGACAGGGCATGAACACCGGGATGCAGGACGCATTCAACCTCGGCTGGAAACTCGCAGCGGCGACGAGAGGGAACGCGTCGGAACTGCTCCTCGACAGCTACCACGACGAGCGGCATCCCGTCGCCGCTCACGTCATCGCCGAGACGACGACCTTGACCACCGCTGCCACCGTCGAATCCAAAGTCGTTCGGACCGTGCGCAACAAGGTGCTGCGCATCGTGGCGGGAACCAAGTTCGCACAGCACCGGATCGCCGACGAGATGGAGGAATTCACCGTCGCCTACCACGGCAGCCCGATCGTCCGGCAAGGCGTGCACGGACACGTGGCACCTGGCGACGCGGCGCCGTCGGTCGCCGGAACCGAGTTGTGGCACAGCCTCGCTCGGGCACATCGGGAGCATCCGAACGACCATCTGCTGGTCGCCGGCACCCCCTCGATGTCGGTGCCCGGCACGACTCCCGTCGTCGTCGACGATCCCGAGCGCAAGATCGCGCAGCGGTACGGGCTCAAAACACCCGACGGTGTCGTTCTCGTGCGGCCCGACGGCTACGTCGGCGCCATCTCGCCTCTCGGCGACCGTGCGCCGATCGACGCCGCGCTGGCCCTGCTCTGAACAGCGGACGACTGCCTCAGAGATCCCTCAATCTCGGCCGGTACGGTGACGCCCGGTAGCGTCGGGCGGAGATCGGGAGTTCGTTGAGAAAGAAGTTGTGGCGCGTGGCGGTCGGCCTCGTCGTCGGCGTGCTCGCCGTTGTCCTCGCGTCTGCGGCATGGGTGGCGACCGTGTCCTTCGGGCGGGTGCACGACGCCGCCGACGCACCCGCCGCGCCGGTGGTCATCGTCCTCGGATCCCAGGTGCGCGACGGCAAGCCGATGAAGTACCTGGAAGGTCGGCTCGACGCTGCTGTGTCGCTGTTCGAGTCCGGTCGAGCCCGCGCGGTTCTGGTCTCCGGTGATGCGAACGGTCGGTCCGGCAACGAAATCGCTGCCATGACCGAATATCTCGTCGACGCCGGAATCCCGTCCGACAGGATTGTCGGCGACGACTACGGCCTCGACACCTACGACACCTGCTGGCGCGCCGCGACGACCTTCGGGGTCGAGAAGGCACTCGTCGTCAGTCAAGGCTTGCACGTGTCCAGAGCTGTCGCGCTGTGCCGGGACGCAGGCATCGACGTCGACGGGGTGGACGCAGAATGCGAATGCAACCGACTCGCGGTGCTACGGAACTTCGGTCGCGAGTGGCTCGCACGGCCCAAAGCCGTGCTGGACCTACTGTCCGGACGCGAGCCTGCCGTCGTGAGCCCCGCCACCGACGAATCGACGGTCACGACGCGTTGACGACAAAATCTCCCCGCGCCCGAGAGTGATGGTGACATCCGCGCGATCCGCATCGTCGGCGTCGTGAGTGGCCATGACCACCACGGCGCCGCGGGCCGCCTCGTCGTCGACGACGCTGTTGATGATCTCGCGGGCCTCCGCGTCGAGACCCGTCGTCGGCTCGTCCAGAAGAACCAGATCTCCATGCTCGACGAGCGCCTGCGCCAGCAGCGCCCGCTGACGCTGCCCCCCGGACAACTCCGCCAACCGTCGCGACCGGAGATCGGTCAGTTTCAACCGATCGATGGCCTCGTCGACGGCACGGCGATCCGCGGCACTGGCCCGACCGAGGATTCCGCGACGTGGCCACGTCCCCATCGCAACGACCTCGCCGACGGTGACAGCCATCCGATCGTTGACGTCACTGCGCTGCGGAACGTAACTGATACGTCGGTGTCGAATGTCGACCGCACCCGACGCGGGCTCGACGATGCCTGCAAGAGATTGCAACACGGTCGATTTGCCGGAACCGTTGTGACCGACGAGAGCGGTGACGGTGCCCGGCTCGAACGACGCACTGACGTCGTGGAGGGCAACGGTGTTGCCGTACCGGACGGTCAGGGATCGAACAGACACGGATTCGCTCACGACAACCATTATCGCATAGGGTTCCAGGCCGTGGACTGGCTACTCGACCCCTTCGCTGTCTCGTTCGTGCAGCGCGCCCTCTGGGCAGGCATGCTCGTATCGATACTGTGCGCGCTCGTCGGAACATGGGTCGTGTTGCGCGGCATGGCATTCCTGAGCGATGCCGTGTCGCACGGAATGCTGCCCGGCGTCGCGATCGCGTACCTCCTCAGCGCGAACCTGCTCATCGGAGCGGCAGTGAGTGCCGTCGTCATGATCGGCGGCGTCGCCTGGGTCTCCCGCAACTCCCGACTGTCCGAGGACACCGGAATCGGACTGCTCTTCGTCGGCATGCTCGCACTCGGCGTGGTGATCGTCTCCCGCGCGAGATCCTTCGCCGTCGACCTGACATCCTTCCTCTTCGGCGACGTCCTCTCCGCCACCTACGCGGACCTGGTATTCCTCGTCATCGCAGCCGCCGTCGCACTCGTCGTCTCCGTCGTCGCCTACCGCCCCTTCGTCGCCATGGTCTTCGACGAACGCAAAGCCCACACCTTCGGATTCCGGCCCCGCCTCGCACACGTCATACTCCTGGCCCTGGTCGTCCTGGCCGTCGTCGCATCCTTCCGAATCGTCGGAACACTCCTCGTCTTCGGCCTACTCGTCGCACCCTCCGCCACGGCCTACCTCTTCGGGCGATCCATCGTGCAGTCGATGATCATCGCCACCCTCCTCGGCTGGTCCGCCACCATCACCGGACTCCTCGTCTCCTGGCACGCCAACACCGCCGCCGGCGCCACCATCGCCGGCCTGGCCGTACTCCAATTCTTCCTCGTCGCCATGGGCAAATCCGCACTCTCGCGCACCCGTCCCTCGGAAGTCCCGAACGTGTCCGCGGGCGCACTTTCCCGGACCGAATGAACCGTTCGATCACTCAGAGTGACTGAACGCCACGTTCGCTCCGAGCGGAGTGGTGGGTGCGGACGAACGAGGGCGCACTGTTTCGGAGCGAACGACCCGTTCGGTCACTCAGAGTGACTGAACGCCACGTTCGCTCGGACCGGGGGGCAAACGAGGCGCTATGGGGTCTGGTTTAACATAAACGACAATCGTTATCATTTCTGCTCCGAGGAGTTCTGTGTTCGCCCGTAAAACCGTTCTGACCATTGGCATTGTTGCTCTGACTGCTGCGGGGTGCGGTAGCAGCGATGATGCTGCACCTGTTGTGGAGGAGACCGGCACTGCTCGGGCGGGTAGTGACCTGGCTGCGGAGGCTGGGTCGACCGAGGTCGAGGGTCCGGAGCCTCGGCTCGTTGTCGCCGACGCCGACTCGGGGCGCATCGAGGTTCTCGATCTCGCCACCGAGGAGTCCGTTCACACGTTCGATGTCGGAAACGCGTCGAGCATCACGACCATCAACGGTCGCTATGCCGTCGCGACCGATGACGAGCAAGCGCATCTGCTCGATCCCGGCTCGTGGACCATCGACCACGGCGACCACACGCATTCGTACGTCAAGGATCCCGTCGACATCGGCTCGCTCGACGGCGCCGAGCCCGCGCATGTCATCGCCGGTGACCGGAAGGTGTCGGTGTTCTTCGACGGCGCCGGGCGTGCGGATGTCGTCGACTTCGATTCGTTGAGCAAGGCCGAGTCGACGGTTGCGACGACGATCGAGTCCAACGCTCATCACGGCATCGCGGTTCCGCTGTCCGATCACTTCGTGGTCTCCACCGGTGGGACGGAGGAGGACCTGCCGACGGGTCTCGAAGTGCGTGACAGCTCGGGTGACGTCGTTCGTCCGCTGGACGCGGCGTGCCCGGAGATGCACGGCGAAGCGGTGTTCTCCAACTACTTCGTCGTCGCCTGCGAAGACGGCGTGCTGAAGGTGGATGCATCGGCGGACTTCGGGACGACGAAGTTCCCGTACCCGACGCCCGACGCTCGGGCATGGTCGTTCGCTCACGGTTCGCGGGGCGCCCTCGTTGCCGCACCGACGGAGACCGGGGTGCTCGTACTCGACACGAGGTCGGGGGAGTGGGTGCAGGCCAGGACCGCCGACGAGGCGCTGTCGGCGGGAGTGTCCAGCGATGGCAAGACCGTGTTCTCCGTGCAGGCGGACGGTACGTTCCGTGTGTTCGACGCGGTGACCGGCGCCGAAACGTCGTCGACGCCCGTTGTTCGACCGACGACCGACGACGACGACGCGCCCGAACTTCAGGTCGGCGGCACCCGCGCCTACGTCTCCGATCCCGTGGCCAGGACAGTCACCGAAATCGACTACCGCGACGGCGGTCGCGTCGCGCGAACCTTCGACTTCGACTTCACGCCCGCATCGATCGGTGTGATCGGCGCATGAAAAAGCTTCTGCTGGCGGTCCTCCCGGTCGCGCTGATTCTGGCGGGCTGCTCGGGTGCGGACTCGTCGGGCACACCGACGATCGTGGTGACCACCAACATTCTGGGCGACATCACCTCCAACATCGTCGGAGACCAGGCCGACGTGCTGGTGCTCATGCCGCCCAACTCGGATCCGCATTCGTTCGAGATCTCCGCAGCGGAGGCTGCGCGGGTGGAATCGGCGGATCTGTTGATCGCCAACGGTCTCGGGCTGGAGGAAGGCGTCGCCAAGACGATCGACGCAGCACGGGCGAACGGCACCGACATTCTCGAGGTCGGCCCCGGCGTCGACCCCATCGACTACGTCTCCGGGCAGTCGTCGGGCGCCGCGGATCCCCACATCTGGACGGATCCGGAGCGTATGCGCACGGCTGTCGGGCTGATCAAGGATGCGGTGACCGAGTCGCTGGATGGTGTGGACGTCGAGGCTGCCGCACAGGACTACGACGCCCAGCTCGTCGAGTTGGACGGGCGCATGCAGGAGCGGTTCGCGCCGATCGTCAATCGCAAGTTGGTGACGAACCACCACGTGTTCGGTTACCTCGCAGACCGTTACGACTTCGAGGTCATCGGTGCAGTCATCCCGAGCGGCACGACGCTGGCGTCTCCGAGTGCGTCCGATCTGTCGGATCTCGCGGGTACCGTGCGCGACGCGGGCGTGCCCACCATCTTCGTCGATTCGTCCCAGCCCGACAGGCTGGCGCAGGTCATGGCGTCGGAAGCAGGAGTCGACGTCGACGTCGTGAAGCTGTTCACCGAGTCGCTGGGGGACGAGAACTCGGATGCACCGACGTATCTCGACATGATGGACTTCAACTCGACCGCCATCGCTGCGGGACTGCGCTGACCCACACCTGCGTGTGCGTGCCACGGTACGCACACGCAGGTGAAAGTGCTTGTCACACATGCATTTGTGCGCACTATAGGCTTTGACAATCATTTGCATGTACCTGTATTTCTTTGGAACATGATGAACAACCGCACCACTCGATCGCTCGGCGCCGTCGTTGCGCTGGGCACCTCGGTTGCCTTGTTGGCAGCCTGCTCCTCTTCTTCCGATTCGACCGACAGCGCAACCAGCGAGAGCTCGGCCGCAGCTGCACCCGTGTCCAATTCTGCTGCGACGCCGCGCTTGACGGTCAGCTACGACGGCGGCGTCCTGGTCCTCGACGCTGCCACGCTCGAGACCGTCGACGACGTCACCGGTATCGACGGCTTCACGCGGCTCAACCCCGCCGGCGACGGCCGTCACGTCTTCGTCAGTGGCTCAGGTGCTTTCACTGCGCTCGATGCCGGTACCTGGACCTCGGGTTCGGAACACTTCACGTCGACGCCGGCGCTCACCGACGTCAAGTTCGACGCCACCACACCCGGACACGTCGTCCGGCACGACGGCAAGACCGTTCTGTTCGACGACGGTACCGGCAAGGTCGAGATCTTCGAATCCGCTGCGCTGCTCGAGGGTGAGAAGCCCGAGACCGACACCTACACCACGCCCGAGGCGCATCACGGTGTCGCGGTGGAACTCTCGGATGGCGCATTGCTCACCACCCTCGGTAACGAGGACGAGCGCACCGGCATCGTCGTCCTGGACGCCGACCGCAAGGAAATCGTCCGCAACGAAGACTGCCCCGGTGTGCACGGTGAGGCTGTTGCAGCCGACGAGACCGTCGTGGTCGGGTGCCAGGACGGGCTGCTCATCTACCGTGACGGTGCGATCACCAAGGTCCAGAGCCCGGATGCATACGGCCGCATCGGCAACCAGGCCGGCGACGAGGACTCACCGGTTCTGCTCGGCGACTACAAGGTCGATCCCGACGCTGAGCTCGAGCGTCCGACTCGTGTTTCGCTGACCGACACCGTGAGTGGTGAACTCACGCTCGTCGATCTCGGAACCAGCTACACCTTCCGCTCGCTCGGACGCGGACCGGCAGGCGAAGCGATCGTACTCGGCACCGACGGTGCGCTCCACGTCATCGATGTGAACAGCAAGTCCGTCACGCAGACCATCCCCGTCGTCGACGCGTGGGAAGAGCCGGTCAAATGGCAGGAGCCGCGCCCGGCGTTGTTCGTCCACGAGGGAACCGCCTTCGTTTCGGACCCGGCGAAGAACTCGGTCCACGCCGTGGACCTGTCCACGGGTGAGGTCACCCAGACGGGCGAGCTCGCCCACACACCCAACGAGCTGACGGGTGTGACCGGCTAGATCCTTGCAGGCGCAACATCGGACGAACCATGCCCGGTGTCGGTGATAAATCACCGACACCGGGCTTGTTCGTTGTCGAAGGACCCTTCCCATCCGGACGAAGTGTGTGTAACTTTGGTTACCAGCAAGCATGATTGTTTCCGAGTGGATGGGCTGCCACCAGGCGTATCGCCGGTGACGGACGGGAAGAGGATCGCATGGTTACAGTTACCGGCAAGAGCACGTCACGTGCAGGCGGGTCTACCAGGCTTCCGGTCGAGACGTACCGCGAGATGCTCGATGTCCTGTCCGAAGGTTCGGTGCGCCGGAACTTCGACCCCTACCGAGACATCGACTGGGACAGCGAAGAGTTCCAGATGTTCTCGCACGATCCGCGGTGGATACTGCCGAACTACCATCCGCTCGGCGGGACTGCGTGGTATCAGCAACTGCCGCGCGGACGGCAGATCGAGGTCGGACACCACATCCAGATCAACTCGGTCAAGGTCGGCGCCGCGTTCGAGAGCATCCTCATCCGCGGAATGATGCAGTTCATCATGAAGATGCCGAACAACTCGCTCGAGTTTCGGTACTGCCTCCACGAGATCACCGAGGAGTGCAACCACATTCAGATGTTCCAGGAGTTGGTCAACCGATCCGGGGCCGACGTGCCGGGAATGCGCACCGACTTCCGCCTCGCTTCACCGACGATGGGCATGCTGGGCGCGGCGTTCCCCGTCGTGTTCTTCATCGGAATCCTCGCGGGCGAAGAGCCGATCGACCACTGGCAGAAGGAAGTCATCCGGCAGGGCAAGGACGTTCCCCCGGCGATGTTGCGCACCATGGAGATTCACATCGCCGAGGAAGCGCGCCACATCTCGTTCGCGCACCACTTCCTCCGTCAGCACTACCCGAATCTCGGCAGAATCAACAAGTGGCTCGTCACGGTGTCGACGCCGATCATCATGCGCTGGCTCGCCGGCGTGATCATGGCGCCGCCGCGCAGACTGGCCGCAGACCTGGACATTCCACGTTCGGTCGTCAAAGAGGCGTACTGGGGTGGCCCGGTGGGCAGCAACCAACTGCAGTCCTACTTCGGCGACGTCCGAATGCTGGTCGACGAGATCGGCATGACCAACCGCACGGCCAAGTACCTGTGGAAGAAGCTCCGCATCGACGGCTCGGTCTCCCGATTCCGCGGCGAGCCGGACCGTTCCGCACTCGACTGAGCCACCGCGTATCGCGACGAAATATCAGAGTTTTGCTCGAGCTCGTCACACGCCCACTCGCGCAATCAGCAGATGATTACCGCAGCGTGTCCATCTGGCGGTAGGAATCCCCCAGGTGGTCGAGGTGCTTTCGCATCAGGTCCATCGCGCCCATGGAATCGCCGTCGGCGACGACGTCGAGAATCGCGCGATGGTCGTGATCGACGCACGTCCAGAAGCCGTCCGGGGCGTGGTCGCGGCCGAATCTGCCCGACAACACCCGGAAGACGGGTGCAGTGATCAACTCGAGCAGGGGGTTCTGGGCGGCGCGGAGCAGGACCAGGTGGAACTCCTGATTTTTGGTGAACGTTTCCGGACCCTGGGCGTCGGTGGGGTCGAAGATCGTCTCGCGTAGCTGCGCGATGTGCTCGTCGGTGCGACGGAACGCGGCGATTCCCGCGGCCGGCACCTCCATCAGGTTGCGGACCTCCATGAGCTGATCCACGGTCACGGTCTCCGCGGCTGCCATCAAGGCGACGCCCGTTTCCAGGTGGGCACTGATGTGCCCGACGGTGGGGGCCGAGACGAAGCTGCCGCCGGTGACTCCGCGCGTCGTCTGAATGAGATTCTGGCTGGCCAAAGACCTGAGTGCTTCGCGAATGGTGCTCCTGCCGACCCCGAACTCTGCGGTCAGCTCGGCATCCCCGGGCAGGCGTTGACCTGGTTGAAGTTCTCCCGACAGGATGCGCTCACGCAAATGCGTGGCCAGGACTGCATACGCAGGTCCGCTTTTCGGCACCGTATCGGTCACGTCGAGGTCCTCACTGTCCGTTCGTCGCATAGTTCGGTCGCATAGTCCGGTTGCCGATGAGCCTAACCTCTGGAACGCGGACCGCTGGTCGAATCATCGGTTCTTTTGCAGTGACATGCCCTAGCCGAACCAGTGGAGGACGCTCGCCAGGGTCTCCGTGAAGCGGAAACATCAGAGGTATTGCGTTCGCCGGGATCGGCGGGCACTATGACTCGTGTCACCTTGCGTCAGTGATCCACGACACTCGCAAGGCCGAAAGAGCCTACTCAGCACCTCTCCGCTCCACCGTGGGCGCCGGCAGAAACGGAAGCTTTGATGAAACGAATTGGAGTCGATGTCGGAGGAACGTTCACCGACCTCGTGCTGTGGGACGACGACGGCACCGTCGTGGTGCACAAGACGCCGTCGACCAATCACGATCCCTCCATCGGCACCATGGACGGCATCGCCGTTCTCGCCGAACGAGCGGGGATCGATCCGTCGGAGATCGACATGTTCTTCCACGGTACGACGGTGGCCACGAACATCGTGCTCGAGCACAACGGATGCGACGTCGGCATGATCACCACCGAAGGTTTCCGCGACCTTCTCCACATCGCCCGCAAGAAGCGCCCGCTCAATTACTCGAACTACCAGGACCTTCCGTGGCAGAAGTGGCAATTGGTGCCGCGCCGTAACCGACGCGTGGTGCCGGAACGCATCGATGCCGCGGGCACCGTCCTGACTCCGCTCGACGAGGACGCCGTACGCGAGCAGGTGCGCCTGCTGAAGCAGCGCGGAGTGCAAGCGATCGCTGTCGCGTTCCTGCACTCCTACCGCAACCCGACGCACGAGCAACGCGTCAAGGCGATCATCGCCGAAGAATTTCCCGAGGTGTTCGTCTCGCTCTCCAGCGAGGTCGCACCGCAATACCGTGAGTACGAACGCTTTTCGACGGCTGCGCTGAACGCATTCATCGGCCCCAAGACCTCGAAGTACATCGCGAATCTCGCCGGCAAGGCACGGGAGGCACAGGTCGGTGAGGACGTTCACCTGATGACCTCCGCGGGCGGCCTCGTGACATCGCGCAGCGCAAGCGAGATCCCGGTGTCGCTGCTGACAAGTGGTGTCATCGCCGGCCTGCTCGGCGGATGCGCAATCGGCAAGGCGTCGGGATATCCGAGCGTCATCACCCTCGACGTCGGTGGCACCTCGGCAGATGTCGGCGTCGCACCCGACGGGGCCGCTGCGCATGAAGCACCTGCTCGACACCCGCATCGGTGACTACCACGCCATGGTGCCGATGGCCGAGGTCGACACCATCGGTGCCGGTGGTGGATCCATCGCTGTCGTCGACGACGGTGGCATGTTCCGCGTCGGGCCGCGCAGTGCGGGAGCCGTGCCGGGTCCTGCCTGTTACGACCGCGGCGGCACCGAACCCACCTCGACCGACGCCATGGTCTCGATGGGCTGGCTGCGGGAGAACAGTTTCCTGTCCGGCACCATGGAAGTGAAGCCCGAACTCGCCCGTGAGGCCATTCAGTCCCACATCGCGGACAAGCTCGGCACCCCGCTCGACGAAGCGGCAATGGGCATCTTCAAGATTCTGGCGCACTCGATGACCGAGGCCATCAGCCTGCACTCCGTGCGCAAAGGGTACGACCCACGCGACTTCTCGCTGATCGCCGAGGGCGGCGCCGGGCCTCTGTTCGCATGGCAGATCGCCGACCAACTCGGTATCCCTCGCGTGATCGTGCCGGGCCACCCCGGCATCACCTCGGCCGTCGGGCTCCTGACCACCGACATCCGTTACGAGGTGCCCACGACGGTGTGGACGTCGTCGGCCGACCCGGACATCGAACTGGTCGCGTCGCAGATGGAACGGTTGTCCCAACAGGCGATCGCGCAGCTCGAAGCCGACGGCGTTGCCGCCGAGAACATCTCGCTCGAACGTAGCGTCGACTGTCGGTACGTCGGCCAGGGTTACGAACTTCGCGTCCAGGCACCCGACGGCGCCATCGACGACGTGTGGATCAAGACCACCGCCGAGGCGTTCCACGAAGCCCACGGCCGTACCTACTCACAACGCTTCGACGACAAGCCTGTGCAACTCATCAACATCAGGGTCACCGGCGTCGGCGCGGTTCCTCACGTCCGCATCGCCGACATCGAGAAAGGCGGCGCCGACGCGTCGGCCGCGATCAAGACCACGACGCAGGCTCTCTTCTGGGCCGACGAGACAGCCAAACCCGAGTGGGTGGAGACGCCGGTCTACGAGCGATCGCTGCTGCTCGCCGGCAACACGTTCGACGGGCCCGCCATCGTCGAACAGTTCGACTCGACCACCATCGTCGGTATGAATCAGCGCGCAGAAGTCGACGCCGTCGGCCACATCATCATCGAGAGGAAATCCGCATGAGCAAGGCGCTGATGCCCAAGACCGGAGTGTCACTCGCCGGTGAGGCGACACGAACGTGGAACGACGTCGAGGTCGACCCGATCACGTTGCGTGTCATCGGTGGTGCACTGCAGTCCATGGCCAAGGAAATGGCGCAGGTCCTCTACCGAATGGCGTATTCGAGCCTCATCCGCGAGTCCGAGGACCTCGGCGCGGGCATCTTCGACGTCAACGGACGAGAGCTCTGCGAATCGGATTCCACACCCATGCACTGCGGTTCGATTCCCGCCTACATTCGCGGCGTCAACCGTCGGCTCGCGGGAACGTACAAGCCGGGCGATGTCATCCTGCACAATCATCCGTACCACGGGGCGGCGCACTCGCCGGACTACGGCGTGATCATCCCCATCTTCTGGCAGGGCGAGCACATCGGCTTCGCCGGCTGCACAGGTCACGTATCGGATGTCGGGGGAAACTTCCCGGGACTGTGCATGGATGTCGTCGACGTCTGGGCCGAAGGCAAACTCATGGACTCCATGAAGATCTACGAGGCCGGAGTTCGCAACGACTACCTGATCCAGCACATCCTCGACAACGTGCGCACGCCGGAGCAGAACCGCGGCGACCTCGAAGCCCTCATCGCCTGTTCGCGGATCGGGGAGAAGCGATTCACCGAGCTACTGGAGAAGTACGGCCTCGACACCGTCATGAGTGCCGGTGAGCGGTGGATGGACTACTCGGAGAAGATGCTGCGCAACAAGATTCGGGAGATACCCGACGGTAGCTACTCTGCGCCCATCGGCTACCTCGACGACGACGGCAAGAACCGCGGTGAACCGCTAGCGGTGGCCGTGCGAGTCCAGGTCGACGGCGAGGATATCCTCATCGATCTCACCGGGTCCAACAGTCAGGTGCCGACGGCGTTCAACGTCCCGTTCGAGGGTTCCGTTCTACCCGTGGCTGTCTCGGCCATCCGCACGATTCTGCTCGACGAGGACGTCACCGAGGAATTCGTGCCGCAGAACGACGGGTGCTTCCGGCCCGTCAAGGCATACGCACCCGAGGGAACCATCTTCAACCCGGACTTCCCGGCGTCGTGCTTCGCTCGTTTCTCCCAGGTCAATCGCGTGTTCGACTCGATCAACCTGGCGCTTGCACCAGTACTTCCCGATCACGCCGTCGCCGGTTCGTCCGCAGCACTGTGCGCGATCGCGTACTCCGGGATCGCGCCGGACGGCGAATCCTATTGGGTCTACATCGAAATCAACGAGGGATCCTACGGCGGCCGGAACGGCAAGGACGGGATGGATGCCGTCGACGCGTTGATGGCCAACACCCGAAACAATCCGATCGAGGAACTCGAGCTCAATCACGCGATGCGGGCTCTGCGATACGAACTGCGTGACGAGGCCCCCGCTCCCGGGCAGTGGCGCGGCGGCATCGGCAGCGTACGCAAGTGGCTCATGGAGACCGACACGTTCCTCGGCTCGGAAGCGGACAATCGCTCCGACGCCCCGGCCGGCGCGCTGGGCGGGCACAACGGTGTGTCCGGATCCTTCACCCGCAACGCCGGGACCGATCGCGAGGAAGTGCTGTACTCCAAGGTCACTCAGGAAACCATCCGGGCCGGCGACACCCTCGAGATCAAACTTCCGTCGGGCGGCGGTTTCGGAAATCCCTTCGAGCGTGACCCGTTCCAAGTGCTCAGCGACGTGTGGGACGAGTACCTGACCGAGGAAGACGCGCGACGTGACTACGGTGTGGTCGTGAACACCGAGAACTGGACCGTCGACGAGGAAGCAACTGCGGGCCTGCGCGCCGGGAGCGCGGCCTGACCGATCTCGGCGCGGTCATCACCTGGTGTGACCGCGCCGGGTCAGGCACCGGCCCCGTGGCCGGGATGAGAATCGGCGTCAAGGACAACATCGACGTCGACGGTGTGGCCACCACGTGCGCATCGAGATTCTTCGACGGGCACGTGGCGAATCGCGACGCGGAGGTCGTCGCTCGACTGCTCGACGCGGGTGCTCGGATCACTGCGAAGCTGAACATGGCCGAGTTCGCGGTCGGCGTCACCTCGCAGAACACCGCGGCCGCCGTCCCTCGAAATCCGTGGGACACGAGCCGGGTACCCGGTGGCTCCAGCGGGGGATCGGGATCCGCGGTATCCGCGGGACTCGTCGACGCATCACTGGGAACCGACACCGGAGGTTCGGTCCGGCTGCCGGCGTCGGCGTGCGGTGTCGTCGGACTCCGGCCGACCTGGGGAGCGATCAGCAACGATGGTGTGTTCCCGGTCAGCGAGGAGTTCGACACCGTCGGGCCGATGGCACGGACGGTCGACGGTGTTGCCCGGCTGTTCACCGTCCTCGCCGACCACCCGGGATCGGCTGCACCGACAACCCGGCGGATAGGTGTTCCCACCACGTTCTTCACCGACGACGTCGACAACGGTGTCGCCGACGCCGTCCACGCTGCAACCCGAGTTCTGGAAACCCTCGGCTACGACATCGTGCCGATCGAGATCCCGGGCGTCGCCGACGCTCAGGACATCGTCTACACGATCGTCTACTCGGACCTGGCGCACCGGCACCGAATCCGCGTGGACCGACAACCGGAACTGTTCCAGCCCGCAACTCTCGAAAGAATCTCCCTCGGGCTGAGCATCTCCGATGCCCAACGGGCGGCAGCCGTCCGCGGTCGAACGGAGTATCGCACCGGACTTAAGAAGGTGTTCACGGACGTGGACGTGGTGCTCACCCCCACGATGCCGGTGGACGTTCCCCGCATCGACGGGGGAGACGACGTCGTCGCCCAGTCTCGCCGGATGGGTCAGTTCAGTTACCCCTGGTCACTGCACGACGGTCCCACTCTTGCTGTTCCCGTCGGATTCCACTCCAGCTCGGGTATGCCGGTGGGAATGCAGCTCACCGCCGCCGCCCACCACGAACAGCAGCTGTTCGACATGGGCTCGCGCTATCAGGCGGTGACGGACTGGCACACCCACTCACCTGGGTGAGCTGGAGCGTATGGTTGTAGATACTTTATGAAGTATCTACAAAGGAAGTAACCATCATGTCCGTGTTGGAAGCCCAGCGTTACGTCCATGTCGTTGCTCCGCACCGAGCGGAGACCGTGGACGAGGCACGCGCACCCGAGCCGGCGGACGACGGCGTGATCGTGGACATCAGGTACTGCGGGATCTGCGCGACCGACACCCACGGGTACTCGTCGGCTGCCTTGCCCCCGGCTGTGTTCGGCCACGAGTGGACCGGAACGGTCTCCGCGATCGGCAAGGACGTCACGACCGTTGCTGTCGGGCAGCGGGTCGTCGGCGGAGTGGGCCCAGCATGCGGGCGGTGCCCTCAGTGCACGGCAGGACACGCAGCGCACTGTGATCTGGCGTTCGCCGAGGCCAACGGAATCACCGACGACGCACCGGTGCACGGCGGATTCGGCACCACGCTGACCGTCTCGGCCCGTCGCGTGGTCGCGGTGCCCGACGCGCTCACGGACGAGGAAGCCGCACTCGTGGAACCGGCGACCGTGACTTTCCATGCAGTGAAGCGGACCGCCATGACGCTCGGATCGACCGTGGTGGTGCAGGGAGCCGGGCCCATCGGCTTGCTCACGGCGCAGCACGCCCGCAACGCCGGTGCCGGCCGGGTGATCGTCTCCGAACCGTCACCGCATCGCCGCGAGCAGGCGACGCGGCTCGGGTTCACCGACGTGGTGGAACCGGCCGACCTCGAGCGCGTGCTGCGCGGAGCAACCAACGGACTCGGTGCCGACGTTCTCTTCGAATGCACCGGAGTGGCAAGTCTTCTCCAGCCGTCGGCACAGTTGGTTCGTCGGGGTGGAGTGCTGTCGCTGCTGGGCTACCCGGGAACGGACTCGCAGGTGAGCTACGGCGACTGGCAGAGTCGCGAGCTCACGGTCATCGGATCGCTGGCGTACTCCCACGAGGACTTCGTCGGGTCGATGACCGCGATCGCCGAGAAGCGACTCGATGTCGCGTCTCTGCACACCGGCACGATCGGGCTCGGGGAGTTGACCGACATGTTCGTCGAGCTGGATTCGGGACAGAGCATCCACGCGAAGGTCTTGGTCGATCCTCGCCGCTAGCGCCTTGTGTGAGTGGAAATGTGTCCTCCAGGACACATTCCCACTCACCTAGGGTCAGTCGGCGTTCGTCGTCGCGCCCAGGAGGTCGCGAACCCGATTGGCGACGGTGATGAACTCCGGCTGTTCCATGGTGGAGCTGTAATCTCGCTCGACAGGGAGGTCGACGTCGAGGATTTCGACGATCCGGCCGGGTCGCGGGCTCATCACGACGACCCGATTGGCCAGGTACACGGCCTCGGCCACGGAGTGCGTCACCAGCATCACCGTCGTTCCGGTTTCGCGCCAGATGCGATGCAACTCGACGTTCATCTTCTCTCGGGTGAGAGCGTCGAGAGCGCCGAACGGTTCGTCCATGAGCAACACTTCGGGCTCGTGCAGCAGCGCGCGGCACAGCGAGACTCGTTGCTGCATACCGCCGGACAGTTCATGGGGGAGTGCGTTCTCGAAACCACTGAGGCCGGTCATCTCGATCAGCTGGTCGGCTTTCGCGGCTGTCTGCTTGCGGTTCATGCCGCGCATCTCGCCCTGCAGCAGGATGTTCTTGCGAACGGTCCGCCATTCCAGAAGTGCGGCGCGCTGGAACACGTAACCGATGCCCCGCTGCGGCCCCTTCACCTGCTTGCCGCGCAGGCTCACACTGCCGGAACTCGCATTGGTCAGTCCGGCAACAACTTTCAGCAGCGTCGATTTGCCGCATCCCGACGGTCCGGCGATGGAGACGAACTCTCCTTCTCCTACCGTGAGGTCGACATCGCTGAGCGCTGTCACGTCACCTCGTTTGGAGGAGAAGCGGACGCTCAGGTCGTCGACGGCCACTGCGGTGTCGGTCAGGACGGTTTTCGGTCGATCGAATGTGGCGGTCATGTCCTTACCTCACTGCTCGGTGGTCGTGGTGAAGGTGGAATCCCAGTACTTCGACGGCTCGTCGGCGCTCTCGAGGAGGCCGGCGTCGGAGAGAACGGTGATCGTGGACACCCAGTCCTCTTCGGAGTTGACGCCCGGCGCGTTGCCTTCGGTGTTAGGGGTGGTGAGCAGCGGGATGGTTTCCTGCCACTGCTGCAGCAATACCGACTCGGGCGGGGTCTGCGGGTCCTTGCCGACCATGGAGGCCACTGCCGCCTCGGGGTTGGCGATGGCGGCTTCGAAGGACTCGGTGGTGGCGTCGACCATGGCCTGGACCAACTCAGGGGAGCGTTCGATGGTCGACTCGTTGGCGATGAGACCGTTGCTGAAGAAGTTCAGGCCCGCGTCGGAGTACTTCAGGTACCGCATCTCGCGGCCACTCTTGTTCGCGATGTTGGGGCCCTGATCGTGTGCGAAGCCGATCAAACCGTCCACCTGGCCGGACAACATGGCGGCAACCTTGCCTGCGGAGTCGAGGCTCTGCTGGGACACCGAACTCTCCTCGACGCCGACGGCATCGAGATAGATGGGGAACGTGGTCGTCGGCGCATCGCCCGCGGAGACCGCGATGGTCTTGCCGGCGAGGTCGGCCGTGGTCTGGATGGGGCCGTCGGCGTAGACCTGGACGGCCGAGGGGGTGGTCTGCAGGAAGACGCCCACGCTCTTGATCTGTACACCCTTGTCGATGTTGGACAGGACGGCCGCGGAGTCGGCCCAGCCGAAGTCGGTCTGGCTGGATCCCGCTGCCTGCGCGGTCTTGGTCGAGCCCTGGCCGGCGGTGATGGTCAGATCGATGCCGTGCTTGGCGAAGATCCCCTCCTGGACGCCGTAGTAGAACGGGGCGTGCTCGCCGTAGGGGTACCAGTTGAGCATCAGCGATGTTGCCGTGGTTTCACCGTCGGTGCCGGGAGCCTTCTCCTCGGCGCCGCCTCCGCTGCAACCGGCGAGTACGAGGGACGATGCGGCGGCCGCCGCGATGACGAGTTTTCCGAGTTTCATTCGATTTCTCCGATGTGTCAGACGGCGGACGCGGATGCAGTGGATCGACGCGACGCGTGCCAGGGGATGAGGAACTTCTCTGCGATCTCGATGATCATGAAGAGGATGATGCCGAGGGCGGACATGATGATCAGCGCCGCGAACAACATTGCGGTGTCGATGTTTCCGTTCGCCTGGAGGATGACGTAGCCGAGTCCTTCGTTGGCTCCGACGAATTCACCGACGACCGCTCCGGTGACGGCGAGTGTCGCGGCGATCTTCAGTCCGGACATCAACTGCGGCAACGACGCCGGGAACCGGACCTTGGCGAAGGTCTTCCATTTGCTGGCGCCCATCGTGGAGGTGAGTTCGAGGATCTCGGGGTCCACCGAACGCAGTCCGGCCATGCCGGCGATGACGATGGGGAAGAACGCCATCAACACGGCGACGAGGATCTTGGGGCTGGCTCCGAATCCGAGCCACACGACGAACAGTGGTGCGATGGCGATCTTGGGAATGACCTGAGCGAAGAGGATGAGTGGATACATCGTCTTCTCGATGCTCGACGAGTAGATCATCAGCACCGCAACAGCTTCGCCGACGAGCGCGGCGATCACGAATCCGGCGATGGTCTCGTACGTGGTGACCCAGGTGTGCCCGGCGAGGTACGAGGCATTGTCCGCCATCGTCGACCAGGTGTCGCTGGGCGACGGGAGGATGTAGGGCGCGACGAGTTCCGACTCGGTCACCGCCCACCATGCTGCTACCAGTACGGCCACGAGCGCGAGCGGGCGCCACAGTCCGGACCACGTGTTTCGGAAGGAGGGCAGAATGTTCTTGAAGCTCCGTCGATGATCCGTCGGCGCAGGGTGTGTTGCCGACGGCTCAGCGGAACGGATCTCGACCGACGTTGTTACCGCCATGAGAAGTCCTCGAGCTAGTAGTGGGCGGGCTACGACGCTCCCGCTGGAATGCGCTTTCCGAAGCTGAAGCGAATGTAGTGTGACCGCGCCCACACTGTCAAGAGTTCTTAAAGTTCACCTGGTCAGAGCGCTGCTCGCACGCAACACGACGGTGCCGGGGGCGTACTCGTGCGTGTCCTGCTCCCCGTCGAGAGCGAGCTTCACCGCACGCTCACCGATCTCCACGAGCGACAGGGCGACCGTCGTCAGGCTCGGAAAGTGATCCCGCAGCGTCGGGATGTCGTCGAAACCCGCGACGCAGACATCGTCGGGCACGCGAAGGCCCTGGCTGCGCCACGCCGCAATGGCGCCGATCGCCATCACGTCCGTGACGGCGAAGACGCAGGGCGGCGCGGTCTCGGAGCCGGGATGCAATTCCAGCGCCGCGGCGAGGCGTCGGGCAGCGCTGAAACCGCCGTCCCGTGAGAAGTCGCCCGCCACTTCGATTTCCGGGGCAAAGCCGTGCCTGGCCAGGGCGTCGACGAAACCGTTTCGCCGGTCCACCGACGTGCGGATGTTGCCGGGCCCGCCGATGATCGCGAACCGTCGGTGTCCCTCGCCGATCAATGCCTCGGCGAGTGCCGCCGACGCCACGAAGTTCTCCGGTTCGACGGCCGCGCCGAATGGTAGCGGTTGCCCGATGACCACCACTTTTCCGTCGTTCTTCCGATACGCAGCGAATTCCTTCTCCAGATCTCGATCCAGGTCACCGCTCTGACGCGAGCCGGCCAGAATGATGGCGTCGGCGCGGTGCGAGATGAAGGTGCTGACCGACTGGCGTTCGATGTCGAAATCGCGCTCGGTACTGGCCAGGAGGACCAGCTTGCCGGCTGCGCGCGCCTCGTTCTGCACTCCGCGCACGATCGAGGAGAAGTACGGATCCGCGACGTCGTGGACCACCAGCCCGATCAGGCCGGTGGAGGACCGCGCGAGCGCCTGGGCCTGGGCATTCGCCACATAACCGAGGTCTGCCGCGGCTGCGCGAACCCGGTCTGCGACGCCTTCTCCCGGGATTCGCGAGGAACCGTTGAGGACTCTCGACGCAGTGGCCTGGGAAACCCCGGCCGCCGCGGCCACGTCCTGCAGTCTGACTGCCGCCATGATCGATTCTCCTCGAGTTGCCGCTTGACCAACCGACGTGGACAGCATAGCTTGGAAAGCGCATTCCGAAGCTGACTTGTTCGCTCGACGCGTGTGGAACTTTCCGCCACACCGTTTCTGGAACCCTTCCCGACGGCTCAGCCCGTCCCCAGCCCTGAACGTCCGTGAACACCTCGACGTCCCTCCTGAAGAACAGGCAACTGCTATGCCCAACCCCACTCGTACCCTGCGTATCGCCATGAACGGTGTCACCGGCCGCATGGGTTACCGTCAGCACCTCCTGCGTTCGATCCTCCCCATTCGCGAGGAAGGCGGCGTCCTTCTCGCCGACGGCTCACGCGTCCAGGTCGAGCCGATCCTCGTCGGTCGCAGCGAAGCCAAGCTGCAGGAACTCGCTGCACTGCACGGCATCACGGAATACAGCACCGACGCCGCATCCGTCATCGACGATCAGAGCATCGACATCTACTTCGACGCCCAGGTGACCTCGCGACGGGCCGAAGCACTGGCGTCGGCGATGAAGGCGGGCAAGCACATCTTCACCGAGAAGCCGACCGCAGAGACCCTCACCGAAGCGATCGAACTGGCCCGCATCGCCGAGAACGCCTCCGTCACCGCAGGAGTCGTGCACGACAAGCTCTACCTGCCAGGGTTGGTGAAGCTCAAGAGACTGGTCGACGAGGGATTCTTCGGTCGAATTCTCTCGCTGCGAGGCGAATTCGGTTACTGGGTCTTCGAAGGTGACGGTCAGCCGGCGCAGCGTCCCAGCTGGAACTACCGCTCCGAGGACGGCGGCGGCATCATCATCGACATGTTCTGCCACTGGAACTATGTTCTCGAAGGCATCCTCGGCAAGGTCGAGACCGTCACCGCCAAAGCGTCGACCCACATCCCGACACGCTGGGACGAGCAGGGGCGCGAATACACAGCGACCGCCGACGATTCCGCCTACGGCATCTTCGAGCTCGAGAACGGCGTCGTCGCCCAGATCAATTCGTCGTGGGCGGTGCGGGTGTTCCGCGACGAACTCGTCGAATTCCAGGTCGACGGCACGCACGGATCCGCAGTCGCCGGGCTGCGCACATGCGTCGCCCAGCACCGATCCCACACACCGAAGCCCGTGTGGAACCCGGATCTCCCGGTGACGGAACCGTTCCGCGAGCAGTGGCTCGACGTACCCGCGAACGCGGAGCTCGACAACGGCTTCAAGCTGCAGTGGGAAGAATTCCTCCGTGACGTGATCGCCGAGCGACCACACCGGTACGGATTGCTCTCCGCCGCTCGGGGAGTGCAACTGGCCGAGCTCGGTCTCCGTAGCTCCGCCGAAGGCCGCCGACTCGACGTTCCGGAGATCACGCTGTGACCGCGGTCGATCAGCGTGTGGCGATAGCATTGCCGGGCAGAGGCATTCACACGCTGGGAGAGCCAGGGGAGTGGACACGGCCGACGAGCCCGATCACCTCGCGCATCGTCTACGCTGCCGCGCACGTCGTCCCGCGTGCGACCGGAGACAACACGCCCGGCGCACTCGCGGACATCGACTGGGACGCAACGCTTGCCTACCGTCGCGAACTCTGGTCCTACGGACTCGGCGTCGCCGACGCCATGGACACAGCCCAGCGCGGGATGGGGTTGGACTGGGCCGCGACCGCGGAGCTGATCAGGCGTTCGGGTGCGGAAGCGGCACGGGTCGGGGGACTGCTGGCCTGTGGTGCCGGAACGGACCAACTGGACCTCGACGCCGTGCCGACGGGTCCAGCCGGGCTCGAGATGGTCCTGGGCGCCTACCGTGAGCAGATCGCCGTCGTCACCGAAGCAGGTGCCGACGTCATCGTCATGGCCTCGCGCGCTCTCGCCAAGGTCGCGGCGTCACCGGACGACTACCGCTACGTCTACTCGACGTTGCTTCGCGAAGTCGATCGGCCCGTGATCCTGCACTGGCTGGGCACCATGTTCGACCCGGCACTCGCCGGTTACTGGGGAAGCACCGACATCGACGAGGCCACCTCGGTGTTCCGCGGACTCGTCGACGAGCACGCAGACAAGGTCGATGGCGTCAAGGTTTCCCTGCTCGACGCACAGCACGAGATCGCCTTGCGCCGAGCACTACCGTCGGGCGTGCGGTTGTACACCGGAGACGACTTCAACTACCCGGAGTTGATCATCGGCGACGAGCACGGCCACTCCGACGCTTTGCTCGGCATCTTCGCCGGCATCTACCCCGCGGCGTCGACGGCCCTGCAGGAACTCGACCGCGGCAATACCGTACGTGCAGAAGAGATCCTGCGCTCGACGCAAGAGCTGGGACGCCACATCTTCTCCGCGCCCACCTATTACTACAAGACCGGTATCGCCTTCCTGTCCTGGCTGCGCGGAAAACAATCGGGGTTCTCGATGGTCGGGGGCTTGGCGTCGGGCCGAAGCGTCGAACATCTGACGCAGTTGTTCGTCCTGGCCGACAGAGCAGGTCTGCTCGACGATCCCGCGTTGGCCGTGCACCGAATGGAGCTGTTCCTGGAACTGAACGGAGTCACGTCGTGACGTTTGCCTGCTACGACCTCGACAACCCCTACGCTGCATTGTCGTTGAACACCAAGACGGTCAACAGGTGGACCTTGAAGGAAGCAGTCGACGGCGCCGCCCGCGCCGGGCTCGGCGCCGTCGGCCCATGGCGAGACCGCGTACACGAAGTCGGTGTGGCGCAGGCTGCAAAGCTGGTGTCCGACGCAGGCCTGCGCGTATCGAGCCTGTGCCGAGGCGGATTTCTGACCGCCCTCGACGACGACGGGCTCGACGACAACCGCCGTGCACTCGACGAGGCTGCAGAACTCGGAGCGCCGGAACTGGTCATGGTGATGGGAGGAATCCCGGACAAGGACCTGATCGGCGCCCGCGCCCGCGTCGAAGATCGCTTGGCCCAGTTGGTTCCCTACGCCCGCGAGCGGGGAGTACGAATCGCACTCGAACCGCTGCATCCGATGTACGTTGCCGACCGCGCCGTCATCTCCACTCTGGGACAGGCACTGTCCATGGCCGAACCCCACCCGGCCGAGACCGTCGGCGTCGTCGTCGACACCTTCCACATCTGGTGGGATCCAAACCTGGAAGAGCTGATCCGCACCGCGGGACGACGCGGCCGCATCAGCTCCTACCAGGTGTGCGACTGGCTGGTTCCGATGGAAGCCGACCCACTGCTCTCCCGCGGAATGATGGGGGACGGCGTCATCGACTTCACGACCATCGGCACCTGGGTACGCGAGGCAGGCTATCGCGGCGACGTCGAAGTCGAGATCTTCAACACCGCAGTCTGGGACACCGACTGCGACCTGGTCGTCGACACGATGAAACAGCGCTACCAAGACCTGGTGCTACCGGCTCTCGTGGGATGAGCGTGGACGGGGATCGCCGCAACCTGGCCTACAGTTGTCGGCGATACCCGGTCACATCCCTAGTAGGAGCTGTTTCGTTTGAGTTGGATCCGCATGAACGACGTCGCCAAGGGATACGACGGCAAGGTGATGCTTCGCGAGGTGTTCTTCAAGCTCGCCGACGGCGACAGGATCGGCCTGATCGGACGCAACGGCACCGGCAAGACGACCCTGCTGCAGCTGCTGTTGGGGCGTGAGCAGCCGGATTCCGGAATCGTCGACGTCACCGACGGTGCCCGCATCGGGTACTTCTCCCAGTTCTCGGAACTCGACGGTGAGCGCAGCATCCAAGCCGAGCTGGAGTCGCTCTTCACGGCAGTGCATGCGATCGAATCCGAGCTCGCCGAGGTCGAGGCAGCGTTGGGTGGCGATCTGGACGAGAAGCAGATGTACAAGCTGGTCGATCGCCAGGCCGAGTTGCTCGAGGCGATGGACAGCAGCGGTGGCTGGACCTACCACCAACAGATCGACACCGTGCTGTCCATGCTCGGGTTCAACGCCGACCGTCGGGATCTTCCCGTCGGCAAGTTGTCCGGCGGCTGGAGAAACCGCGCCGCGCTCGCGAAGATTCTGCTCGAAGCGCCGGACGTACTGTTGCTCGACGAGCCCACCAACTTCCTCGACGTCGCAGGCATCGCGTGGCTCGAACGCTGGCTGCGAGACTTCCGCGGAGCCCTGCTGGTGGTGTCGCACGACCGGCACTTCCTCGAGCAGGTGGTCACCAGCATCGTCGAGATCGAGAACCATCACCTGCAGACGTACGACGGTTCGTACTCGGAATACGTTGTGCAGAAGCAGTTCCGGCTGAAGAACCTCGAACGAGAATTCAGTAGCGAACAGCAGTTGCTGGCGTACGAGCAGGAAGCCATCTCCGATAGAAAAGAAGCACTGAAGAACCCGAGCGGCGTCCTCAAGCGCAGGCTCGCGAACATCAAGAAGGCCAAGAATCCTCGACCCGTCGACACCGTGGTCACCGCCATCTACGGGGGCCTGCACGTCCACGACAACCTGGCGGAAATAACCGGGATCTCCAAAAGCCATGGTGATCAGGATCTTTTCTCCGACGTGTCCTTCGAGATTCACCGAGGAGACCGGATCGCGATCACCGGCCCCAACGGATGCGGAAAGACAACTCTCGTCGACATCCTCACCGGCGCACAGCAACCCGACGCCGGCAAGGTCAAGTGGAAGACCAAAGCGCCGTCGTTCATCTACTACAACAAGGTACTCGCGGACCTGGACCCCGACGACACCGTCACGCACGCAGTGAACGCCATGCCCGGCAGCCTGGCATTCACCGCCACGAAGAAGGAAGTCAATCGCTTCCTCACCTTGCTCCAATTCTCGGAACTCGATCTCAAGACGCGCATCGGCGTCCTGTCCGGCGGGCAGAAAGCACGTGTCGCGCTGGCACAGTGCCTGTTGTTCGGAGCAGGCGTCATCGTCCTCGACGAGCCCACCAACCACCTGGACCTGGCCAGTACACAAGTGCTCGAACGCGCCCTCATCGCCTTCCCCGGCGCCGTGATCCTCGTCAGCCACGACCGGTTCTTCGTCGAAAAAGTGGCCGTGCGGCAACTGTCCTTCGACGGCCAGGGCGGCGTCGCCGAAACTGCCGGGGTGCAGATGCCGCTGTGACGTGGGACGGCAGCCAATATTTCGGACATATGGAACACTCGGCAGGGTGAAACGCGCCCCCTTCGTGATTCCTGCCCTTGCTGCCGTCACCGCGCTTGCGGCGGCATGCGGATCCTCCGATCCGACACCGGCCGCAGCGCCTGACGCCACGTCCTCGTCTCAGGCGCCGGCGTCGTCGGCATCGACACCTTCTCCGTCGAACGCCGATATCTACACCCTGCCGGGAACGGATGTGTTCCCCGAAGGCATCGCCGCCGACGACGAGACGTTCTACGTGACGTCGACGGGTGACGGAACGGTGTTCCGGGGAACGCTCGGCACCCCTGAGCTGCAGGTGTTCCTGCCCGGCGGTGCAGACGGGCGAACCGCCGCGGCGGGCCTCGACGTCTCCGACGGCGACGACGACGACAACAACGACAACGACGTCGACGACGTGAACCGGCTCGTCGTCGCAGGGGGACCCACCGGCAAGGTCTGGGTCTACGACAGTGTGTCCGGTGCCCTCGTCGGCACGTTCACCAACGGCCTCGGCGAGGACGCGACATTCTTGAACGACGTCGCGATCGCCGACAACGGCGACGTGTTCGTCACCGATTCGCGCAGCCCCGCGCTGTTCCGCATTCCGGCAGTGCAGGTGCGCGACGGAGCTCAGGACGGTCCGCTCGAAACCTTCGTCGACTTCGACGGCACCCCGTTCCAGTACGGCGAGGGTTTCAACGCCAACGGCATTGTGGAGGTCGACGACGGCGCGCTGGTCGTCGCGCAGTCGTCCACCGGAAACCTGTACCGAGTCGACGGACGGTCGAAGGAAGTCACCCAGGTCGATCTCGGCGGTCGGACTCTCGTGAACGCCGACGGACTCGAGCTCGACGACGACACGCTCTACGTCGTCCGCAATCGCGACGGACTCATCTCACGGGTGGATCTGTCCGACGACGGTAGGTCCGGCCGAGCCGTCGGAGAGATCACCGACGGATCCTTCGCCTACCCGACGACCGTCGCTGCCACGGACGATCGCCTGCTCGTGGTGAACAGTCAGTTCGACAAGCGGGGAGGAGATCCGGTGGAGCCCTTCACCGTCAGCTCCATTCGAGAATAGGCGCTCAGTCCTTGTAGTAGACCACCTGATGGCTTGTCGCCAGTAGCTTCTCGTCGCTGCTCCACAGTTCGGCCGACTGATCGAAGTACCCCTTGTGGAACCGTCGGGCTGCGGCGTTCGCGAGAACGAACGAATCCGACTGCACAGCAAGATCGTCGGCCGTCGCGAAGTAGTGGATGGTGAGCGAGATGGTGCCGGCGGGCACGTACTTGCCGCGGCGCTGGAAGACTCGTGGGTAGAACACGTCGCACATGGACGTCAGTGACTCGAAATCCAATGCGCGTGCCGGGGTGTCCCTCACCCACAGGGCGATGGCGGAGTCCGCGGCTTCGTTCTCGCTCAACGGTCCTGCGGCGAAGCGCATTTCGTAGTTTCGCGCCCACGCGATGAACTCCGGGAAACCGCCCGACTCGAGCTCCGACGGCGCAGGCACGGCCGGGGGAGTCGCTTCGTCGTCGTCCCATGTGTCGCGTCGAGTGCCGAAGACGGCGGTTGCCGTCGTCGCAACGACGCCGTCCTGGGTCAATTCCAGGTACCAGTGCTGGTTCGATCGATTGGTGCGCACCGCGCGCGTCGAGATCTCGAATTCGCCCTCGGCGATGGGGCCGGCGAAGTTGATCGTGAGCGAGATCGGGTCGCCGAGACGATCCGGATGCAGACGGACAGCGCGCACGAAGGCTGCTGCCGTCACGCCACCGAACGGGCCGACCATGTTGTTGTACGGCGCCGAGGTGCGGCCCAGGAACTGCCCGGGACTGATGCTCTCGAGTGCAATGGCCTCGTCGAACTGATGATCGTCGGACATCGTTCCCCTGCTCTGATCGGCGGTTCTATGCTGCGCGTCATAGTACCGGACTCGAGTAGTTTCACCGATCCGCCCGCTGTTCCCTCGCGCATACAGTCGTTCGACATCGAACGAAAGGACCGGCCATGCCGAAGGTCACGAAATGGGCGCTCCCGTTGTTGGTGGCTCTCTGCCTCTCCGGTTGTGCGTTCGAGCCGCTGTCCAGGTTCTTCGGAGCGGACGCGGACAAGTACTTCGACGATCCGCGGGTCGTCGCTCTGCTGGACGCCGCGCAGAAGGGGAACCTGGACGAGGTGCGTTCCCTCGTCGAGGACGGCGCAGACATCGAGTCGCCGAGCAACGACCACGACCCCAAACGCGCAGCGATCACACCTTTGCTGTGGGCGGTCGAGTTCGGTTCGGCGTCGACGGTGACCACTCTCCTGGAGGCCGGAGCCGACGCCCGCGCCCAGACCGTCGGTGGCTACAACGCCCTCAACTATGCAGTGCTGCGAGACGACATCGAATCCGTGGAGGCGCTGCTGAACTGGGACGCAACCCTCGTCGACTCACCGGACCGCTTCGGCGGCAACGCCGTTCACGGCATCGCGCTGTACGGCCGCGAGGACATGCTCGACGTGCTGATCGACGCGGGGGCGTCACTCGACACCCGTCAGACAGTGAGTCGCCAGACTCCGTTGTTCTCGGCGGCGGCCGTGAACAACGTCGACATGTGCCTGCGGCTCGTGAAAGCCGGAGCCGACGCCGGTCTTCGTAACGACACCGGTGAGACGTTCCTGCCCTCGCTGTTCCGGACGAACGACACAGTGATGAATCGCGACTTCCTGTCCTCACGCGAGAAGCTGGTCGACGAGATGCGTGCGCGAGGATTTCCGGTCGAGACCGGCCGATGATTTCGCCGCTCGGGGCGAGTCTCACCATGTAACCGACCAGAGAGGTACGACGTCATGGCAACTCTGCTGTATTCGGCGACGATGTCGCTCGACGGATTCATCGCCGGTAGAGGCGGGGATATGTCCTGGCTGAGCGAGTACGTGGGGGAGCCGAACGAGGCTGCGGATCGATTGCTGTCCCGAATCGGGGCCATTCTGTGTGGAGCCGTCACCTTCTTCGGCGACGACCCCAATCGAGGCACGGATGCCGAGGGTGCGTTCGGTGGCCAGTACGACGGCCCCACCGTGCTGCTGACGCATCGACCTCCGGTGAATCCCATTCCCGGGGTCTCGGTCGCCACCGACCTGCACGCAGCCGTCGAACGCGCTGCCGCTGCGGCGGGGGAGCAGTATGTCAACGTGCTGGGTGCCGATGTCGCCCGGCAGTGCATCGACGAAGGGCTGCTCGACGAGATCCTGGTCTTCACGGCGCCGGTTCTCCTCGGCGACGGTGTGCGTCTCTTCGACCGCCCCGGTGGTGAGCGGGTGACCCTCGAACGCATCCCCGGTGAAGTCGAGAACTGGTACCGCGTGCTTCGCTGATGCGGCCTGCGCGGTTCTGTGACTTCCACGTCGGTGGCGAGCCTGAAGTCGGATTCTTCGGGCACAGTGGATCGGGTGACGATCGATATACCGCGCCTCGTGCGACCCGCCTCGGCCGGTGCCGTCGCCATCATCCTCGGTTCCATCCTCGTGCTCGTGCTGGACATTCTCACCGCGGCGAGCAATGCCAGCCACCTGCGTCGAACCATCAGTGAGTACGGCCTCGGCGCCCAGCAGTGGGTCTTCACCGCAGGAGTGCTGCTTCTTGCGCTGGGATCCGCCGCGACGCTGGTGGCTGCGGTTCGCACCGGGTTGGTCAGGCCACGATCGACAGCGGCGGTCGCCCTGACGCTGTGGACCGTCGGCCTCGTCGCCGTTGTCGCCGTCCCCAAACAGGATTGGAGCAACGACGCCACACTCGGGCTCGGCGGTGCTATCCACCGGGCCGGTGCGGCAATGGCGTTCGTGAGCGTGCCGATCGCCGTGATCGCCTTCGCTCTGCCGTGGTTACGCGACGGGCGGTGGGGTGTTCGAGCGCGGTCGACGCTCGGCCTGGCATTCCTGTCGGTGGCCACGTTGCTCCCCATCCTGTACGCGCTCGTCGTCGGCGCGACCACGACGACTCCCTGGTACCGGGTCGTCACGCTGGGTTACGTCGAGCGCGCCCTGGTGGTCGCCGAGGTGCTGGCGCTCATCTCGCTGGCCCTCTGGGTTCGGGCGGCGTCGGCGAACAGGGTGCGCGAGCGTTAAGTTCCGGCCTGCCTCGTCCGGTACGCCGCGACGGCGGTGCGGTTACCGCACGCTGTGCTGCAGAACTTGCGCGATCGATTACGCGAGAGGTCGAGCACGATGCCCTCGCAGTCGGCTGCACAGATGGTCAGACGAGAGAGTTCGTCGGCGCGGATGACGTCGATCATCGCCATCGCGGTCTCGACGGCGATGCGTCGCGCAAGGGGACTGTCGTCGCTGACCGCGTGCAGGTGCCAGTCGGTCTCGCCGTGGCGGACCAGTCGGGGCAAGGCGCAGGCGTCGGCCAGGATCGTGTTGACGAGCTCCACCGCAGTGTCACGGTCGCTCGTCAGCAAGGTCCGCAACGACGGACGTAGGGCGCGGACGGCATCGAGCTCGGCTGCGTCGCCGTCGAAACGTCCCGTGTAGTGGTGTCGGGCGAAGAACTCCTTCAGCTGGTCCCGGGTCACGAGTGTGTCGGGATCCTCGCCCGAGTTGGCCAAGGCTACGGCGGACACCAGCGCACCTGCGGTGTCATCGGTGAGGACCATGTTGACACCTTACCAATCGGTTCCTACTGTAATGAGCCATGACGGCGTTGACCAATGACGGAACTCCTTTGGGTGGGATGGCAGCTACTCCATCCAGGCTGGCCTCGGGTCTGGGATTGGCGGTTGTCTCATCGGCTGCGTTCGGGCTGTCCGGGCCGCTGGCGAAGAGCCTGCTCGACGCCGGGTGGACGGCTGGGTCCGCCGTCACGGCCAGGATCATGATCGCTGCCGCCGTCCTTCTGGTTCCCGGCATGTTCGCGCTACGGGGACGGTGGGCACTGCTGTCGAAGAATCTGCGCACCATCCTCGCCTACGGCGTGTTCGCCGTCGCCGGTTGCCAGTTGGCATTCTTCAACGCGGTGAACTACATGCCGGTCGGGGTGGCGCTGCTCATCGAATTCACCTCTCCGGTGGCAGTCATCGGGTGGATGTGGTTGCGGCGAGGGCAGCGCCCGACGCTGGTGACGGTCGGTGGCGCTGCCGTCGCCGCCGTCGGCCTGTTCCTGGTGCTCGATCTCGTGTCCGGTGCTTCGTTGGATCTCCTCGGGGTCCTGTGGGCGCTGGCAGCAATGGCGGGCGCGGCCGTGTACTGGATCATGTCCGCCGACGAGGGAAACGGGCTGCCCCCGTTGACGCTGGCCGCTGCCGGATTGCTGTGCGGCGGAACGATTCTGCTCGTCGCAGGCGCGCTCGGAGTGGTTCCCTTCGCGGCGAGCACCGACGATGTCGTCCTCGCCGGCGCGACCATGCCCTGGTGGGGGTCTGTCCTCGGGCTGGGAATCGTGACGGCAGCGCTGGCCTACGTGTGCGGAATTGCCGCCATTCGCAGGTTGGGGTCGAGACTCGCGTCGTTCGTCGGGCTCACGGAAGTGGTGTCGGCCCTGCTCTTCGCCTGGCTGCTTCTCGGTGAAACGCCACGGCTCGTTCAGATCTCGGGCGGCGTTCTCATCCTGATCGGAGTCATCGTGGTCAAGCTGGGTGAGCCGCGTAACCCGTGAATGCCGCACATATCCGAACACGCCCCCGCCGGCGGTCAGGCTCCTAGGATTGTCGTCGAACCCCGAAGTGGCCGGCACCGAGCGCGAGGAGACATCATGACGACCCGTCTGAATCCGTATCTCAACTTTCGCGGCGACGCCCGTGAGGCACTGCAGTTCTACCACTCCGTGTTCGGAGGCGAGCTCACTCTCAACACGTTCGCAGACTTCGGTGCGAGCGACGACCCGGCCGAGAAAGACCAGATCATGCACGGCCAACTCGTCTCGCCCAGCGGTCTGACTCTGATGGGTGCGGACACGCCGTCGAGCATGAACCTGAACGTCGGCGACAACATCTCCGTCTCGCTCAGTGGCGAAGACGAGGCCGAACTGACCGGATACTGGAACACACTGGCCGACGGGGCACAGAACACGATGGGTCTGAACAAGGCCCCGTGGGGTGACACCTTCGGCATGCTCACCGACAGATTCGGCATCAACTGGCTGGTCAACATCGCAGGTTCGTGACGGAAAGTAGGCTGCCGACATGGCCGAGAACATGCACCATCGACTGAACTACATCGAACTGACAGTGACAGACCTGGCCGCAGCCCAGGCCTTCTATTCCGGCGCATTCGGCTGGGGGTTCAACAATTACGGGCCCGAGTACGCCGGAATCCAAGGCGCCGACGGGGACGAGGTCGGTGGTCTCGCGCTCTCCACCGAACCACGCCCGACCGGTGGCCCGTTCGTTCTGCTCTACTCCGACGACCTGGAAGCGTCACTGGACGCAGTGACCGCAGCCGGCGGTGAAGTGGTCAACGGGCCGTACGAATTCCCCGGAGGTCGACGCTTTCACTTCACCGACCCGAGCGGAAACGAACTGGGAATCTGGGCGGCGCAGTAGTTTCCGGCCACTACCCAGCAAGCACGGCGTCGATCTGCCCCATGGCGAGGCTCATGCCTTCCTCCATGCCCATCTCGATGAGCGTGTTCATCTGCTCGGCACTCACGAAGGTCGCGACCGTCGTCATGCGGGTACGTCCGTCGACGTCCTCGAGCGTGACGGCGGTCTTCGTGACGCCCAAGTTGTCGATGGGGTTCCAGTCGTCGTCGGCGAAACCGTCGTCGAACGACAGGCTCGACGGAGCGTCCAGTGACGTGATGCGCCACCAACCGCGGGCCTTCTCGCCGTCGGGACCGGTCATGTAATAGAGCGCCTTGCCACCTTCGACGAACTCGAGGGTGTCGAAGGTCGCGGGCCAGGTCGGTGGGCCCCACCAGCGTTCGAGCTGACGAGGGTCGGCCCAGATCTGCCACACCCGGTCGACTGTCGCGTCGAACTCGGCGACGATCGTGAAGTTCAGTCGGTCGGGGTTCTGTGTTGTGCTGATGACGCTCATGAGGGTTCTCCCTGGTCTTCGGCGAGGATATCGGCGATCCGGTCGACGCGTCGGCGCCAGATCGTTTCGTACTCGGCCAGCAGTGCTCGTGCTCTTTCGATGCCTACCAAATGAATTCGCACGATCTGCTCCCGTCCGCGCTTCTCTTTGCTCACGACCGAAGCGCGTTCCAAAATCGCAACGTGCTTCTGCACGGCCGCGAAACTCATGGAGTAGTGAGCGGCGAGCGAGGACACCGAATGCTCGTTCCGTAGAAGCCTGGACACGATGTCGCGCCGAGTGGTGTCTGCGAACGCCTGGAAGAGGCGGTCGAAATCGGCATCGCTCACTTCATCTACAACCATTTGGTTGTACGTTAGGCGGTCGGGCGGCATCGGTCAAGGGTCGAGGACTTCCTGTCAGGCCTCGGCCAGTTCGGCGAGCTGCCGGGTGACGGTTCCCCACCCGTCGTGAAAACCGAGCTCGACGTGCTGCGCAGCCGTGGCTGCATCCTTGTGCATGACCGTCGCGAGATACTCGGTCCCGTCCGGGTGGTCGGCGAACGTGATGACGGCAGTGATGAACGGGTCGGTAGCCGGTCGCCAGCCTGCAGTGAGTGCATTCGTGAACACCAATCGTTCCCCGTCGACGACGTCGAGGAAGCATCCCGCGATGTGCGGCCCGAACGTCTCTTCTGTCTCACTGATCTCGGTGACGAACGATCCACCCGGTCGCAGGTCGAGGTCGACGACACGTGCCGTAGCGGGCTTCGGCACCCACCACTGTTCCAGCTGGGAGGGTGTCGTCCAGGCTTCCCACACTCGTGTGCGTGGTGCGCGAATGATCCGAGAGACGGTCAGATCGAGGTCGGATTGAGTGTGTGTCATGACGGCTCCTGTGTTTCGGTGACGAACTGTTCGAGACGGTCGGTGTGCGCTTCCCAGGTGGAACGCTGCTTCTCGAGCCACATTTCGACCGCGGAGAATGGATCCGCGACGAGCGTGCAGATACGTGTTCGCCCGGTCTTGTGGGTCAGAATGCACCCGCTGTCCTCCAGCAGGCGGATGTGTTTCAGGAAGGACGGTAGGGCCATGGAGAACGGCTCGGCCAACTCTCCGACGCTTGCCGGCCCTCGTCCGAGGCGTGCGAGAACGGCCCGTCGGGTGGGATCGGACAGTGCGTGGAAGACGAGATCGAGCGTCGGCGAAAACTGAGCCATAAGGCAAACTATCAACGCCTAATGGTTAGCGCAAGGGCTAACCATTAGCGGATGTCGATGCGGAGTTCGATACTGGACAGCATGCTTCCGGTTCTCGACCTCACACACGCGGACTCCGACCCGGTGCGCTTTCGCGCCGATCTGCTCGCCGCCGCCCACGAATCCGGGTTCTTCTACCTGACCGGCCACGGGGTGTCCGGATCCCGAATCGCAGAGGTGTTGCGCCTGGCACGGGAGTTCTTCGCCCTGGACGACGGCGCCAAGGACGAGATCTCGCAACTGAAAAGTCCGCAGTTCCGTGGATACTCGCGTCTCGGTGGAGAGCTCACCAACGGACGAACCGACTGGCGCGAACAGATCGACATCGGCCCCGAACGTGCCCTCGTCGACGGGGCAGAAGGGTACTGGCACTTGCAAGGTCCGAACCTCTGGCCGTCGGCACTGCCGAAACTGCGTCCCGCGTTCGAAGCATGGGAACAGGAACTGTCCGACGTAGGCCTGCGGCTGCTACGACAATGGGCAACGGCCCTCGGTGCCGAACCCGGCGTGTTCGACGACGCGTTCGCACACAACCCGGCAACCCTGATCAAGGTGGTGCGGTACCCCGGAAGCTCCGAGAACCCGCAGGGAGTGGGTGCGCACAAGGATTCGGGAGTGTTGACGTTGCTGCTCGTCGAGCCGGACTCCCGAGGCCTACAGGTGGAGCTCTCGCCGGACGAGTGGATCGACGTTCCGCCCGTCCAGGACGCGTTCATCGTCAACATCGGAGAGCTCCTCGAAGTGGCAACGCAGGGATATCTGCGTGCCACCCGCCACCGCGTCGTCGCGCCCAGCGAGGGCACCGACCGAGTATCCATTCCGTTCTTCCTCAATCCAGCCCTCGACGCCGTGATTCCCATTGTCGAACTGCCGGACGAACTCGCCGCTCGAAGCCGGGGCGTCGAGGACGATCCCACCAACCCCATCTTCGCGACCTACGGCGAGAACGCATGGAAGTCGCGAACACGAGCCCACCCGGATGTCGCCGAGATTCACCACGGCATCACGGCGACCGGTCCGGGCTCGGCGTACTGAGGGTCAGTCCTCGATCTTCTCTCGCCCTCCGGTGATATCGGCGCGGTCGGCAGCAACCCGACCATAATGCCAGCCACTGTGATTGGAAAAGCTGGTCTTCCTCGACTTCAGCTTCGGGAACATCTCGTCGAACAGCGCCGTGACGGCTCGGTCGCGTTCGGCGAAGACCGGGACCAGGGCGGTGCCGTAGTGTTCGCCGGCCTCGGTGCGAGCTCGGAGGAATGCCTCGGTGATGCGCTCCTCGACTCGCTGGGCATAGGCGAACAGGAACGACCGGCGAAAACCTCTGCCGCGCTTGCTCGGATCCACACCCACCGCGTCCAGTTCCATCGACGACTGCACCAACAACGACGTGTAGAGCAACTCGCACAAGTCGATATCGACGGGCATGCCTACCGCGGCGACGAGCTGAAAACTGCGGTAGTGAACGGTTCTGACGCCGTTGGGACGAGCGACGGAGGAGAACAACCGCATCTTCGCATCGACGTAAGGGTTGTCGACGGTGAATCTTCTGACCGCGACACGGGTGTCGATGGGGTCGGTCGACCGCGCGTCGACCATGGCGGTATCGATCGCGTAGCGCGTCATCAGTTCCTGCGCCTTGGCGGAGAACGATTCTCGTTCTCCCGAGAACGACGACGATTCCGCCTTGGCCAACAATCCGCGAATCTTGTTGAGCACTTTCTCGTCCGACCTGACGCGACCGGATGGCGACTTCTCACCCCAACGAGACGGCGGTGGCCCGGTCATTTCCATGATGGGCAACCTGCGGACGGTGGCATTCAGGTGCAGGAAAGTGGTCCAGAATGCACGCGGCGTGACTCGGCGGTTGGTGCGGAGGCCGGCGAGCTCCGCACCTGGATCGACACCGAGCGTGCGCAATTGCCCGATCCACTCCTGGGGAGCACGCGAGAACGCATGACTGCGCCGTGCGTACTCGCCGAGAAGGACCACCAGCATCGGTGCGGCTGCCTTGTCCGCGCCCTGGCCGATGACGTGCACGAGTTCTGCAGGCATCCACCCACGCTCGAACGCCGTCTCCAGCAGCGACGCGGAGAACACCGAGCTCTCGATGCACAACCGGGCCGCCGAAAGCCGATTCTCGATGTCCATGAGCCGACCGACGAAGGCGTGCAGTGCCGTCTCGTCGGTCAGCAGACTCGACGCCAGATCGATTCCGGCGGTCATCAGAGTGTGAATGTCGATATCGATGTTGCTGTGCCCGAGCCACCACTGCGGGGCGCGAGTCAGATCCGAAGTGCCCATGAATGTTCCCCTCGTCGAAAGAGTCGTCGACGCCAGTGAGGGGCTGGCAACGCTGTCGACGAAAGTTCTATCAGGGCACTACGACATCGAATCCACTCACGTGCGACGGAGTCGCCACTGTCGGCGGGGTGGGGCTGCGACGCCGAGATCGGGGAGCAGTCCGTTGTTGAAGTCCTCGACCAGGTTCAGAACGGTCCCTTGCGCGCAGGACTTGTTGGTTCCGATGAATCCCGACGGTCCGCGCTTGATCCAGCCGGTCACGTAGGTTCCGGGAACGACCTCACCATCGGGGGAGTCGAGCACACGGCCGTCGTCGTTGGGGATGATTCCGCGACGGTCGTCGAAGGGCACACCGGGAAGCGCGACGCCTCGGTAGCCGATCGAGGTGAGCACGAGTCCGGCGTCGACGGTTTCCTTCTCGCCCGTCGCTACGCTGCGCACGCCTCCGTCGTCGTCCGTCTCGAGCGTCATCCGATCGAATTCGACTCCGGTGACCGAGGTTTCGCCGAGGATGCGGGTAGGGGAGAGCAGGTAGCGCAGCACGATGCGCCTGTTGTCGCCGCCGGGGGTGTCCTCGACGCGACGCAGCAACTGCAGCTTCTGCGCGACGGCGTGGGGAAGGTCGTCGGCGTCGGCCAGCGCGGCCGTGGTGGCATCGAGTTGGATCTCGTCGTGGTGCAGCGAGATGTCGATGCCCGGGGTCGAGAGGAGGCCGGCGAACTCGGGAACGGTGAACGCCGACTGAGCGACACCGCGTCGGCCCACGACGAGCACTTCCTCGATCTTGGACTCGCGCAGGGTCTTGACCACGTGATCCGGCACGTTGGTGCCCACGAGTCGCTCGGGATCGATGGTGAGAATGCGCGCGACGTCGAGAGCGACGTTGCCGTTGCCGACGATGACGGCGCGCTTGTGCGACAGGTCGTACCGGCGGTGCGAGTGGTCCGGGTGCCCGTTGTACCAGGCGACGAAGTCGGTAGCGGACGTCCGTCCCGGGAGGTTCGCGCCGTCGATCGTCAACTCGCGGTCGCGTGAGGCGCCCACGGCGTAGATCACCGCGTGGTGAGTCTCGAGCAGCTGGTCGTGGGTGATGTCCTTGCCGATCTCGGTATCGAGGTGGAACTCGAAACCGGACTGCGCGGCAATCTGGTCGAACAGACGCGACACCTGACGGGTCTTCTCGTGATCGGGTGCCACGCCGAGGCGAGCGAGACCGTGGGGCTGGGGGAGTCTGTCGTACACGTCGACCTTCACGCCGGGCTGCGTCAGCAACTCGTCTGCCGCGTACATGGCCGACGGGCCGGAGCCGACGATCGCCACACGGAGCGGCTCGCGTTCCTTGGTGACTGCTGGTGCAGGCGATACCGGGGCGAGGATCGGACGCGGCGGCCGTTCCTGCTTGTAGAAGTCGGAGTTGATCGTGAGGAACGGAAGCTGACTCTCGGTGAGCTTCGACTTGGGAACGATCGCGTCGACGGGGCACGCCGACACGCACGCCCCGCAGTCGACGCACGACGCCGGGTCGATGTGCAGCATCTCTGCCGTCAGGAAATCAGGCTCGTCGGGTGTCGGGTGAATGCAGTTGACGGGGCATGCGTAGACGCACGATGCGTCGCTGCAACACGATTGGGTGACAACGTGGGGCATGAGAATTCCTGACGGCAGGCGCTGCTGTGGAGAGAACTGGCGCTGTGAAGGACGGGGAGAATCAGGCGGCGAACTGGCTGGAGCTACGGTCCGGCTCGCTGCGGAAACGCGAGGCCTTGCCGTCGATTCCGCACAGCTTCCACATGAGCTTGGCCGGGCGGCTCATCATCTTGGTGTCCTTGGCGAGCATGCGCACGTCACCGAAGTAGTCCTGCAGCGTGTGCTGGGCTTCCTCGCTCTCCCAGAACAGGTCCTTCTTGACCGACGCCGGGATGTCGAACTTCTTCCAGAACCGCTTCGGGGGAATGACGATCGCGTCGCACAGCACCCGCATGACGATCGGGAAAGCGAGCGACAGGAAGAAGCGACCCACCTTGGACATCTTGGGTACGCGACGACGCAGCAGCTGGTGCGCGAAGGAGATGTGGCGTGCTTCCTCGGCAACGTGAATGGCCATGACGCCCTGCATGATCGGGTGGATTTCCTCGCCCGACCGCAGCACGCTCTTCTGGATGTGGTCGATCGGCTCCTCGCCTGCGAGGACGCCGACGAAGAACAGTTCGGGGGCGATCGACGCGAACAACGGGATGATCGGCGACAGCATCTTCATCGGCCGACTCATGCCGGGTGCGTCGTTGTCGACCCGGTTGACCATTTCCTGGAACATCAGCGTGTGGTTGCACTCTTCGATCGACTCGTGAGTGCAGTACCGCGCCTCGGCCGAACCGTTGGGCAGGGAGAAGACGTACTGCATCATCCCGCGAATGAGGATGTTCTCGAACTGCAGTCCGACCTTGGCCACGTTGGCTTGGCGCCACATGCCGATCGCGATCTTCTTGTCCTCCGGCAGAGCCTGGTACCAGGCGTGCCCACCGATCGGGTCGGTCTTGGTCGGGAGAATCCACCGGCGATCGTTCTCGGTCACCGCGAACTCGGGGGACTCCCAGTCGATGTCCACGTACGGGTCGAAATGCTTGTGCACCGAGCCCTCGGACAGAAGGCGCAGAGTCTCGTTGTACTTCTCGGTCTCTGCGTCCGGGTCGATCGAGATCGTGCCGTCTTCTGACGTCAGTGTCATCGCTTCCTCCTACATGGTGCGAACGTGTTTTTAATGTAACTCGTAGTATCAGCAAAATCCAGTTTACTAGCGAGTAACTTTCAAGAACGGGTTCGACCTGCAGTTATTCGGTCGACGGCCACGCCGATATCCACGGAATCTGTGTGTGACAGGGTGCTCGAACGTGTCGCAGTGGCGATTTTGTGAAGGATCAGGCCGTCCAGGTAGTGGCACAGCGCGCGGGCGCACGACGCCGTGTCCTCGGTCGAGATGTGGATCAGAACGCTCTCTGCCCACTCGACGATCCGGGCGCGGATCGCGCCGAGCCTTGTCGCCAACTCTGGATCCGCGGCCGCTGCGGCGAAGAGTGCGAATCGCGCGGTCGTATGCGTTCGCCGCGGGCCGATCGCGTCGTCCACGAATGCGACCAGCGCTGCCGTCAGTTCCCCGCGAGACCGAGGTCGGGGTGTGGCGGACGCGTTCTCCCACGCCTCCCGGTCGAGTTCTTCGAGATGTTCGAGCACGCCTGCGATCAAGGCGGACCGAGTGCGGAAGTAGTTCGAGGTGGTCCCCGCCGGCACGCCTGCGCGAGCGTCGACCTTGCGATGCGTGAGGCCGTGGAGCCCGTGTTCGCCTACCTGTACGAGAGCTGCTGCGGCGGTGTGTCGACGCTGGGTGGTCATGGCTCACTATAAAAGTAGTGCCATGGCACTACGATCGTAGTAGTGTCCGGAAGATGAAGTCAGCGGTGATCGTCGGGGGTGGAATTGCAGGACTCGCCGCCGCGCCGATTCTGGTCGGTGCGGGGTGGGATGTCCGTGTGCTCGAGAAGTCGGACGAGGTGTCCGCGGGTGGTACGGCTCTGGGGATATGGCCGGAAGCGCTGCGGGCCCTGGATGCAGTCGGGGTCGGCGACGCTGTTCGATCCGCGTCGGTCGAAGTGACCGGCGCGCGATTTCTACGCCCTGACGGTTCGTGCATCGCTCGTCTGGGCGCGAAGCATTCAGCTCGTCTCGTTCCTCGGCCGGATCTGCTGGAGGCGTTGGCTGCGGCGAGTCCGACAGGTGTCGTGGAGTTCGGCCGCCGGGTCGAGGCGTTGTCCGACGTGTCCGAGTGCGACGTGATCATCGCCGCCGACGGGATCAACAGCGCCATCCGGTCGGAAGTCTTCGGGCCCGAGGGGGCGCCGATTCCGTTGGGCGCTGTTGCGTGGCGGGGGACCGTCGACGGCCCATGTGTGTCCATGACGGAGACGTGGGGCCGAGGCAAGCTGTTCGGAACGACGCCCCACGACAGCCGTCGCACGAATTGGTTCGCGTCTGTGAGGCGAACGGAGCTGGGCGAGGGTGAGTCGATGGCGGAGCATTTCGCGTCGTGGCACGGCGGTGTGTCCGGCGTGGTTGCGCGAATCGATCAGCAGCGCAGCGATTTCCGTGAGCTCGCGATGATCCCGTCGATGAAGTCGTGGGTGCGTGGGAATGTCGCGCTCGTCGGTGACGCCGCGCACGCAATGGCGCCCAATCTGGGCCGTGGTGCGTGTGAGTCCCTGCTGGATGCGGTCGCTCTGGCCTCTTCCCTCGTCGAGGAGGAGACGGTCGCCGGCGCTCTGCGTAGGTACGACGCTGCTCGACGCCGCCGGGCGTACCGGATCTCGCGCGCGTCGTCGTTGGCTGGTTCGTGCGCAACTGCTCGTCGGTGGACGAGAGCGCGGGACCTGCTGGCGGGTGGTCTCGCGAGGATCGGGTGAGCTGTTGCAGTTTAGCTCAAATATGCGCTAATCTAAGCGCACAAACGAGCTAAGGAGGTTCGGCAGTGACATCGAATACCGGTCGAAGCGATCGCGCAGCCGGAGTGCTACTCGGTACGGCAACGGGGGATGCCCTCGGTGCCGGCTACGAGTTCACCCATCCAGCACCGGGCACAGTCGTCGACATGATCGGCGGCGGCCCGTTCGACTGGGCACCAGGTGAGTGGACCGACGACACATCCATGGCTGTTGCAGTGGCCCTCGCAGCCCGCGATGCAAAACCAGGAGAGGGCGCCGGACTCGATGCCGTGGCCGCCAATTTCGTCGCCTGGTACGACACCGATCCGGCCGACATCGGACATCAGACGCGGTCGGTACTCGGGTACCGAAGCGAATCCGCCGCGGACATGACACGTCGAGCGGGAGCTCTCACAGGCCGCACGGGAGGAAACGGTTCGCTGATGCGCACGGCCCCCGTCGCGCTCGCCTACCTGAACGACACCACCGACGACCTGATGAACGCAGCCCGATCGATCAGTGAACTCACGCATTCCGATCCGCGGGCAGGTGAGGCGTGCCAGCTCTGGACGTTCGCGATCGCACACGCCGTCCGGCACGGAAACTTCGACGGCGTGCGCGGATGGCTGGACGTCGCCGGACGCGCGGCCGACTTCTGGGCACCACTGCTCGACGAGGCCGAGAACGGGAGCCCGACGGACTTCCCGAACAACGGGTGGGTCGTCCACGCGCTGCAGACGGCATGGTGGGCAGTAACGAAAGCCGAGCAGGTAGGACCGAAACACCTGGTGAGAACGCTCGAGCTCTGTGTTCTCGCGGGCGGTGACACCGACACCACTGCGGCGATCGCCGGAGGACTCGTCGGAGCCCGTTGGGGTGCATCGGCTGTTCCGGAGAAGTGGCAGATGATGCTGCACGGGTACCCGAACCTGACCGGCGGGGATCTCCACACGCTTGCCGCCGAACTAACAGGAGGGGTCTGACATGGCCATCATCGACGTCGTTCGCGGCGACATCACCACGCTACGGGTCGACGCGATCGTCAACGCGGCCAATTCGACGCTTCTGGGAGGAGGGGGTGTCGACGGCGCGATCCACCGAGCAGGAGGGCCCGACATCCTCGCAGCGTGCAAGGAGCTGCGCCGCACGAGCCTGCCCGACGGCTTGGCCGCGGGCGCTGCCGTCGCGACCACCGGAGGCCGATTGCCGTCTCGGTGGGTGATTCACACTGTCGGACCACGGTATTCGGCACACGAGAATCGATCGGCAATCCTGCGATCGGCATACGTGCGCAGTTTGGCCGTCGCAGATTCGCTCGGCGCGTCGACGGTGGCGTTTCCGCTCGTGTCGGGCGGGTCGTACGGATGGCCGGTGGACAATGCAGTAGCGCAGCAGGTCGCCGCCGTCACGGGCGCTCGAACGTCCGTGGACGTGGTGACGCTCGTCGCCTTCAGCGACAGCATTGCGCGAACGACGACGCGTCTGCTGGGCTGATTCAGCGGACAGGCCGCATCCTGCGGCTAGGACCGCAACAGCGCGGACGCCGTTTCCGGCAGGACCGCGCCGACCTTCCGTCGATACAGTTCTGCCGGACGGCCACCCGCCGCGACGGACGTCGCACCGGTCCCGTCGAGGGCCGGTGACACGTGGCGTCTGAACGTGTCCTTCGGGAATCGATTCCCGAACACCACCTCGTACAACTGCTTCAGCTCGAGCAGCGTGAACTCCTCACCGAGCAGAAGCGAGGGATCGATGTTCGACGCATACCGCCGGCGCAGGTCCTCGACGGCGAGAACGGCCATGTCGCTGTGGTCGAACGCCAACGGCTGTGATGGCCGATCATCTTCGATGCGAACCACTTTCACACCGATGGGTAGCGAGCCGTACGGAACTGCAGCGCCGTGCGCCATCGACAGGACCCAACCGCGGTCGTCGCGGTCGGGGGCGTCGAACATGCCGATCTGGTGAAACTGCAGTGCCGTGATACCGGCCTTCGATTGCAGCACTCGATGCGCTGCATCGGACAGGCGTTCACCGGGATGAAGGAAGGTACCGGGCAGTGCAAGGCCACGAGGTGAGTCGACGGTGACCACGAACAAGGCGGACTCGTGCACGGTCAGCACTGCGACGTCGACGGCTACCGACGGACGTGGGTAATCCGTCAGTGTCGTGCCCGCGCCCTCGGTCATTCGTCGATGTTAGCGCACCTACTGCTGTTAGCGCGCTGGTGAGTTATCCACTCGGACATCGAACAACGAGGGCTGGTCGAACTGGAGGAACAGCTGGGTCTGTTCGCCGCGGGGAACCGGCGCAGGTGCAGGCCGGGCGGCGCGCTTCAGGCTCGCAGCGACGTCCTCCCAGGCTGCCGCGAATTTGTCGCACAGGACCGCGGCTCGGAGACGGCGTTCGTCGCCCAGCCGGTGGGCGTGCCCACGAAAGCGCTCGGCCGACCACAGTGCGCGCTCGGTGAGTTCGGCGAGGTCCTGGCGACGGCACAACGCATCGACAGTCGCCGCGTCCACGGGACCGCCCGTCAGCTCGCACGCGGCCCGTAGAGTGCCGAGCGTTCCACTGTCGTCGGACCACGTGACCTGTGCAAGAGCATCGGGATGTGTGTGGTCCGGATCGAACACAGAGCCGCCCAGCTCGGACGCGAACCCGGTGTCGATGCGGTCCGCGAACAGACCGAGCGAATAGATGGCGGCAGTGAGGTGCCGAGGGACGAAGGTGCGCGTCGTGACGTCGACACCTGCGAACAACTGCCCACCCGCAACGACGAAGTTGATCTCCTTCCACCGTGTGCCGAGCCAGGCCATCTTGCGTGACAGAGCAGTGGAGTGCCGAATACCGGTCACGAGAGGAGCGTGCAGTCGGACGGCCGTGGCATCCGGACCGAGACACACGTGGACCGGTAATGCGAATCCACCGATTGCTATGTCGCCGTTGTCTTCCTGTGAGATGTCGATACCGGCTGCGCGAAGGGTATCGATCATCAGAGCGCGAAGATGATCGATGTCCAGCGGTACCAGTGCGGTCGAATCGGTGCGGCGAGGATCGGCGGCGGTGCGAAACTGGCGTCCGCTGCCGCCCTCCGCGTCTGCGGACAGGAACGCCGGGTGGGTGACGTGCCAGACGGACCGGAACGCAGTGACGATTCGCTCCGCGAGATCAGCCGCGTCGGTGCGGTTGCACTGCAGGGAGCAGCTTTTCACTCCGAAGACGTCTCGTTCACCCGGCGTGGCCCACCCCAGTTCGCGGAGCTTCTCGTCGTCGCCCACCGGCGGCTCGATCCCGTCGTAGAGGTAGCTTCCGAGCGCGACGTCCGACAGAATCTCTCCATCCGGACCCGAGGACACTCGGATCCACGGCGTGTCCCCGTCTCTCCGGTCCACCCCAGACTCCGCACTCAACGTCAGTTCCTCACCGTCGGGCATCTCCGCGGTGAACGCGGCGAGATCCGCCTGGTAGGTGCGCCACGCACCCTCGATGAAGTCGATGAGATCGAAGTTTCTGTCGTTCACTGCGCACCCCTTGCCACTGACGTCATTGCTTGCGCGGCAGCCGAATCGGCCTGCGACAAGAACTGTATCGGTGGGGTCCGACACGTTTGGCGAGCTCAGTTCTCGCAGCCGACGCCGTCGCCGTCACGATCGAGTTTGGAGCTGTAGCCGGGATCGCCTGCGTAGATCGGTGCGGCACCGGCAGCCCGAACCGCGGCGCAGTTGGCGTAGGAGACGTACGACGGAACCGCCGCTGCCGCGGGGGCCGGTGGCACGTACTCCGGCTCGGGCTCGGCGATGTAGACCGGTGCGGGCTCGGGAACGTACGGCACGGTAGTGGTGGGCGGAGGGGCATAGACGGTGACGGTCTCGGGAGCCGGCGCGAGGGTGGTCGTCGGTGCGGTGGTAGTCGGCGCGACCGTGGCCGTGGAAGTGGTCGTCGTCGGTCGTGTGGTCGTCGGGCGGGTCGTCGTCGGGGACACCTCGGCGATAGCCGGTGCAGCGAACGCCGCCGGGGTGGGTACGTCCTCGGAGTGTGCTGTGGGAGCAACGATGCCGACGGCGACGAGCGCGGGAATGGCTGCCAGGGCAGGAGTTGCCCAGACGACTCGGCCATGGGAGGGCTTGACGATCAAGTACAGCGCACCGGCCGCGGCGACACACAGTCCGAACACGATGCCGGGGAGCGAGAAGTCCGCGATGGACGCGAGGAGGACCAGCGCGCCGAGTACTGCGGCGCACCACGCGATGATCCGGCCGATCAACGGTCGGGGTCGCTCGGGTCGTTCAGCGCCGGGGAAGACGTAGGGCTGGGAGAAAGGATCGGTCATGGGGGGGAGTCCTCGAGTGCTGGAGAAGTGGCGCGTGAGCACCGTGACCAGTCGAGACGGCCGATCGATCATGTCGACGGATCGCTTTGTCGTACGACGGTGGGGCTCGAAGCGAGAATCCGGCTGCCGCGGACTGTTTCACGGGGCCGTGTGCTGTATTCCGAGCACCATGTCGTACGTACCGCGTAGTTCGTTACAGGTCGTCCGGATCCTGATCTCCGAACGGTTCCGCCAGCGACACACCCGCAAGAACGGCAGGTCGCAGTGCCTCGGGAACCGTCAATGCGTCGTCGGCGGAGACCAGCACGGTTTGCTCCTGCAAGGCGCGGATCCGGTAGTCGATCAACTGCGCCGTCCGCAGGTCCTCGCCTTCGAGGCCCTCGTAGTCCTCGTCCGCGTTGTCGAGGGGCAGGTCCTCGGTCATAGCCGCGAGCAAGGTCTGGATGGCAAAGGTGTTCGACAGGGCCATCGAGACGTCGGTCTCGCTCATGCTGAGTTGGTGGCGGATGTGCTGGGTGAGGACGTCTCGAAGCACGTCGACGGATCGCGAGGAGAAACTGTCCACCGCCGAGCCCGGCACGACCCGGGTGCCGTCCGTCTCCAGAATGTCGGTGGCGAAGGCGACTGCCCAGTGGTCGAGGGCCGTGATGTTCTCGGGCTGCGGTTCGTGGTCCGAGTGGTCGTGCTCGCCTTCCTCGGACAGCGCCGTCGACAGTTCGGGAATGTCGTTCACCGAGGCGCCGGATCCCACCCGGTCGACCAAGGCTGCGACACCGGCCACGACGGGAAGTGCGGCCAGTGCTGCCGACTCGTCGGCCGGCGCGACGAGCGGCAACTCGATGTCGTCCGGGGCGAGGACGTCCGGATCGTTGTCGATGAAGTCGGTGAGGTCTTCCATGCAGTGCGCGAAGTCCTCGTCGCTACCGGTCCATGCGTCGGTCTCGTCGAGGAAGGTGAGGAATTCGAGCAGCGTCACGACGATGTTCGTTGCTGCGGCAGCACCGTTGTCCGGATCGGAGTCCTCGATCCGCTCGACGGCGTCGACGATGAAGTGGGCGTCGTTCGGAGTCCAGGAGGTCACGACGAATCCCGGGTTGGCCCGGTCGACCTGACCCAGCGTCGTCTTCACCAGGCTGACCACGCGGTCGGCGTGCTCACCCATGTCGCGATCGGTGAGCCAGGAGTGGAAATGTTCCAGCAGGGCATGGGAGATCGTGGATGTGCGGGCAGCGGAGCCTGCGGATTGTTGCCGTCGGGCACGCGCCTTCGTTTTCGCTGCGCGCTTCTGCCCCCGGCTTGCCGGTCCTTTGGATCCCATGAGCGCCTAGTTTAATGGCTGCGACGGCGCGCTCGGCGCACCGCCGCAGCCATTGTCACTAGGACGACAGCTGCGGCTGGCGGTCCGTCGGCGGCGTGACGTCGTCGTCGCTGAACGGGTCGCCGTTACGCGGGCTGTTGTACCGGGCTTCGTCGAGGATGCCCTCGCGCTTGGCGACGATCGCCGGGACGAGCGCCTGTCCGGTCACGTTGACGGCCGTGCGGCCCATGTCGACGATCGGCTCGACCGCCAGCAGCAATCCGACGCCGGCGAGTGGCAATCCGAGCGTCGACAGTGTCAGAGTCAACATCACCGTCGCACCGGTGGTTCCCGCGGTCGCGGCGGATCCGATGACGGAGACCACGACGATCAACAGGTAGTCGGTGAACGTGAGGGAGACGCCGTAGAACTGGGCGACGAAGATGGCGGCGATGGCGGGATAGATTGCCGCGCAACCGTCCATCTTGGTGGTGGCGCCCAGCGGTACTGCGAAGGATGCGTACTCACGCGGCACACCGAGATTGCGTTCGGTGACGCGCTCGGTGAGGGGCAGCGTGCCGATCGACGAGCGCGAGACGAAGCCCAGCTGCGTGGCGGGCCACACGCCGGAGAAGAACTGGCGAACCGAAAGTCCGTGCGCACGAACGATGACGGGGTACACGACGAAGAAGACGATGGCCAGGCCGACGTAGATGGCGACGGTGAACACGCCGAGGGAACCGATCGCATCCCACCCGTAGGTCGCGACCGCGTTCGCGATGAGTGCGGCCGTGCCGATGGGGGCGAGCCGGATGATCCACCACAACACCTTCTGCACGATCGCGAGCAACGATGCGTTGAAGTTCAGGAACGGCTCCGCTTTCTCGCCGATCTTCAACGCCGCGATGCCGATGGCGACCGCGATCACGAGAAGCTGGAGAATGTTGAAGCTCAGCGAAGTGGTTGCTGTGCTGGCGATTCCGTCACCGGCAGCTTCGGTGGTGACCGATGTCTTCGACCCGAGCGCGAAGAAGTTGTTCGGTACCAGCCCGGTCAGAAACGACCACCAGGAACCGACACTGCTCGGGTCCTTGGCGGACGTCGCTTCGACGCCGGTGCGTGAACCCGGTTGAGCGACCAGACCGATGACGATTCCGATGATCACGGCGATGAACGCGGTGATCGCGAACCACAACAAAGTCTGGACCGCCAACCGGGCAGCGTTGGCTACCTGGCGAAGATTCGCGATCGAGGACACGATGGCGGTGAACACCAGCGGCACGACTGCGACGGTGAGCAGCTTGACGTAACTCGACCCGATGGTGGCGACGGTGCCGACCAGCCAGTTCTCGTTACCGTCGGCCGCGTCGGGCATCGATCGTGCGATGAGACCGAGAACGACGCCGAGGATCAACCCGGCGACGATCTGAGGCCCGAAGGATTTTGCCCACGTGGGTATGCGGGACGCGCGCGTAGTACTGGGCGCAGACATGAAGATGCCTTTCGACAGGAAAAGAGGTGAGGGCGGAGAAGCCCTTCGAATCAGAGAATGCGACGCCGAGACGACTCGGTCACAGACAGAGAGAGCTCGCTTGTAGGCGCAGGTCGACGTAGCGTCGACTGGTCAGGAGCGGCATCACTTACTGGAGATTACTCCCAGTTGATTCGACCTCGAACGTGCGCCCGGGTTCAGTAGTCGACCCGGAACCCGCCGATGAGGGTGATGGTGTTGCCGTCGGGGTCGAGAACCGTCGACAACCGAACGCCTTTGTTCGCGTCGACGACGTCACCGGCGTCGATACCTCGGGATGCGAGTTCCGCGCGGTGAGCGTCGAGATCGTCGATCCCGAAATTCAGCAGACCGGTGCCTGCGCGTACGTCGTCGACGGTGACCTGCACCCACCCGACATCGGTCACCTTCCATTCGACGAGGGTCGGCATCGGGTTGTTGGTGGCAGGCGCCCCGAAGAACGACGAGTACCACGATTCGGCTGCGTCGATGTCCGTCACCGGTACGACGGCGAGTACGTGTTCGATGGCCATGAGGTGTCCGTTCGTCAGGAGAACTGTGCTTCGTACACCCATGAAGACCCGCGCCGGCGTGCGAAGTCATCGATCTCAGGCGAAGGTGCCTTTCAGATAGCCGACGACCGCCGCGGTATCGGGAGATCCCCGGTGGCCCAGGTACCCGTCGGGCCGCACGACGAACACCTCGGGACCGGCAATCGAATACGCGTCGCGAAACTGCCCCTGCGCGTCGACGATCACCGGCAACGTCGAGTCGACCCGCTCGGCGACCACCAGGTAGGCGTCGAGCAGGCCGTGTGCCGCAGAGACGGCGTCAGCTGCCAGTTCCTCGTACTCCGCCACCCAGCCCCCCGAGCCCCCCGAGC
>NZ_NPFZ01000003.1:0-84146 GCF_002259425.1 Rhodococcus sp. 14-2470-1a
CACCGAACTGCCCCGGATCCGTTCCGAGCGTCCCGCGTTCGAACTGCACTACCCGCACATGGTCGAACGCCTCCGCGCCGAAGCCCACGTCGGACCAGGTGCCCACGGCGGACACACCACCGAAGTCCTCGAGAAGGCGCGTCGAGAACCACTGGCCACCGGCGACGACGAGCATTCGGGCGACTGAACCGGCAGCGACGAATCACAGGTACTGCCCCGTCAATTCGGCTGCGCGCCAGCGTCCGTCGGCGATGGTGCGGAGCAGCACCTGTGTGGTCACTGCAGTTCCGTGTTCCAGCACTGCGCGTCGCACCGTTTCTCGCACATCCGCCCCGGAGACCGCAGTAGCGAAAGACCGCGCCACGGCATGGCAGTCCACAGCGTCGGCGCCGGGTATCGACGTCAGTATCCGACGCAGGATCTCGGCTGTCGCGGCGGTGTCCGGGTAGTCGATCTCGATGATCGCATCGAACCGAGCCGACCGCGTTGCCGCGGAATCGAGAGACTTCGGATCGTTGGTCGACGCGATGGTCAGAACGTCGTCGTACTGCCGGGTGCCGTCGAGGACGGTCAGAAACTCCGCCAACGGCTCGTCCCGACCCCCGCTTCCCCTCGTGCCGATGATCAGATCGAGATCCTCGAGGATGACGACGGTGCGTCCGAGATATCTGGTCTCCTCGTAGATGGACCTCAGCGCACGAGATCCAGCGAGGGCGTCGACGATGATGACGGTGGCGTCTCCCATCAGCTCCCCGGCCACGACACGGCTGACGGCACTCTTGCCCACACCGGGAGGACCGGTCAGAAGCACTCCTCGGCTGGTGCCGAGGCCGAGCTGACGCATCAGGTCGGCGCGAGTGGTCACTGCAGCGATATTGGTGTCCAGTTCGTTCCACACTTCGGCTGGCAACACCAGATTCGAGCGGTCCTGACGGGGAAGGTCGACGATCGACAGGCCGAGCACAGGTTTCGCGGTCGCCTGAAGAACACGCCCTCGGAAAAAGTTTCGAGGACCGCGCGCCGCGGTCATCGTCTGCGCGAGCAGTGCCCTGCCCGCCTCGGCGTCGACCGTGCGGGTGTAGATGCGAAGCTCGAATTCGTCGTTCATGAACGACGCTTCCCTCAGGCACCCCACGACGTCGATCGGGGCGAACGAGCCACCGACGAAGAACACGGCAAGTTCCTTGGGCAGCGAGATCGACGTGCCGTCGATTTCCGTTCGCTCCCACGTCGGAGGACACGAATCCTCTGCGGGACCGACCGGAGGGTTCCATGTCGACATCTCGTCCGCGAGGATTGCAGCCACTGCCGGACGCGTGGAGACCGTGAGGAGTTCGGTGGCGCAGACGACGTCGTCGCTCGACACTCCGAGTGAGGTCGAGACGAATGCGTCTGCCGTGGTGGCCGAGCGCGAGGCGCCGAGGAGCAGGTTCGCTATCGCGGCGACGGTGCGACGGACGGATTCCGGTTCACCGGACAGGCTTTCGTGCACTTCTGATGCCATGTGGGAGTCACGATTCTTTCACCACGCCGAGTACGTGGACTACTCCGCATGCGCGAAGATCGCCAGAGTACTACATCGACAACACGGTCGCCCAACGCATTTCCACGCGTCACCGACCGAGTAATCCCGTTTCTCAGAACGCTCTCAGCAGTCACGGTCATACTCGTCCAGTGATCCCCCGCGCAGCCCATCGCCCCACAGCGTTGACGCTGCACGGCCGCATCCGTGTCCTCACGATCAGTGTTGCGGCTCTCGCCGTCGCGGTCAGTGCGCTCGCCATCTACGTCGTCGCGGACCAGGCTCTTCGTGATCAGCTCGGTGACCGAGTGTCTCGCAACGCCAAAGCACTCATCACCGGAGCACAGTTGGGCGTCCCGCCGAACGCGTACGGTTTCGGCGTCAGCAGCCCCGATGGCCCCGCGATCAAGGTAGCTCTGGTCTCGTCGACCGGGGAACTCGTCACGTTCAACACCGAGTCCAAGCCGTTCACGAACTCGGCGGGTGTGCTCGACTCCCAGGAGCAGGCAGTCGTCGACGGGACGGCGCCTGATTCCCTCCGCGAGGTGCGCGGATACATGGTCGCGGCCGAGCGGACGACCACCGGCGAAACCGTCATGGTCGCCGAGTCGCTCGAGTCCAACGATCCACTGCTGGGGAAGCTGACGCTCGCTCTCGTGATGATCGGAGCATTCCTGGTCGCCCTGGCCGGAATCGCCGGTTCGGCGGTGGCTCGAACAGGGCTGAGACCGGTCAAACGTCTGCGCAACGCCACCGAGCAGGTGGCGCGCACCGGCGACTTGGAACCCATCGTCGTCAGCGGAGACGACGAACTCGCATCGCTGGCCACCAGCTACAACGAGATGCTCGCCGCGCTCACCGTCTCCGGCCGCCGGCAGAACAAGCTCGTCACCGACGCCGGCGAGGAGTTGATGGAACCGTTGCAGACGCTGCGAGCGAAGATCGACACCGTGATGGCGCTGGACTCGGACGACCCGCCCGCACTGTCCCCCGAGGAGCAGGACGAGCTTCGCGCGGGTGTCATGACCGACATGGACGTGATCATCCGACTGGTCCACGATCTGGTCGATCAGGCCCGCGTCCAGTCGGAGGCGTCGCACTCCTGATCGACGCCACTACCGTTCGATTCGATGCAGGCGAACGTTTCCGAGCGTCGAATCCTCGATGTCGGCGGTCATGAACGTACAGAACGGTTGCCGACGGCGGTCGGTGGGAGATCCTGGATTGAGCAGGCGCAGCCCGTTGTCGGCCGTGGTGTCCCACGGAATGTGACTGTGTCCGAACACGAGTACATCCGTGTCGGGATAGGCCGCCGCCATGCGTTTCTCACGTCCGGTGGCCTGACCTGTCTCGTGGACGACGGTGAGTCGGACGCCGTCGAGTGCGACGTCTGCCCGCTCGGGCATGCGTGCGCGTAAGTCTTCGCCGTCGTTGTTCCCCCAGCATGCGATCAACCGTGTCGACGCGGCCTGCAGCGCGTCGAACAGGTCGACCTCGACCCAGTCGCCGGCGTGGACGACGACATCCGCATCTCGGACGGCATCCCAGACTTGCTGGGGCAGTGCCCTCGCCCGCTTCGGCACATGAGTGTCTGCCAGCAACAGAAGTTTCACGTGCTCCAGTGTGCACGCTCGGCTGTCGCGGGCGGGGAATCCGGATCGGACGATGCGCGGGGTTCACCGGAAATCCCTCGACTTGGATTGCACCCGCAGATCCAGCAGTTGCAGATGATCCGCCACCACGGTGGCGGCCCCTTCGGCGTTCTGCACCTTGCCTCGGATCAGCAATGCAGGAGCGGTGAGCGCAAGCTTTCGATACTTCGCCCACAGTCCGACCGAACACACGACATTGACCATTCCCGTCTCGTCCTCCAGATTGACGAACGTGACTCCGCCCGCTGTCGCAGGCCGTTGACGATGCGTCACCGCTCCCCCGACGAGCACCCGGTCCCCATCGGGAATCGCCAACAGCCGATGCGCCGGAACCACCCCGAGGCGGTCGAGTCGATCTCGAAAGAACTGAGTGGGATACGAATTCGGTGATACCCCCGTTGCCCATACGTCCGCGGACGCCAGATCGAGATCGCTCATACCGGGAAGCACGGGCGCGTGGGTCGACGCCCCGAGACCGGGAAGCAGATGCGGCCGCTCCCCTGCCGCAGCGCCGGCAGCCCACAACGCTTGGCGACGAGTGGTCCCGAAACAGCCGAGAGCGCCTGCTGTCGCCAACGATTCGGCCTGGGCGGTGGACAGCTCCACACGTCCGGTCAGATCGAGGAACGAGGTGTACGGGCCCCCCAGTACCCGAGCTTCGACGATCTTCTCCGCGAGCGCCTGACCGATGTGACGAACATCGGCCAGACCCATACGAATCTCGAGTCCACCACCGCACAAGTCCGCGTACCAGGAGCTGGCGTTGACATCCGGTCCGTGCACCTGCACACCGTGACGCCGTGCATCGGCGACCAACGATTGCGGGGAGTAGAAGCCCATCGGCTGTGCCCGCAGCAGTCCCGCGCAGAACGCTGCCGGATGGTGCAGTTTGAACCACGACGAATAGAACACGAGCGATGCAAAACTCTGCGAATGACTCTCGGGAAAACCGAAGTTGGCGAAGGCGGACAGTTTCTCGTAGATACGATCGGCCGCATCCCCGACGATTCCGTGCAGCTCACGCATACCGTCGTAGAACTTTCCGCGCAGTTCGTTCATGCGCTCCGGGGACCGTTTGGAACCCATGGCTCGGCGGAGTTGATCGGCATCCGCAGCGCTGAAACCCGCGACATCGATCGCCATCTGCATGAGCTGTTCCTGGAACAGCGGAACTCCGAGCGTCCGATCCAGAGCCTTCTTCAACGACGGATGATCGAACGTGACCGGTTCGAGCCCGTTGCGGCGCTTGATGTACGGGTGAACGGATCCACCCTGAATGGGCCCCGGCCTGATCAGTGCCACTTCCACGACCAAGTCGTAGAACTCACTCGGCTTCAGGCGAGGCAACGTCGCCATCTGCGCGCGCGACTCCACCTGGAACACGCCGATCGAATCCGCTCGCTGCAGCATGTCGTAGACAGCCTTCTCGCTCAGATCGATGTCCGCGAGGTCGATCCGGATGCCTTTGTGCTCGTCGATCAGATCGATCATGTAATGCAGGGCCGACAACATCCCGAGTCCCAGCATGTCGAACTTGACCAAACCCACCGCAGCGCAATCGTCCTTGTCCCACTGGAGAACACTGCGGTCGGCCATCGTCGCCCACTCCACCGGACACACGTCCGCAATGGGGCGATCGCAGATCACCATGCCGCCCGAGTGAATACCGAGATGACGCGGAAACCCTTCGATCTGCCGCGCCAGATCCAGTACCGGAGCAGGTATGTCGCTTCCCTCCTGGTCACCGATGTTGGACCAACGGGTGACCTGCTTGCTCCACGCATCCTGTTGCCCCTGAGAGAATCCCAACGCGCGAGCCATGTCACGCACCGAGGATTTACCTCGATAGGTGATCACGTTCGCGACCTGCGCGGCATACGTGCGCCCGTACTTGGAGTAGACGTGCTGAATAGCTTCCTCACGCCTGTCCGATTCGATGTCGACGTCGATATCGGGTGGACCGTCCCGCTCGGGCGCGAGGAATCGCTCGAAGAGCAGCTTGTTGGCAACAGGGTCCACGTTGGTGATGCCGATGGCATAACAGACGGCGGAGTTCGCTGCCGAACCCCGCCCCTGGCACAGAATGTCGTTGTCCTTGCAGAATTTCACGATGTCGTGGACGACGAGAAAGTACCCGGGAAAACCCAACCGCTCGATGATGTCCAGTTCGTACTCGATCTGAGCGTGCGCCGCAGGATGTTCCGTCGGCGAGCCGTACCTGAGGCGCGCACCACGCAGCGCGAGATCACGCAGGTGACTGATCTCGGTATGTCCGGGAGGCACATCGAACGGCGGAAGCTTCGGCGCGATCAAGTGAAGATCGAACGCACACTCACGACCGAGCCGGGCTGCGGCGTCGACCACGCCGGGATGATGTCGGAACAGCGCAGCCATCTCCGCACCGGACCGAAGATGGGTACCACCGGTCGGTGCGAGCCATCCCGATGCCTCGTCCAAGCTGCTTCTGGCGCGCACCGCAGCCATCGCCATGGCAAGACGGCGGTTCTCCGGCGTCGCGTAATGGGCCGCAGTCGTGGCGATCACCGGAAGGCGGAAGCGGGCGGCGGCGTCGAACAGCGCGTCGTTGCGCTCGTCGTCCTCCGGCAATCCGTGATGAGTGAGCTCGACGGTGACACGGTCGGCGCCGAATCTGTCGACCAGGTCCCGGACGGCAGCATCCATCGCGTCCCGCCCGCCGTCGCGCAGGGCACGCCGCACGTGCCCCTTTCTGCACCCGGTGAGGATCTGCCAATGCCCACCCGCGGCATCGGACAACGCGTCGAAGTCGTACCGAGGCTTTCCCTTGACGCCACCGGCCAGATGCGCCGCCGCGATCTCCCTCGACAGTCTGCGATACCCCTCCTGACCGCGAGCGAGCACGAGAAGATGCGTACCGTCCGGGTCGAGCTCACCTGCCCGCGACTTGTCCGTTCCCAGCGACAGTTCGGCACCGAAGACAGTCCCCACACCCAGCGCCTTGGCGGCCTCGGCGAACCTCACGACCCCGTAGAGACCGTCGTGATCGGTGAGGGCGATCGACTCCAGCCCGAGCCTCGCGGCCTCCTCCACCATCGTTTCCGGCTGGCTCGCCCCGTCGAGGAAACTGAACGCGGAATGCGCATGCAACTCCGCATACGGAGTTCCTGTCACGGGTGCCGAAGTGACCGACCCTTCGTACGCCGCACGTTTACGCGACCAGGCAGGACTGTCCCCGCCGTCGCCGACGATCTCGGGCTTGTCCGGCCGCGCAGGACGCCCCGACAGCACCCGCTCCATCTCCGACCACGTCGGTGGACCATCGTTCCAGCCCATGACCATCCCCTCGTTCATCGAGAACTCGAACAGCACGGTCGAACAGAGGGGAAGACACCGTTCGAACGTGTGTTCTATTAGAGCGCACGGCACCGACAGAAATCAACGTGTCGTCTCCAGCCACTAGGCTCGCTCTGCGATCGCATGTAACTAGAGAGCTGGAGTGAGAACGTGACACGTTGGGCTTCGTTCGTCGTTTCCCGTAAACGCTGGGTGCTCACCATCGCCATCGTGGCGGTGGCCCTCAGCGGGGTATGGGGAATCGGCGTGTTCTCCAAGCTCAGCGAAGGCGGCTTCATCGACCCGGGAAGCGAGGCCGCCGAAGTCAGCACACTCGTCGCCGGCCTCGGGCAACCGACACCGGACATCGTCGCCATCTACACCGCACCCGAAGGCAAGACGATCGACGACATCGCACCCGATGTCACAGCCGTGCTCGACGAGTTCCAGAACGAATACTCCGTCGAGAACGTCACGTCCTATTGGACGGCGAACGCCGCAGCCAAGCAGTTCCTCCTGTCCAACGACGGCACCAAGGCGCTCGCGACCGTCACCCTCGGCCCCAAGTCAGGCGTCACGTTCTCGACGTTCGGCGACCTGCCGCCGAAACTCGTCGTCCCCGGCGTGACTTCGCAGTTCGCCGGCGGATCGGTGGTAGGAGTGTCCTTCAGCACCACGCTGCAGAGCGACCTCGTGCGATCCGAGGCGATCGCGATCCCCATCACCCTGGTGCTGTTGATCTTCATCTTCGGCGGCGTGGTCGCGGCCGCGGTGCCGGTGTTCGTGGGCATCCTCAGCGTCATCAGCGCACTGGCAATTCTGCGGGCGCTGACGGTGGTCACCGAGGTCAGCTCGTTCTCCATCAACGTCGCCTCACTTCTCGGGCTCGGCCTCGCCATCGACTACGGACTGTTCATCGTCAGTAGATTTCGAGAGGAGATGCGCGCAGGCGTCGACCCGCAGAACGCCGCAGTTCGCACCGTGCTGACCGCAGGCCGAACCATCGTCTTCTCGGGGCTGCTGCTGATCTGCGCATTCGCGGGAATGCTCGTGTTTCCGCAACCGGTCGTCAAATCGCTCGGATTCGGAGCCATGGCCGCCGTCGCCAGCGCGGCAATCCTGTCGCTGACGGCTGTTCCTGCCCTGCTCGCGATACTCGGTCATCGCATCAACTCGCTCACCTGGAGCCGTAGCGCATCCGACCGCGGCGACGCGCGCGCACAGAAGTTCTGGGGAGCCGTCGTCACCCGGGTGATGCGCACTCCCGGAATCGTCGCTGTAGTCATCGTCGCCGCACTGCTCGTGCTCTCAGCGCCGATTCTCAAGGTCACGCTGGGAGAAGTCGACTACACCGCACTGCCTCAGAACGATCCGGCTCGCGTCGCCGTCGAGACACTGAACTCCGAATTCCCGACCACGGGCGAAGGTGCCACCGTAGTTCTCCGCGGCACCGACGGGCAGAAACCCCAGGGCGCCCCGATCGCAGACATCACCCGCCAGGCAGAAGCCGTCGACGGAATTGCCCGGGTCCAGTTCACCGGGTCCGCGGACGACTTCGTCGTCGTCCAAGCAACATTCAGCGAACCCAGTGAAGGCAAGAGCGAAGTCGAATCGACCAGTGACGCCGTCGCTTCCCTGCGACAGATGACACCGCCGGAGGGCACCGAGATCCTCGTCGGAGGCTCGAGAGCTCTCGTCGACGACGGCAACGCAGCGATCGCCAAGTGGCTGCCGGCGATGATCGCGATCATGGTCGTCTCGACGCTCATCCTGTTGTTCCTCGCCTTCGGCTCGATCGTTCTCCCCATCAAAGCGGTCCTGATGGCAGGGCTGAGCCTCGGAGCCACCTTCGGTGTGTTGACCTGGGTCTTCCAGGAAGGGCACGGTGCCGAACTGCTCGGCGTCACCCCGGCACCACTCGAAGCGACATTCGTCGTCCTCATCCTCGCCGTCGTCTTCGGCCTGTCCACCGACTACGAGGTCTTCCTGATGTCCCGAATGGTAGAAGCAAGAGCCGGCGGCGCCACGACGGAAGAAGCAGTGACCGTCGGCGCACAACGGACAGGACGCATCGTCACCGCCGCCGCCCTCATCCTCATCGTCGTCACCGGCGCATTCACCATCTCCGATCTGTCGATCATGAGATTCCTCGGCGTCGGAATGATCCTCGCCTTGATCGTCGACGCCACCATCATCAGAATGCTGCTCGTCCCGTCACTGGTGAAACTGATGGGCGAAGTCAACTGGTGGGCGCCTGCATGGATGAAGAAAGTGCACGAAAAAGTCGGTATCGGTCACTGACCTCGCCGCATCCCTGTCTTCGTGGACCGAACGTGACGTTCGGTCACCTCTAGTGACCCAACGTGACGTTCGGTCACCTCAAGTGACCCAATGTGACGTTCGGTCACCTCAAGTGACCCAACGTGACGTTCGGTCACTTCAAGTGACTGAATGCCACGTTCGGTCCGAGAACAAGGGTGGCCGAGGAACTTACTATCAAGTAAGTTCGAGGGATGGCGAAGTACATCGTTACCGGCGGTACGGGTTTTCTCGGGCGGAATGTGCTGCCCCTGATACTGGAGCGCGATTCGGCTGCGGAGGTGCATGTTCTGGTTCGGCAACAGTCGGTTGCCAAGCTCGAACAGCAGGTCGCCGGGCTGCCCGGTGACGACAGGGTTCATCCGCTCGTGGGAGACCTCACCGAACCGGGGCTCGGGGTGAAGGAGGTGCCGTCGGATGTCGATCACATCGTTCATCTCGGCGCGGTGTACGACCTGACCGCCGGTGATGAGCAGTCCGGGGCGAATGTGGACGGCACCCGAGCCGTGGTCGATCTGGCGGTGGCGACGGGGGCGAGGTTGCACCACGTGTCGTCGATCGCAATTGCCGGTGACCATGTGGGGACGTTCACCGAGAACGATTTCGACAAGGGCCAGGGATTCCCGACGGCGTATCACCGGACCAAGTTCGAGGCGGAGGCGATCGTCCGCGATTCGGCTACCGATTGGCGCGTGTACAGGCCGTCCGCGGTTGTCGGCCATTCCGAGACCGGCGCGATCGACAAGATCGACGGGCCGTACTTCTTCTTTCCGTTCTTCGCCGAACTTGCCAAGTTACCGTCGATCCTGCCTGTCACAGTGCCTGATATCGGTGCGACCAATCTGGTACCGGTGGACTACGTTGCCACTGCCATCGTCGATCTGATCGTGCGGAATCCTCTGGGTCAGAGGGTGTTCCATCTCGTCAACCCCGAGCCTCAGTCGATGGTCGAGGTGTATTCCGCGTTCGGCGCGGCCGCGGGTTCGAAGGCCAAGGTCGTGGGGATACCGGGGGCGGTTGCTGCTCCTGTCGTCTCGCCGCGGACGAGGGTGGTCAAGAACGGTCGCGACGCCGTGCTCACACGGTTCGGTGTTCCACCCGTCATGCTCGATCATCTGACGCTTCCGACGGTGTTCACGTCCACTGCCACCCAGACTGCGCTGAACGGACTCGTTCCGCCGCCGTTGAAGTCCTATGCGGACAAACTGTGGACGCATTGGCAGCGCAACCTCGACCCGGACCGCGCGCGCAAGCAGGATCCACGCGGACCGCTGGTCGGCCGTCACATCGTCATCACCGGGGGTTCCTCTGGAATCGGACAGGCGAGCGCCGTGTCCGCAGCGCGCAAGGGCGCAACGGTTCTTCTGCTGGCGCGCGGCGCCGAGCAGCTGGAAAGCGTTGTTGCGGACATCCGTTCCTCCGGCGGGGACGCGTACGGGTATCCCTGCGACGTCACGGACACCGAGTCGGTGGAGCAGACGGTCAAGGCCATTCTCGGTGAGCACGGGCACGTGGACATGCTCGTCAACAACGCCGGGCGATCCATCCGGCGTTCGCTCTACCGATCGACGGACAGACTGCACGATTACGAAAGAACGATGGCCGTCAACTACTTCGGTGCCGTCCGACTCGTGTTGGCGCTACTTCCGCACATGCGTGAGCGCCGCTTCGGCCATGTCGTGAACGTCAGTAGCGCGGCAGTGCAGGGCCACACACCACGTTTCTCCGCGTACGTGGCGAGCAAGGCCGCTCTCGACGCGTTCTCCGACGTGGCTGCAGCCGAAACTCTGTCCGACGGAATAACGTTCACGACCATCCATATGCCGCTCGTTGCGACGCCGATGATCACACCCACCGGCGACAAGAACGTCGGCCCGGTGGTGTCACCGGAGAAAGCCGCGGCAATGGTGATCAGGGCGTTGACCGACAGGCCGAAGCGCATCGACACTCCACTCGGCACTCTCGGTCAGTTCGGCAGCATCTTCACGCCGAACGGCAAGGACCGGACGATGCATCAGTTCTACCGGCGGTTCCCCGATTCGGCTGCGGCCAAAGGCGAAGTGACGGAGGGCCAGGGCGAATCTCAGCCGATCCCTGTACCTCCGACCTCGACCTACGACGCGTCCAGCGCCTCGGCGCGGGTCGGCAAGCTGGCGAGGCGACTCGGAAGGCTGGTTCCCGGAGCCAACTGGTGACGAGGCCGGTACCGATCACCTGCGTATCGAGCGCACCAGCACCGAACCGAAGCCGGCGGTCAGATACCCCAGAGATCCCAACGCCAGAGTCCATTTGGCGATACTGACGGCCGAGGTGGCTCGCACGACCGAATCGGTGATGTGCTCGGGCCGATCCAGCAGGTGCAGGCCGACGATGTTCTCGACGTAATCTCCTGCTGCCGAGAGGACAGGAGCGAGCGCAAGCACACGTGCGGTGGCGGGCGGTATCGGCATCAGTTCACCCAACCGCTCGGCACCGGCACGAAGCGCGACGGCGTAGATCGCCGGGTGGACGAAATCCGGGTAGTAGTGGCTTCGAAAACGCGCGGTCTCTCGAACGTCCATCTTCTCGAGAATCTCTCGATATCGTCGTGCCGACCACGCCGTCTGCACTTCGAGGACGCGGGGCCCGGCCGGACCGAGCAGCCGAACGATATTCGCTTGCGAGACAACGAAAAGCGCTGCACTGGCGATCAAGGGAACATCTCGCTTCGACAGTCTCATGCACTGATGGTAGATCCTCACCGCGGATCATTCGTAGATACCTTCCACTCGCCACCCGTCGTCGCCGTAGAGAAGCAGCAGGGCACGGGTTTCTTCGAACAGCACCTGAACGCGCGCGCCCTGTGTACCCACGGTGGGATCCCACCAGCGTTCGTCGATCGGCCATGGTCCGGCCCATCCTCGTAGTGGCCACGCCTTGCTCCCCCACCGCAGTGTGACCGGGCGGGTGTCGAAACTTCCGCGCATGCCGACGTGCACGTCGTTGCCGTTCGCGTCCTCCAGCGTCACCCGAGGAGACGTGTCCATCACTGCTGCCGGTGCGGGCGCCGGGAGCCGGCCGGGCCAGGGAGCAGCAGGATCCGACAGGGGCACCAACTCGTCGCCCAGACTGCGCAGAGTCACCCGGTCGCCGGGGCCACGCCCCCCGCTCAGCACGCCGATTTTCACCGAGTCGCCGCCGAGAAGTCCCTGCACACGGACAAGGGCACGTCTGGCGCGTTCCTCCTCGTCGCCGACGCTTCCCCAGAGGCCGAGTTGGAGCTCACCGGCTGCGACCACCTCGACCGGTTCCAATCGCAGCATCGTGATGCCCGACGTCGGTTTGGCGACGCTACGCCCGGTGAGCCAGCCGTCGAGTTGCCACCGCACGCGGTCTGCGGTTCCTTCCGGGGTCAGAGGCTCGGCGCATCGCCATGTTCGCGAGAGGTTCTCGCCGTTGCCGGTGGATGCATGGACGAGCAGTCGAGTACAGGCAACGGCAGCGGCCGCCAACTTCGTGTGCAGTTTCTCCGCCATCCCCCTGCCCGCGAAGGCCGCTGCATCCACGCGATCGATCGGCGGATCGCACTGGTACTCCACGTTCAGGTCCGGTGGCAGGGCGCGAGCCGACGGTGGACGCTCCGCCTCACCCCTCGCGCTCCGATGGGCGAGCACGGCGTCGGTCCCGAAACGGGACGCCACATCACCGGGAGTGAGGGCCGCGAAATCACCGATGGTGCGCAGACCCAGACGTCGTAGGAGATCGATCAGGTCTTCCCTGTCCGCCGCGGCCAGACTGGGTTCTGCCGCCAGTTCCGACACCGGCAGCGGGGCGAGATAACGAGCCCCGCCGCCCCGGGGAACGATCACGGCATGCCTGGCTGCGATGACCGCCGTCGACAACTCGTCGGCGATCCCTATCTGACATTCGACGCCGGCCGCGGCCGCCTGATCTATCAACCGCTCGGCTGCGTTGTGCTCGGATCCGAAGTACCTGCTGACACCTCGGGCACCGAGGATCAGCAACCCCGGCCGCAGTACCTCCACACCCGGCGCAACCATGTCGACGGCTGCGGCGACCGGCTCGAACATCCGGCCGTCGCGATCCGAATCAGCCGTCACCACATGCACATCGGGACAGCGAGCCTGGGCCTCACGTTTGCGTAGACCCCGCCGTACACCGTGTGCGCGGGCAGGTGCCGAACATGCGATCACACGATTGGCGGACACCACCGCCACCGGGCTGGTCGCCGGAAGATCGGCGACGGCAGCAGCCGCGACCGCGGGCCAGTCCGGGCACCACAGCGCCAGCACCCGGCTCATGCCTGTTCCCATTTCATGCCAGCACCGCCACTCTGTCGGCACCGACGGCCGCAATGGACGGGACCTCGAACCACTCGACGCGGCCGCGCTCGGAACGTAGGTCGAATCGAGTGGAACGAGTGCGCATCGCCTTCCCCTGCGCGCGCACTTCCAACCGGAGACCACGAAGCCGCCCGCGGCCTGCACCGTCTCCGGTTCCGACACCGTCGACGCCGGCCACGGACGCATCGAGCCGCAGATCCACCCCGTCCCAGTGCCCGTCCGTCACCAGAAGCGACGCACCCTTGCTTCGAGCGCGTGCAACGACGGCACGTGCTCGCGACGGCGGCACCGACCTACCACCGAGACCGAGCACGACCAGGTCCACTCCGTCGAGCAGGATCGCGGCCACTTCCACCGGGTCCTCTCCCGGATCGGGAACCATGGCCAGTCTGTGCAACTGCGCTCCCATCTCGGACGCTGCGAGCAACCCGAAGCGCGGTTGACCGACCACTGCCACGTGACCGCCTGCAGCCGTGACCGACGCGACCATGCCGAGCATCAGAGAACCCGCGCCGGACACTGCGGTCACCGACCCTCGAACCAGGCCTCCGTGAGGGAGGACAGCCGCAAGCGCCTCCGGGACACTCAACACCTCTTTTGCAGGTGCGCGTGTGCTTTTCTGCTGTTCGAGGCGGTTGTCGGGCGCCGATGGCTCGGCCGACACAGGGGCACTCGACCGTGAAACCGAGGGACGGGCGACCGAGCGTGTTTCGCCCTTGGACGGCACAGCGGCCATGCGTCGCCGAAGATGTTCCACCCTCTCCGGCAACGACATGCTCTCCAGCGCAACACCGCCGTCACGAGCAACACTGCTGTCACGAGCAACACTGCCGTCACGAGCAACACTGCCGTCACGAGCAACTCTGTTGTCGCGGGAGATACCGTGCCGAGAGTCGGCGGAAACAGACATACTTACCTCCCCATGGTGATGGAATCGTGGAACTCGGCCCTCTTCCGAAGACGATGGGGAAGTCCCGCCTTCGAACAGACTTTCGAACACCCCCAAGTTAAGCCGTTCCGGCGACCTCCGTCAAGGCAGCGACGAACCGGCTGGTGACGGCCGGGGCGGCGCGTCACGCCGGACGTCGCGGGCAGCGATGCTCACTGTCAACTAACCTGTGGGCGTGACCGAGCAGCAACGCACCGCACGGGTCGTCGGACCCGATTATCTCCTCGCCGGCAGATACCGCCTCGCCTACAAGCTCGGCGGTGGCGGAATGGGTGCCGTGTGGCTTGCGCAGGACACGCTGATGGGAAGAAAAGTTGCCGTCAAACAGGTCACCTCGACGATCGACCTGAGTGAGAAGGCCGCGCGCGAAGTCCGTAATCGCGCCATGCGTGAGGGACGGATCGCCGCGCGGCTGTCCAGCCCACATGCCATCGCCATGCACGACGTCGCGATCGAGGACGGAGAACCGTGGCTCGTCATGGAGTACATGCCGTCACGGTCGCTGGCGCAGGCACTGAACATCGCCGAGACGCTGCCACCGTACGAGGTAGCGCAGGTGGGCGCCCAGGTTGCCGACGCGCTCACCGAGGCACACGAGGCAGGTATCGTCCACCGCGACATCAAACCGGGCAACATCCTCATCGCCGACCGTGGCCGGACGCTCGGGATCGTCAAGATCAGCGACTTCGGGATCTCGCGTGCGAAAGGTGATGTGGAGGAGTCGGATTCGAGCGTCATCACCGGAACTCCCGCCTACTTCGCTCCCGAGGTCGCACGCGGACAGGATCCGACCGAGGCAAGCGACGTCTTCTCCCTCGGCGCGACGCTGTACACCGCGATCGAGGGCAGACCGCCGTTCGACATCGACGAGGACTCCATCGCACTGCTGCACCGAGTCGCTCGCGGCCAGATCATCTCGCCCAGCAGATCAGGAGATCTCACCCCGGCGTTGCTGCACATGCTCGAGCCGGACCCGTCTCGCAGGCCGACCATGGCACAGGCCAGAGACGAGATCATCCGGAGCGCGGTCAGCAGCAAAGGATCCATTGCGTCGCTTCGCGGTGTTCCACTCACCACATCGGACGGCGTCGTTCCGGGGTGGGCACACCGATCCACGCCCGTCGCGGAAACCCGCCGCCCGTCACGCGAATTCGGCAACACTGTCGCAGGGCTTCCCGCAGTGCGCTCGACCGGGCTCTCGGACACCACACCCAAGCCCTACGCCCCGCCCCCGTTCGACGTGCCCAAGAAGAAGAATCCGTTGGACAAGGTGCTCGATGCAGTCGACGACGCCGTGGGAGACAAGGTCGACATCCCGCCTGCGGTGATTCTGGGCGTGGGAGTGGCTGTCGTCCTACTGATGGTGGTGCTGCTGATCGTCCTCCTCTGAATCTCCGTCCAGGAATCGGAAGAACTGCGCGAGAACGCTCGGCGAATGACCGAGGCCGGAGAGCTATCGACTCTCGAACACGGCAATGGCGATCTGCACTCGGTTGGTGCATCCGAGCTTGGCCAACACTCTCGACACGTAGGTCTTGACGGTCGCGACACTCATGAAGAGCGACCCGCTGATCTCGGCATTCGACAATCCCTGCGCCACCGCGATTGCCACTTCACGTTCCCGATCGGTCAGCACGTCCAGTACATCGTCGGCCCCGGCCGTGCGTCGATCCTGCTCGCGCCAGGCCGACACGAGTGTTCCGACGGCCGACGGCGACAGCATCGACTCACCGTCCTGCACTCGCTTGACGGCCTCGATGATGTCCCGCGGAGGAGTGTCCTTCAGCAGGAAGCCGTTGGCGCCCAGCCGAAGTGCTCGAAGGAGGTACTCGTCGGTGTCGAATGTCGTGAGCACCAGGATCGCCGGACCTCCCGTGCTAGTCCTGAGCATCTCGGTTGCGGCCAGACCGTCCATGACGGGCATTCGTATGTCCATCAGAACCACGTCCGGCTCGAGCCGTCGAGCCGCGTCGACACCGCTCGCGCCGTCCGCGGCCTCACCGACCACCCGAATCGAACTGTCGGACTGCAGAATCATCGACAAACCCGATCGGACCAGAGCGTCGTCGTCGACGAGGAGAACATCGATCACCTCGGCCACGGCAACCATGCTTCCAGTACGTATCCGACCGACCCGTCGACGGTCTTCACCCCGTGTTCGAGCCGACCGCCGGCCAAGGACAGCCGCTCGGACAGACCGATCAGCCCCGTGCGAGAACCCGGCACGACCGAGTCGCGCCCGCCCAGCGCGTTGGACACCGACACGAGCATCCCCTCTCCTTCCGGCCGAATCGACACCTGCACTGCAGAGCCCGCCGCATGCTTGCGGGCGTTGGTCAGGCCCTCCTGAACGACACGAAAGACGTTACGCCCCATGGTCGCAGGAACGCCGCCCGCGTCCAACCGACTGTCGAAATCGACCACGACCCCGGCTGCGCGAACCTCGTCGATCAGCGCCGGTACGTCATCGATGGACGATCCCGGTTTCATCGGTGGTGAATCCTCGTCGGATCGCAGTACGCCCAGGATTTCCCGGAGATCGTTCAACGCACCGTGCGCACTGGTTCTGATGGTTCCCGCGATCTTCTCGATGTCGGCTGCATCGGCGTCGGACCGCACCTCGAGCGCACCGGCATGCAAACTCACCATCGAAATCCGGTGTGCCAGGGCATCGTGCATCTCTCTGGCAATCCGCTCACGTTCCTGGCCACGAACCCGATCTGCCCGGTCCGCCGCCGCAGCCTCCGCTCGTTCGGCGCGCTCGCGAAGCGAATCGATGACCTCTCGCCGCGCCTTGACGATCGCACCCCACGCCATCGGGATACTGAGCAGCGCCAAGCTCAGAATTCCCGTCGACACCACCGAGTCACCGACCGAGAAGAAGCGTGCGTACACCAGCGAAGCCACGAGATGCAGCGCAACGATCGCCGCGGTGACCCTCCACGTTCGCATCGATGCCACGGTGTAGATCGCCACCAACTCCGCGCCGCCCGCAGCGTCGGAGAACACCGTCAAGGCTGCGAGCACGAGCGCGATACCGACCGGCCGGCGCCGACGCCACCACAGCAATGCAGTCGCGACGACGCCGATCGCAACCGCGGTCGCCACACGCAAGTTCGAGAAATCGGCGGCGGTCACCCCGTCGAAGACGACCATTGCTGCGATGAACAGCGAGAACGCCATTGCGCCGAGATCGCCGGTACGCCGACGCGACACGGTCATCCGCGCACCAGCGGTCGCCAGTACTGCGTGCTCTTGCGTTCACGAACAACGATTCCCAACCGGTCCAGCGCCTCACGTAGCTCGGACGCATCCTCGCGAGACTTCTTCTGCAACGCCATTTCTCGGGCGCGCATCACGGCGTCGACCTCAGCGGGAAGCGTCGGCGATCCCGGAATCCAACGCTGATACAGGCTTTCGTACGGATCGCCCTCCACGAAGGAGTAGCCGTGTTCGACGAACACACGCTCCACCGCGGGTTCCTTCTCCTCGATCGGTGCGCGAACGACCTGACGCGACGCCGCGTCGAGGACGACGAGTTCCTTGCCGTCGACGAACACCGTCGACGCATCGGCCCGAGCGACCGACGTCGTCCGGCCTTCCTCGGTCAGACGCAGGCCCGACGCGGAGACGACGACGCGGAGACTGTCGTGAAATGCGAAGGCGACGAACGCGGCTCCCAGTGCGACACCGATCCCGGTGGTCAGATACTGCACCCACCAGTGCGACCACGAAGCAACGAACTCGAACACTCCCTGGAACGGGATCCACTTCTGCGACGCTGCCCACGGTGCCCAGCGTGGGAGAAAGAATCCGACGGCGCCACCGACCGCGGGCGCGACCACCGCCAGAAACACCCGGTCGGCGGTGGGAAGCCACAGCACCGATTCGCTCTTGTCCTTCATGACCTCGACGCTAGTGGCACCGAAGGTCGATCCGACAGTCTCCGAAAGTCTATTCCTGCATCCAGCCGTCAATCGATCCGACGCTTGTGGGCCCACCTGGTCAGGGCGTTGCGATTGGATTGCTGTGTCTTCCGCAGCACGTTCGACGCGTGGGTCTCTACGGTCTTGACCGAGATGAACAGATCCTCCGCGATCTCTCGATACGTGTAACCGCGCGCCAACAACCTCAACACTTCGAGTTCGCGCGGTGTCAGCGAATCCAGCTCCGGATCCAGCGGCGGCTCCGGAACGGCCGAATTGCCGGTGAAGGAGTCGAGAACGAACCCGGCGAGTCGAGGCGAGAACACCGCGTCCCCGCCTGCCACCCGCCGCACGCCGTCGGCCAGTTCGGCTCCTGAAATGGTCTTGGTGACGTAACCGCGTGCACCGGCTCGGATCACGGCGATGACGTCCTCGGCTGCGTCGGACACCGACAACGCCAGACACACCGGACCGGACGATATACGTCCGAGTACCGCCACACCACCGCCGTCGGGCATGTGCACGTCCAAGAGGACCACGTCGGGCTTGGTCGAGTCGATTCCCGCTACCGCGTCGGCAACCCCGCCTGCCTCACCGACCACCTCGATATCGCCTTCGCGCGCCAGTTCGGCTCTGACTCCGGAGCGGAACACTGCATGGTCGTCGACGAGAAAGACACGGAAGGTGTCGGTCACCGGGGCTGCTCCTGCGGTAGTGGTTGTTCGGACGTCTGCGATTCAGGGGATGTGATGTGGTCGGCAACATGAATCTGCCTGTCGGGAGCCGAATCGTGCCGGGGCATCAGGATGCGCACTTCGGTTCCTCTGCCCACGGTGGAGCGTACCGACACCTGACCACCTCGACGTTCGATTCTGCCGTGGATGGATTTGGCGAGTCCTTGCCGATCCGTCGGCACCAGGTTCTCGTCGAAACCGCTGCCGCGATCGCGCACGAAGACCGTCACCTTGTCCGCCTCGGTCTCGGCGAAGAGGTCGATGTTGGTCTCGCCGGAGTGCTTGGCTGCGTTGACGAGCGCTTCCCGCGTCGCGCCGAGCAAAGCGGTGAAGTGCTCACGTGGAAGCCCGGAGTCGGAGTTCTCGGCCGAGAGTTGCACGTCGCCGACTGTGATCGGCCGAACCGTGACGCCGTGCTGATCCTCGACCTCGCCTGCGATGGTCTTCAGCGCCTCGGACAGGGACGAATGATCGGTGTCCCCGCCCTCGAACAGCCACTTCCGGAGCTCTCGCTCCTGCCCACGGGCCAGACGCATCACTTCCTGCGGCTGATCCGACTGTTTCTGGATGAGCGCCAGCGTCTGCAGCACGGAATCGTGCAGATGGGAGGCGATCTCCTCGCGCTCGTCGTTCCGAATACGAGCCGACCGCTCGGCGTTCAAGGTGCGCCACAGACGCAACCAGACCGGGACCGTCAGCAGACCGGCCCCGACCAGTGTCACGATGACCGCGAGCAGCGAGGACCTGATCGACGCGATGTCCACCCTGGCCAGCACCACGACGCAGAGTCCGAGAATGATCAACGTCGCGCCGCCGACGACGCGAGCCCAGCTGAGGACGGTCGGCTTCTTCGGCATCCCGAGCAGAGACCTAGGACCTTCGGAGTCGAACTCCCGCCATACGAGCGCCGCACCGACGATCACCACGACGACAGGAACGAGTACCGACGCCGCCGTGCCGTTCAGCAGCCACGCCAAGCCGGCCGCGAGCCCGAGGCCGAGCGCCGCGAGACCCAATGCCCGCTGGCGCTCGGCCGAACTCGGCCGGTCCACGTCGTCACCTGCCGGGGTGAACACCCACAGCAACCCGTAGGCGAAGATTCCGGCGCCCGCCATGACGGCGAGCAACGCAAACGCGACTCGGACCTTGAAGACGTCGACACCCAGATGGTCGGAGAGTCCACCTGCGACTCCGCCCACGATCCTTCCGCCGCCGCGCCGGTAGAACTTCACCGGCTCGGCGCCCGGGGACGAGGACGCGGCATCGACAGGGAGCACGTCATCGATCCTGGCACGAATCGAGCCGCACCCGCATCAGGGTCTCCCCTGATTTCCGCACCGGACTGATGTCAGGACGGAATCGCGCGCCACTCCTCGGTTCTGTCGGCGGTCGCCTCGGCAAGAGCCTTCTTCGTGGCGTCGGCGTCGTAGTCCTTGCCGTACACCGGCGTACCAGGCTGCTGACGCCACGATTCTTCGAGCGTGCCGGCGTCCACCGGCTCGAATCCCAGAGCGTCGACGACGTCGAAGACGAGCTTCTTGCCCGGCCCGTCGGCACCCGCGACGGGAAGCGCGATTCTCGTCCGGGTGGACGCAGCGTCGGTTCCGGCGGGAACGCCCTTCTCGAGAAGATGCTTCCACCAGATTCCGTTGAACACCTTGAACACATCCGACGATCGATCACCGAAATGCTCGGCAACCCACACGCTTTCGGGCTTGCCGTTCTCGATCTCGGCGATCAGGCCGTCGCGCTGCTGCGGGTAGTAGTTGTTGGTCTCGATGATCGGCGCGCCTGGCTTGGCCGCATCGAGAATGTCCGACGCCAGGTCCGGGGTGTTCTTCTGTGGAATGCTCACGATAACGAGATCGGCGTCGGCGGCTGCGTCCTTGCTCCACACTGCCTCGGCGCCGGTGTCGGCAGCCAACTCGGCCAACGTCTCCGGTGCGCGCGAATTCGACACGCGCACGTCGTGTCCGAGTTCGGCCAGCTTGCGGGTCAGGGTGCCGCCGATGAGCCCGGCCCCGATGATTCCGATCTTCACGCGTTTCTCCTTCGTGATGCGAATGGTCGTTCTCGAAGTAGCAAGCCGTGGGATGCCGAGAACATTCCTGCAACTCGTGCGTGAAGGTAGGGAAAACATCAGGGCGATCCCCGATGGTCTCCGTGCACCCGACGGGCCACGATGGTTCCATGAGCAACTTGGCCGTCTCCGAACAGCTACAGCAGATGTGGCGTACGCGCCCGTATCGGTTGCCACAGCGTGGCCATGTCGCGGGTGTCGCCGCCGGCATCGGCTACCGCTACGGCGTCGATCCCGTCCTCGTTCGCGTCGCGCTCGTCGTCGGCACCATCTTCGGCGGAGCAGGCATCGTCCTGTACCTCGCCGCCTGGCTGCTCTTCAGCAAGGCAGGAGATGCAGCCTCTCCCGCCGAGTCGCTGATGGGCAGAGGCACCAGCTCGGAATCCAACACCAAGATCGTGGTCCTGATCGTGGCGCTGATCATCGCGGTCTCCACCCTGGGTCCCGTCGGTGTCGGATTGGGCGGATCCGGCGCCATCAGCATGGTCGCGCTTCTCGCCGGACTGTGGCTACTGCACCAGAGGCAGCCGCAACCACCCGAGTTCCTGCCCGGCGGTGCACAGGTCTACGCGCAACAGGATTTCCCGATCTCGTTCAACACGCCGTACACCCCGACGCCGTGGGCAGGTGCCAACTACCGCCCGCCCAACTATCGACCCGCGGGCTACACACCTCCCGCGTACTCGCCGTACACGACACTGCCCACGACGTACGTTCCGTCCACACCCCCACCCACCGACCGGTCGACGGGTTCCGAGGTGAACCTGAACAAATCCGAGTCCGCGGCGCCGGCCCAGCCGACGACGGACACGACCACCGGCCCGACACCACCGTCGTGGGATCCGTTGGGCGTCGCCCCCTTCGCCTGGGACCTACCCGAACCGACGACTGTTCACCTTCCGGCGTCGACCACTCCGAAGAAGCGGCGCTCACGGTGGACGTCGAGTTTCATCGGGTTGGCCCTGCTCGCCGCAGCCGTCACCGGCGGCATCGCGGCGGCAACGGGGTCGGAGTGGCTCTCCCCCGCACGCATCGGGGCCGTAGCTCTCGGTGTCCTCGCCGTCGGACTGATCCTCGGCGCATTCCTACGCAAGGGGTACGGCCTGCTGGTCGTCGCATTCCCTGTACTCGGTTTCGTGATCCTCGCATCCATCGTGGGACCGGTGAACTTCGACGGCGCAACCAGCGGGTCGGTCGATGCACGGCCGACGACGGTCGCGCAACTCCAACCGTCGTACAGCATCGCCGGCGGTGACCTCCAACTCGACTTGCGCGGCCTCGCCCTCACCGACAACCGAACTGTCGCAATCGATGTCACCGGAGGAAACGCGACCATCTGGGTACCGTCGACGATGACAATCGACCCGACCTGCGTGGCAGTCATGGGATCGGCTGCCTGCGGATCCGGTGGCCTGCAGCGCGGCACCGACGCAGCCGAGGACGCCCCTGTTCTCACCATCGACGGAGATGTCCGTCTCGGAAACTTGGAGATCATCCATGAATAGCAGCGAGTACGGAGACAGGGACACCGACACGGCCGAAGAACGAAACGCGCGCACCCGACCCTCGGCGTTGCTGTTTCTCTCCGGACTCGTGGCCCTGCTGGTCAGCGTCAGCGCTCTGATCGGGCCCTCGGCCCTCGAGTCCCTCGGCAACGTTCAGTTCCGCTGGGTCTTCGTCGTCGCGGCGATCGTCGTCGGACTGGCCCTTCTCCTCGCCCCAGGCCGGGGCGGGAAGAAGAACTAGAGAATTCTCACTCCCACTCGATGGTGCCCGGCGGCTTGCTCGTCACGTCGAGAACGACTCGGTTGACCTCCGGAACCTCGTTGGTCACCCGGGTCGAAATGGTTTCCAACACCTCGTACGGCAACCTCGTCCAGTCCGCCGTCATCGCATCCTCGCTCGATACCGGGCGCAAGACGATGGGATGGCCGTACGTCCGGCCGTCACCCTGAACGCCGACGCTGCGCACATCCGCGAGCAGGACCACGGGGCACTGCCAGATCTGCTGATCCAAGCCCGCCGCGGTCAGTTCCTCACGGACGATCGAATCGGCCTGGCGCAACGTGGCCAATCGGTCTCGCGTGATCTCGCCGACGATGCGAATGGCCAGACCGGGCCCGGGGAAGGGCTGGCGGCCGACGATTTCCTCGGGAAGACCCAACTCGCGGCCCACTGCCCGGACCTCGTCCTTGAACAAGGTACGAAGAGGCTCGACGAGGTCGAACTGCAGATCGTCCGGCAGACCGCCGACGTTGTGGTGGCTCTTGATGTTGGCGGTGCCGGATCCCCCACCGGACTCGACCACGTCCGGGTACAGCGTGCCCTGCACCAAGAACTGAACCTCCGCACCCTGAGCAGCGTTGTCACCCAACACCTCAGCGACAGCACCCTCGAAGCTACGAATGAATTCGCGGCCGATGATCTTGCGCTTCTCCTCGGGATCGGAGACGCCGTCGAGGGCACCGAGGAACGTGTCGACCGCATCGACGGTGACCAGCTTGGCGCCGGTCGACGCGACGAAGTCCTGCTGGACCTGCTCCCGCTCGCCCTCTCGCAGCAGACCGTGGTCGACGAACACACACGTCAGACGGTCACCGATCGCACGCTGCACCAAGGTTGCCGCAACCGCGGAATCCACACCCCCGGACAGTCCGCAGATGGCGTGACCGTCCGGCCCGACCTGCTCCTGGATCTGCTCGATCAATGCGTCGGCGATGTTGGCCGCCGTCCACTCCGCCTTGATTCCGGCTGTCTCGTGCAGGAACCGACCGAGGACCTGCTGACCGTGCGGCGAATGCAGCACCTCGGGGTGGTACTGGACACCGGCGAGCCTGCGCTCGGCGTTCTCGAACGCAGCCACGGGAGCGCCGGCGCTCGTCGCCGTGACCGTGAACCCTTCCGGAGCCTCCGTCACAGCATCACCGTGACTCATCCACACCGGCTGCGTCGCAGGAAGACCGTCGTGCAGGACACCGCCATCGACGGACAGCTGCGTCCGGCCGTACTCACGAGTCCCCGTGTGCGCGACGGTTCCGCCGAGTGCCTGCGCCATCGCCTGGAAGCCGTAGCAGATACCGAAGACCGGAAGATCGAGATCGAACACCTTCGCGTCGAGAGCAGGCGCGCCCTCGGCGTACACACTCGACGGCCCGCCGGACAGAACGAGTGCAACCGGGTTCTTGGCGGCGATCTCCTCGACGGTCGCGGTATGCGAGATCACCTCGGAATACACGTTCGCCTCACGCACACGACGCGCGATGAGCTGGGCGTACTGGGCACCGAAGTCGACTACGAGAACGGGCCGAGGCAGGGCGGGATCAGGCTGCTGCGATGCGGTCACCGGAACAGTCTAGTGGCGCGCGACAGGCTGGTTCCACGCAGCATCTTCTTACGCGGCACCGGTGGTGGCGGGTTTCGGAGAGCGGATCTCGACGATGGGCAGACGCAACGCTGCGGGCGCGGACACCGGCACCACCGGAGCGTTGGGAGCGATCGGCTCGATCCGTTCGTAAGCGAGACCCTGGCGCGGCCGTAGATCCTGCTCACCCTTGTTGGGCCACAGCGCCGCTGCACGCTCCGCCTGAGCACTGATGGTCAGCGACGGATTCACGCCGAGGTTGGCCGACACGGACGACCCGTCGACGACGAACATCGTCGGGTACCCGTGGACGCGGTGATACGGGTCGATGACGCCGTGCTCGGCGTCGGACGCGATGGCGCAGCCACCGAGGAAGTGAGCGGTCAACGGAATGTTGAACAGCTCACCCCATGTGCCGCCCGCGACGCCCCCGATCTTCTTCGCTATACGCCGCGTCGCGTCGTTGCCCTCAGGGATCCACGTCGGGTTCGGTTCGCCGTGTCCCTGCTTGCTGGACACCTTGCGACCGAACAGCCCACGCTTGGTGAAGGTGGTGATCGAGTTGTCGAGGTTCTGCATCACGAGCGCGATGATCGTGCGCTCGCTCCAGTTCTTGGTGTTCACCACCCGCAGGAAGTCGAGCGGATGAGCCAGCAGCGCGAAAACGAACTTGAGCCATCGCGGAATGCGCCCACCCCCGTCGGTCATCAGCGTCTGCAACAGGCCCATCGCGTTGGAACCCTTGCCGTAGCGGCACGGTTCGATGTGGGTGTTCGACGACGGGTGGAACGACGACGTGATCGCCACTCCCCTGGTCAGATCCATCTCCGGGTCGACCTTCAACTTGGCGGCACCGACGATGGATTCGGAGTTGGTACGCGTCAATTCACCGAGCTTGTCGGACAGACGCGGCAGTGCGCCGGTGTCCTTCATCTTGTGCAGCAAATTCTGCGTACCCCACGTGCCCGCGGCCAGGACGACGTGCGACGCGGTGTAGGTCTTGGGGTGCTTGCGAACCCACGCGCCGGTTCGCTCGGTGGCGACGTCCCACGTGCCGTCGGGCAGAGCACGAAGACCTGTCACCGTCGTCATCGGGACGATCTCGGCTCCGGCGCGCTCGGCAAGGGCGAGGTAGTTCTTCAGCAGTGTGTTCTTGGCGCCGTGGCGACACCCGGTCATGCACTCACCACACTCGATGCACCCGGTGCGCTCAGGACCGACGCCGCCGAAGTACGGGTCGCCGACCTTCTTGCCCGGCTCGTCGCCGAAGAACACGCCGACCGGAGTCTGAATGAACGTGTCCCCGACGCCCATGTCCTCGGCGACGGACTTCATGACCTCGTCGGCGGGTGTCATGTGCGGGTTACGCACGACACCGAGCATGCGCGTCGCCTGGTCGTAGAACGGACCGAGCTCGCTGCTCCAGTCGGTGATATGCGCCCACTGCTTGTCCTTGAAGAACGGCTCCGGCGGCTGGTACAGGGTGTTCGCGTAGTTCAGCGAACCGCCGCCCACCCCTGCACCGGCCAGAATGAGGCAGTCACGCAGCAGGTGAACACGCTGGATGCCGTAGCACCCGAGCTTGGGCGCCCACAGGAACCGCTTCAGGTCCCAGCTGGTCTTGGCGAAATCCTTGTCCTCGTAGCGCCGTCCGGCCTCGAGGATGCCTACCTTGTAGCCCTTCTCGACCAAGCGCAGCGCCGTGACGCTTCCGCCGAAACCGGACCCGACGATCAGAACGTCGTAGTCGGTCGTGCGAGCCTGTGTCCCAGCTGTCCGTGTCTCCACTGTTGACCTCCGCGCCTCGTGCGTAACTCAGCCAGCTCCGCCGCACCGCGCATCACCTCGATGTGACTGCGACCACACTCTAGATGACAGCAGCGGCGAACTGACAACAACCCTGTGACAGTTGACACAAGCCACTGTAGCTGTAACTCCAAGTATCACCAACTGAGGTAAGGCTCACTCCGCGCTGCCCCAGGTGACCGAACGTCACGTTCGCTCGCTCTCGGCCCCCGAACGCGCGGCTTTCAGCCCACGCGCGCACTGCAACCCGCGCACTCGCTGCAACCCGCGCTCCCGGGCCCCCAGGTGACCGAACGTCACGTTCGCTCCCACCCGGCACCCGAGTTCCCCAGCAAACGACGAAGCGCGCACCCCGATTCGGGGTGCGCGCTGTCGAACGTGGGACAGAGAGGGTCAGGCTCGGACGTTCAGGCCGACTTTCTGGAATTCCTTGAGATCCGAGTAACCCGACTTCGCCATGGACCGGCGCAGACCTCCGACGAGGTTGATCGAACCGTAGGGCTCGCTCGACGGACCGTGCAGGACCTGGTCGAGGCTCGGGCGCTCACCGGCTGCGACGGGCAGGAGTGCGCCTCGCGGCATCGACGGGTGCGCTGCCGCGGAGGGCCAGTACCAACCGCCACCGGGCGCCTCTGCTGCCGCCGCGAGAGGAGCACCGAGCACGGCGGCGTCCGCACCGCACGCGATTGCCTTGGCCAGGCCGCCCGACGTGGTGATGTCGCCGTCGGCGATGACGTGAACATAGCGGCCGCCGGTCTCGTCGAGGTAGTCCCGACGAGCTGCCGCAGCGTCCGCGATGGCCGTTGCCATGGGTACACCGATGCCGAGAACTTCACCGGTGGTGGTGCCTCCCTCGACCGACCCGTAGCCGACGATGACTCCGGCAGCGCCGGTGCGCATCAGGTGCAGCGCGGTGCGGTGATCGCTGACGCCACCGGCGATGACCGGTACGTCGAGCTCGGCGATGAACGTCTTGAGGTTGAGCGGCTCCTCGTCGCCGTGCGCCACGTGCTCCGCGGAGATGATGGTGCCCTGGATGACGAGCAGATCGATACCGGCTGCGACCAGCGCAGGCGTCAGGTTCTTGGCGCTCTGCGGGCTGACGCGGACCGCGACGGTGACACCGGCTGCGCGGACCTGCGCGACGGCGGCAGCGAGGAGGTCCGGTTGCAGCGGTGCTGCGTGCAGCTTCTGCAGGAATGCGACGGGAGCGTCGGCGTCGAAGTCGTTCTCGGCGATCGCGACCAGCTCGTCGAGCTTGGCCTGGACGTCCGTGTGGCGAGCCCACAACCCCTCGCCGTTGATGACGCCGAGGCCACCCTGCTTGCCGAGCTCGATCGCGAATTCCGGCGACACCAACGCGTCGGTCGGATGAGCCAGGACCGGAATGTCGAATCGGTAGGCGTCGAGCTGCCAGGCCGTGGACACCTCCTTCGACGACCGAGTACGGCGCGAGGGCACGATGTCGATGTCGTCGAGCTGGTAGGTGCGACGGGCTTCTCTGCCCATGCCGATTTCAACGAGGTCGCGCACGCGCGCCCCTTTCCCTAGGAGTTCGTCTTGAGTTCAGGCCGATGCGAGCGAAGTCAGCGCACGGTGTAGTTGGGAGCTTCCGCGGTCATCGTGATGTCGTGCGGGTGGCTTTCCTTCAGTCCGGCAGCGGTGATCTGCACGAACTGCGCCTCCTGCAGTTCCTCGATGGAGTTGGACCCGGTGTATCCCATCGCGGCACGGAGACCACCGGTCAGCTGATGGATGACCTGGGACAGCGGTCCGCGGTACGGGACCCGGCCTTCGATGCCTTCGGGGACGAGCTTGTCCTCGGCGAGGACGTCGTCCTGGAAGTAACGGTCCTTGGAGAACGACTTGGCCGCTCCGCGTCCCTGCATCGCCCCGAGCGAACCCATGCCGCGGTAGCTCTTGAACTGCTTGCCACCGACGAGAATCAACTCGCCCGGCGACTCGGCCGTACCTGCCAGCAACGAGCCGAGCATGGCCGTCGACGCGCCCGCAGCCAACGCCTTGGCGATGTCGCCGGAGAACTGGAGACCACCGTCGGCGATGACCGGAACACCGTGCGCCTTGCACGCGGCGACCGCCTCGAGGATCGCGGTGATCTGCGGGGCGCCGACGCCTGCGACGACGCGGGTGGTGCAGATCGAGCCGGGACCGACGCCGACCTTGACCGCGTCCGCGCCTGCCTCGACGAGTGCCAATGCGCCCGCGCGGGTCGCGATGTTGCCGCCGACGACCTGGACGCGTTCTCCTACTTCGGCTTTCAGCTTGCTGACCATCTCGAGCACCGACGAGTTGTGCCCGTGCGCGGTGTCGACGATGAGCACGTCGACACCGGCGTCGGTGAGCGCCATGGAACGCGACCACGCGTCCTGCCCGACACCCACTGCCGCTCCGACCAGCAGGCGCCCGTCGCGGTCCTTGGTGGCGAGGGGGTGCTGCTCGGTTTTGACGAAGTCCTTGACCGTGATCAGTCCGGTGAGAGCGCCCTGTCCGTCGACGATGGGGAGTTTCTCGATCTTGTGCCGACGGAGAAGACCGAGAGCTGCCTCGGCGGTGACGCCCTCGCGCGCGGTGATGAGCGGTGCCTTGGTCATCACGTCGGCGACGCGGCGGTTCTGGTCGACCTCGAAACGCATGTCACGGTTGGTGATGATGCCGACGAGGGCACCGGTCTCGTCGGTCACCGGCAGACCCGAGATGCGGAACCGTGCGCACATCGCGTCGACCTCGGCGAGTGTGTCGGTGGGCTTGCAGGTGACCGGGTCGGTGACCATGCCCGCCTCGGACCGCTTGACGGTTTCCACCTGGGACGCCTGATCCTGCAGTGACAGGTTGCGATGCAGGACGCCCATGCCACCCGCGCGGGCCATGGCGATGGCCATGCGCGCCTCGGTGACGGTGTCCATCGCGGAACTGACCAGTGGGACGCGCAGACGGATCTCGCGGGTGAGTTGACTGGAGGTGTCCACGGCGCTGGGAATCAAGTCCGACGCAGCGGGCAACAGCAGAACATCGTCGAAGGTCAAACCGAGCATGGCGACCTTGTTGGGGTCGTCGCCACCGGTACGGACGTGGGCTCCGGAACTACTCATGCGGATCTGGCCCTCCCTAGAGCCTGTGTGCCCTTCTCGCAGCGCGCGGGCGGTGCACCGGAGAAGACGGCGTGTTCGAAAGCGGATGGAGACAGTGCGGACGAAAAAACATGGACGCGTACGCTCGCTCAGCGCCTGCACACATGGTATCGGCTCCGCCGTTCGCTCGTGAACGCGCACCGGACGGCGTCGTTCGAGCAGGTCGACCGCACCCCGACTGCGGCCGATCGGCCGCCCGGTGGACCTCGTCGCGCGTCGACACGAAGCGTGAACGGCTGGCGCAGACCCACCAGTCCTGCGTACCGTGGAGACGTGCGCGATCAACTGCCTCCAGGTTTACCGCCGGATCCCTTCGCCGGTGACCCCGCCGACCCCTCGGCCGCCCTCGATGCAATCGAGCCCGGCCAGCCTCTGGACCCCCAGGAGCGGCTCGCCGTCGAGGAAGACCTCGCCGATCTCGCGGTGTACGAGGCACTCCTCGGACACCGCGGTATTCGCGGACTCGTGGTGTGCTGCGAGGACTGCCAGCAGGATCACTACCACGACTGGGACATGTTGCGAGCCAACCTTCTCCAGCTCCTGGTCGACGGGACCGTTCGTCCCCACGAGCCTGCGTACGACCCCGTTCCCGATGCGTACGTCACATGGGACTACTGCCGCGGATACGCGGACGCGTCCATGAACGACGCTCTGCACGGCGACGGTTTCGAGAACTAGTCACCCGATCATACGACTGATGCCCTACACGATTTTCGTGTAGGGCATCAGTCGTATGCGGTGCAGGGCCGGAGGGCGATCAGCCTCCGTTGGTGTCCAGCGTGTCGATCCGGGGAGCAGATGTACCGTCACTCGAACCGCTGGCCGTAGCCGTCGTCTCACCGGTCTGATTCAGAATCGTCGGCCCGGGAGGCGTCGTGGTGACTGCGGGCGGCTCGGTCGTCGGGAGCACCGGATCGCTGGTCGAAGGAACCTGCGACGGGTCGACCGTGCCGGAGACCGGCGGAGGCAGCGGATCCGTGGTGACCGGAACCGAGCCCAACTCGGGTGCACTCTGAACGGGCGCAGGCAACGTCGGATCGACCGGTAGGGGCAACTGCGGAGGAATCGTCGGGATGATCGTCTGGAGTTGCTCGATCAACCGCTGCAGCCAGATCTCCAGATCCGTGCGCTGCGCGTCGTCGGTGACCGCGCCGGCCGCACCCGACGCACCGTCGAGCAGAGCCTGTGCACCTTCGACGTCGCCTGCTGCGATCAGCTGTTCTGCCTGCTCGAGCTTCGACGTCGTGTCGATCTGCGCGACGGTCGAATCTGCTTGCTGCGAGAACACCACGGACTTGACGCTCCACAGCGCGTCGCCCGGGGAGGAGTTGTAGGAGAAGACGACCAAGCCGCCCATCACCAGCGCGATCGCCGCTGCGGCGCCCGCTACCGGGCGGAGCAGACGCTGACGTCCGCGACTCGACGCCTTGCGGCGTAGCCCTGTCGCGGCAATCTCCTGATCGACGGCTGCCGCCACTTCGTCGAGGTCGGGACCTGCGGGGAGCGCGGGGTGGACGATTTCTGCACGCCAGTTGGCGAGGAGCAGAGCGAGTTGGTACTCGTCCGCGTCGTCCGTCGCGATCGGTCCGTCGCCACGGATTGCCTCGATGAATTCCTCGTCTCGGCGTACCGCTGCGATGTCCACCGGACTCGAACCCACGAGGGTGCTGTCGAGAGAATCCTCGGATGGCGTGGAACCATCCGGGCGGCCGATACGGGGAATGCCATCACGGCCGTTGTTCCTAGCCATACATTTCACCCGCTTTCACAACTTCGTTCTTCAGTTTCGCGATGGCTCGGTGTTGAGCCACGCGGATGGCACCTGCGGTACTACCCACTGCCGCTGCCGTTTCCTCGGCCGACAATCCGACGACGAGTCGGAGCACCAGAATCTCTCGGTGCTTGGCGGGCAAGGTGTCCAGCAGGGCGGTCATCTGTCTACTCGACTCGGAGTCCAGAGCTCGCTGCTCCGGTCCGTGTTCCGTCGACACGACATCTGGTACTTCGGCGGCCGGGTCCGATTTGTTACGGGAGGCGCTTCGATGTGCGTCGGCGACCTTGTGGGCGGCAATGCCGTACACGAAGGCCATGAACGGTCGGCCCTGGTCCTGATAACGCGGCAGGGCGGTCATGACTGCCAAGCAGACCTCCTGAGCCACGTCGTCCGCCGAGAGCTGACCACGCTCGGCGGAGCCCACACGTGCGCGGCAGTACCGCACCACGAGCGGACGGATGATTTCCAGAACTCGGGAGAGTGCGGCTCGCTCGCCCTGCGCTGCGGCAGCGACGAAGGAGTCCAACTCCTCACCCGTGTTGTTCATCGCTCAAGGATTCCCCGCGTTACAGTGACGCCGCCGCATCTCGACAGCGCTTCCACCCGAAGTGGAACCTAGTAAGGATAGCGACCTTCACCCCACTCGATCGAACCACTCGGTCCGTGACTTCACACGGCCGTGAACCGACCACCGCGCCGAGCCAGCTCCGCCTCGCACTCCCGCGCGACCGACTGCGCGGCCGCTCCTCCCCCGACGCCGCTCCACAACATCGCTGCCGCCCAGCGCAACGGTAGGAGTCCGTGCACCTCGCAGGCATCGAGTACACGCTGGGCGCCGTCACCACTTCGTGACAGATCTCCCACGGAGCTGTAGGCGGCAGCCAGCACGAGGTCGGTCTTGACGATGTGGCGTAACGAATCGATCTCGTCGGCACGCCCGCGCGCGTCGAGCGCATGCCGGACCGCGTCGGGCCCTTTTCCCGAGAACATCGCGAGTTCCGCGCGGACCCACCCGAGCCTCAGATGTTGACGCCACAGAACGTCCTCGCGCCCATCTCGCGCCACGATGTGCTCGCATCGAGTCAGCAGCGCGTCCGCGGTGCCGAATCTGCCTACGCCGAGGGCGTCCGCGGCAAGGCCGACGAGAGCATCCGCTCGCGCACGAACGACAGCAGCCTCATTGCCGTCCTCACCCGACGGAGAACTGCGCTCGTCGAGCCCGACCGCAGCGATCGCCGTCCCGTCCACCCGCGCCGCTGCACTGTGCACTCCCCTCTGCCGTATCCATGATGCGCGAGTCGAATACATCTGCGACCGCAGAGACGGTGGAACAGGGCCCGACAGCGCAGCCGCATCGAGCTCGGCCGACGCGGCGAGGTACCTGCCTTGCCCACCGAGTGCGACGGCGCGGTCCCACCGCTCGCGGACGGTCGATGCAGCGGGCAGTGGCCACATACCGGGTTCGGTGCCCCAGGCAGCGCGATGAAGCCGATCGTCCATCGTGTCGACGTTACGACCCGGAGCGGCCCCTGCGACCGTGAGGCTCGGCATTCCTCTCGGTTCACCGTCGAATGGATGGATACTCCTGGCCGCTTCGTGCCCATCGCCGAATATCGTCGAATCCGTCGCGCGACATTCTCGTTTGTTTCACGGAATTAACATGCGCTCCCGGGATGCATTTGATGAGCGCTTTCTGACGAGAATGTAGCCGTAAGGTTAATCGCGGGATTCACTACCCGGGGACCAGTGTTGCTCGCGACCTGATCGAGTCGTTCGAATCCGGCAGACGAATTCCGCGATCCTTCTTCCGACACGACCACGAACCTGCAGGCCAGTGCCCTTTGCTTTCGATCGTGACCGAAGTCCGTCAGACCGCTGTTCATGCTGCGATCGAGAACTCCTCAACGAATCGACCCATGAAGTTGTGTCGAAGTAAATGTCGCCCGCGTTAATTTCTCGAGATACGACTATGCACCTCGCCACGGCGATGGCCTATTGACTCGATTTCATCGCCACGAATAACGTTGGCGTTGTTCACGACAACCGCGATTGCAGTATCTCGCGGAACGAGTTCACCACAAGTTCGGCGCCGCCGCCGGACGAAACCACGAATTCGCATTTCTTCTGTCTTCCACAGGAGCGTCGCCGCATCCGTTGCGGCGAGCAGACACCCTAGGAGTTCTCATGCCGCAGCCGAATCACCTCCCTGGGCCCAATGCAGATATCTGGGATTGGCAGATGCACGGTTTGTGCCGTGGCGTCGACTCGTCGATGTTCTTCCATCCGGACGGCGAACGCGGCCGAGCTCGTGCTCAGCGTGAGATGCGTGCCAAGGAGATGTGCCGAACCTGCCCGGTTCTCGCACAGTGCAGGTCCCACGCGCTCAGCGTCTCGGAACCCTATGGAATCTGGGGCGGAATGTCCGAGACCGAGCGGGAGATGTACGCACGCCACAACCGTCGACGAATCGCGGTGTAGCAGGACCACATACGAGAAGCGGGGCCTTTCCTTCGAAGGAAAGGCCCCGCTTCTCGTGCTGCGAGATACAGAGAATCAGTGACTGTGGCCGTGTCCGGCCGCAGGCTCCTCTTCCTCGGCAGGCTTCTCGACGACAGCACTCTCGGTCGTGAGAATCATCCGCGCAACGGACGCTGCGTTGACGACCGCAGAACGGGTCACCTTGACCGGATCGACGACACCGTCGGCGAGCAGGTCACCGTAGGTCAGGGTCGCGGCGTTGAAGCCGTGGCCCTTGTCGAGTGCCGCGACCTTGCTGACCACGACGGATCCGTCGATGCCCGCATTGGTGGCGATCCAGAACAGCGGCGCGTTGAGTGCAGTACGCACAACAGCGACACCGGTCGCTTCGTCACCCGTCAGACCGAGGTTGTCCGCGAGCGACAACGCAGCCTGTGTCAGTGCCGAACCGCCGCCGGGGACGATGCCCTCCTCGACAGCAGCCTTGGCTGCATTCACGGCGTCGTCGACGCGGAACTTGCGTTCCTTCAGCTCGGTCTCGGTTGCCGCGCCGACCTTGATGACGGCAACTCCGCCGGACAGCTTCGCCAGGCGCTCTTCGAGCTTCTCGCGGTCCCATTCGGAATCGGTTGCTTCGATTTCACGACGCAGCTGGGCGACGCGGGTGTCGATGTCCGCCTGCGTGCCTGCACCGTCGACGATCGTCGTGTCGTCCTTGGTGACGACGACGCGGCGAGCGGTTCCGAGCAGCTCGAGGCCTGCTTCCTTCAAGCTGAGGCCGACATCGGCGGTGATGACCGTACCGGCCGTCACGACAGCCAGGTCGTCGAGGAACGCCTTGCGGCGGTCGCCGAAGAACGGTGCCTTGACTGCAACTGCCTTGATGGTCTTGCGGATCGAGTTCACGACCAGCGTGGACAGGACTTCACCCTCGGTGTCCTCGGCGATGATCAGCAGAGGCTTTCCGCTCTCGGCGACCTTCTCCAGCAGGGGAAGGAAGTCGGGAAGGGAGGTGATCTTGTCGCGGTGCAGCAGGACGTAGGCGTCCTCGAGCACTGCCTGCTGCGAGTCGACGTCGGTGACGAAGTACGGCGACAGGTAGCCCTTGTCGAAGCGGACGCCCTCGGTGACCGACAGCTCGGTGCTCAGCGTCGAGGACTCCTCGACGGTGACGACGCCGTCGGCGCCGACGCGAGTGAGTGCTTCACCCACGAGCTCGCCGATCTCCGGGTCACGTGAGGACACCGTGGCGACCTGCGCGATTGCTTCCTTGCCCTCGACGGGTGTCGCTGCCGCGAGCAGTGCCTCGGCAACCTTGTCGGCCGCCTTGGCGATACCGGAACCGAGTGCGATCGGGTTGGCGCCCGCCGCGATGTTCTTCAGGCCCCCGCGCACGAGTGCCTGCGCCAACACGGTGGCCGTGGTGGTGCCGTCGCCCGCAACGTCGTTGGTCTTGGTGGCGACGCTCTTGACGAGCTGCGCGCCGAGGTTCTCGAACGGGTCTTCGAGGTCGATCTCGCGGGCGATGGAAACGCCGTCGTTGGTGACCGTGGGGCCACCGAATGCCTTGGCGAGCACCACGTGTCGTCCGCGCGGTCCGAGCGTCACCTTGACGGCGTCGGCCAATTTGTCGACGCCACGCTCGAGGGCCCGGCGGGCTTCCTCGTTGAATTGGATTTGCTTTGCCATGTTTCGGTATTACTCCTTCGAGTCAGTGAACTCGATTGAACGCACTCCGCCCCGGGACCGAATCGAAATCGGGTTCCGGGGCGGGAAGCGTTTACGGCCTACTTGGCGATGACAGCCAGCACGTCACGTGCCGACAGGATCAGGTACTCCTCGCCGGCGTACTTGATCTCGGTGCCGCCGTACTTGCTGTAGATGACGGTGTCGCCTTCTTTGACGTCGACCGGGATCCGGTTGCCCTTCTCGGTGACACGGCCTTCGCCGACAGCGACGACGGTGCCTTCCTGAGGCTTCTCCTTGGCTGTGTCGGGGATGACCAGACCGGAGGCGGTCGTCGTCTCGGCCTCGTTGGCCTGGACGAGGATCTTGTCCTCGAGCGGCTTGATTTTCACGCTCGCCACGTTGAGCCCTCCATTGTTATGGGGTACGCGTCCGGGGTCGGATCCCCGGACTGCTGTGTTTGTACTGCACGTTCACTGCTCTGCGCTTGTTCCCGTCGTCGCGGGTTCCGGGACTTCGCGCATCGCTGTCTAGCACTCTATACACGCGAGTGCCAGCACTCAACCCCTAAGGGTGCAAGGCCGTCGGCGAGTCGTACGCCCGCAGCGAAACCCCGTCGACCACGGCACTCACCAGCCGTTGTGAGCGGAAATGTAGGCCAGGGGAAACTTTCGTACGCACGTGTGGAGGCCTGCCGCCCCTCGACGCAGGGGCGGTGCTGCGTTTCACATTCGCTTGGGCGCTTCTGTAACGTTAAGATAACGAGACTCCGATATGTCCACCGGACGTAAGAAGCGAACGCAGGCACAGCACGGGACCGACAGGACGGGAGGTGGACGGTGAGGACTGCCATCGGCGTATCCACCGGCACCGAGGTCGTCTGTGCCGCTTTGGTCATCGAAGAGGACAACGGTTCCCGCACGGTCGAATACCGCACCGTCTCCGCCGACAGCGAGGTCAACACCGACGTCGGCGATCTGGTCGCGTCGGCAATCGATGTCGTGCTGGCCCTCGCTCCGCCGCCCGACGGCGTCGGTGCCCACACGGGTGAGCGGGTTCGTCCCGAGGCCATCGCGGTCACCCACCGCACCGAAGACCACGCCGCATCCATCAGGTCGGCGTGCGGACGCTCCACCCATACCGTCGTACTCGTGCCCGAGACGGCCGCCGCGCATGCGTTTCTCGACGATGCGGGCTTGATCGCGCGTTACCGGACGGTGACCGTGGTCGACGTCGGCGCCACCGGGACCACCGCGTCGGTCATCGACACAGCCTCCGGCGAGGTTCGCCATGCGGAACGCACGTCGCAGTTCGGCGGTGATCTCGCGGACCGTCTGGAGTGGGATCTTCTCGAACGCGGTGGAAGCGACGACGGCCGGGACGAGTTCGAGACCGCACTACGTCCACACGTGGTGAAGGTCGGACACTTCGCACGCCGAGTCGCGGCATCCGCAGGTGCCGATGCAGAGGCGGTCGTCCTCATCGGTGGAGGGGCCCGCATCCCGTCCATCCGCGCCGTTCTCGTGTCGGTGCTGGATCTTCCGGTGATCCTCCCGTCCGACCCGGACACCGTCCTCGCGCAGGGCGCGGCCCTGCTTGCGTTGCACGCCGCCCCAGGACGTTTTCCTACCGTCACCGACGGTAGAGGTTCGAGTGCGCGGTCGTTCGGCCGTTACGGCACTGCGCTCGCGGGGGCCTTGCTCGTCGGCGGAATCGTCTTGGCCTACGGAATCCAGACTCTCACTCCCAGCAACGATTCCGGCGTTTCGCCCGCGGGTTCGGCCGCAACGACGTCCGAGGACGTCGAGGCCGTGAACGTTCCCGCCGGAGACGACAACCCGATCGGCGCGCCGCCGACCGGCACCCGCGGCTCCTCGGCCGCGCCCAGCACCGGTTATCCTCGGCCGCCGGTCGTCGACTCGACGCAGTACACGTCGGGCAGCACCACCCGACCATCGACGACGCCGTCGCTGCGTCCGGCTCCCGATCTCCCCGTCATACCGTGGCCGGCCAGCCCGCCGGAGCAGTCGACGACCCGGCCCGCGCCGCAGTCTCCGACATCACTGCCCGGCGGCGGAGTGGACTCCCCGCCGACCGACGATCCGGGCGAGACGGTGACCACCCCGCCGGTGACGACGCCGCCAGTGACAACACCTCAGCCGCCCACCTCGGCACCGGGTGGGTCCACCGAACTCAGCCCTCCTCCGTCGACTCCGGGGAGTATCCCGACCACCGATGTCAACGGAACGCCGACGACCCCGGGCTTGAGCCCTCCCACCACCGTGTGGTCGCCCCCGCCGAACGCCGGGGCTTCGGACGAGGACACTGCGCAACCGACGCCGTCGCGCGCTCCGAGCACGTCGTCGACCACACCATCGGATACGGCCGGCGGAGCGACGACGCCGACTGCGTGACCGGACAGTTCGCTATCGGGCAGCGGTGATCCGACTGGTGGACACGGGCAGTCCCGGGTCGGTGGCCACCCGCAGATCCGACGGCTCGGCCCCTCGCGCGACGAGGTGGGCGCCGAGCGCCGCGATCATGACACCGTTGTCGGTGCACAGCCGCGGTCGTGGAATCCTGAGCGTCAAACCTGCTTGCTCACAGCGCGACCCGATGAGAGATCGAATGCGTGAGTTGGCCGTGGCGCCACCACCGAGGACGATGGTGTCGACACCGACGTCGGTCGCGGCGCGCACGGCCTTCATCGTCAACACATCGGCGACCGACTCCTGGAACGAGGCGGCCACGTCGGCAACAGGAACGGCGTCTCCCGCTCGCTGCCTGGCTTCGACGAATCGGGCCACGGCCGTCTTGACCCCGGAGAACGAGAAGTCGTATCGAGCATCGCGCGGTCCGGTCATACCCCGAGGGAACGCTATGGCGGTCGGATCCCCTTGCCGCGCAGCGTCGTCCAGAGCCGGACCACCCGGGTAGCCCAGACCCAACAGCCGGGCCACCTTGTCGAACGCCTCCCCCGCGGCGTCGTCGACGGTCGTCCCCAACTCGACGATGGGCTCGCCCAGATCGTTCACGTGCAGAAGATGCGTGTGGCCACCGGAGACCAGAAGCGCCACGCAGGACGGCATCGGCCCGTGTTCGAGCGTGTCGACGGCGACGTGTCCACCGAGGTGGTTCACCGCGTAGAACGGCACACCCCAGGCAGCCGCATAGGCTTTCGCTGCAGCGACTCCCACCAGAAGCGCTCCGGCGAGACCGGGTCCGATGGTGACGGCCACCGCGTCCGGTCGATCCAGGTCGGCCGCGGCGAGCGCACGCCGCATCGTCGGAACGATTGCTTCCAGGTGCGCGCGGGACGCCACCTCTGGAACGACGCCGCCGTAGCGCGCGTGCTCGTCGACACTGGAGGCGACCTCGTCGGCCAGGAGTTCGCACACTCCCGAGTCCTTCCATCGAACGATGCCGACTCCTGTTTCGTCACAGGAACTTTCGATCCCCATCACGTTCATGCGGTTGCACCTGCCCTCGGATCGGGCCGTTGCATCGTGTAAGCATCTGCGCCACTGGGTTGGTAATAGTTACGGCGGGTGCCGACCACCACGAAGCCTTCTCGGACGTACAGTTCGATCGCGGGTGTGTTGTCGGTGCGCACCTCGAGAAAAACCGAACCGCCGTGAGCATCCGCTTCGCTCAGCAGTCGGTCCATGAGGGCGCCACCGATTCCGCGGCGATGCGCGCTCGGGTCGACACCGATGGTGTGCACCTCGGATTCCGCCGAGGTGCCGTGTCCGAGCAACGCGATTCCGGCGTACCCCAGAAGCTCTCCATCTTCTCGCGCCGCGAAGTAACGATTGTGCGGCGCAGCGAGTTCGGAGAGAAACGCCTGTTCGGTCCACGGGTCGTCACCTGGAAACAGGATGCCCTCGAGTTCGGCGCACCGCGGCGCATCCGACCGGACCATCGGGGTGATGTCGACGCTCATCGGCCTGCTGCCTTTGCGGCCTCGCGCTCGGCGATCGTCTTGGCATCGGGCCTGCGCAGGTACAGCGGGATCAACGGCTCGGGGGTGATTCCCGACGTCAAACCGTCGGCCGCCGTCAGGACCAGACTCGCGGGTGTGGGCGACTCGGCTTCTGCCGCAGGGAGATCGAACAATCCGACATGCCCCGCAGACCCGGCGATCATGGTTGCGTCACCGGGATCGACCAGAGCGGGGGCATCCACGTCCGGGCCCGACACTCGCACGCCGGCTCGGTACCGCGCCGAATAGACTTCACGGCGGCGTGCGTCGGTGACCACGAGCAGCTCGGCCACGGTGTCGACCTGCACCGCGATGGCATCGAGACTGCACACGCCGTGCACCGGGACGCCGAGTGCATCACCGAATGCCGCGCCGGTTGCCATTCCGACGCGCAGGCCGGTGAACGGACCAGGTCCGACGCCGACGACGACGGCGTCGAGATCTGCAGGCGTCAGGTTTGCCTCGGCGAGGCATTCGAGAATGTTGGGCGTCAACACCTCAGCGTGCAATCTGGCATCGACGACGACTCGGGCTGCGAGGGTGTGCGCGACACCGCCCTCGAATCGGACGACACCGGAGGTCACAGCGGGCGTGGAGGTATCGACGGCGAGAACGAGCACGGTATCTCAGAGTACCCGCACGAGCACGGCGGGTCAGTGCTGGGCGATCCGCCGCACCTGTACACGACGAGTGTCGGACTCCGGATCACGACGGATGCGCACGGAGATGTGGGAATCGGCCAACTTCTCCACCAATCCCTCTCCCCACTCGACGACGACCACGGCGTCTGCGAGGTCGGAATCGAGGTCGAGCGCATCCAACTCGTCGAGCGCGGATTCGCCGGTCATCCCCAGTCGGTACGCGTCGACGTGAACCAACGTCACCGGGTCGAGGCCCTCGCCCCGCCGGCCCGGTCGATGCTCGCGAGCGATGACGAACGTCGGTGAGCTGACACGTCCCTGGACGCCGAGACCCGCCGCGATGCCGCGTGTCATCGCGGTCTTGCCCGCACCGAGGGGGCCGTCGAGAACAACGAGGTCACCGGCGGTCAGGTGCCGGGCGAGTTGCTGTCCGAACGCTTCGGTGTCGGTCGCCGTCTCGAGAAGGCGCTCGGTGCCGTCGAACATGTCCGTGTCGGTGTCCGCGCCCGGGTCCGTGAGGTCAGACAATGCCCCTCCTACCGGATCGACGCTGTGCCCTCAGCTCCATGGCTCGGGTTCCGAGCCGCACCAGTGCGGCGTTCACCTTGTCCGGGAATTCGAGCTGAACGAGGTGGCCGGCCTGACGAATCCGCACCATCTCGGCTTCCGGAAGTGCATCGGCGAGCGCAACCGAACTGTCGAACGGAATGATCCAATCGTCGTCGCCGCACACGACCGTCGTCGGAATGCGCAGCAGCTCGGCGAGCGCATCGCTCTCGTCGTGCAGTTCCAACGTCTCGAGGAAGTTCACGATGGTCACGACGGAGGTGTCATCGATCATCTTCTGCGAGAAATCCACCAGCCGCGGACTCACTCGCGTTCCGTAGGACGCCGCGCGCAGAACCGGTGCGATGAGCGTCTTCGCCGCGCCGCGGCCGAACTGTACGACGCCCGGCGAGGTGCGTACGGCCAGCCGGAACGCGTCGACCACCGGGTTGTCGAGGCTGCGACCGAGCCCTGTCTCCGCCAGGCCTGCCGCCGTCGTCGAGATCAATCCGACCCCGACGACCCGCTCACGGACCAGTTCGGGTTTCTGCCTTGTCATGGACAGGACGGTCATCCCACCCATCGAATGCCCGATCAGCATCAGGTGTCCTCGCGGCGCGACAGCTCGGATGACCGCGTCGAGGTCGAGGCCGAGCTGGGCGATCGTGCAACTCTCCGGCGTCGGGATCCCGGACTTGCCGTGTCCTCGCTGGTCGTAGAACACCATGCGCACCTTCGAGCCCCACTCCTGCTCGAGCGCCTGACGTTGGAAGTGCCACGACGCCATCCGCAGGCAGTACCCGTGGACGAACACTGCGGTGATGGGCGCGTCGGTGGGCCCAACTTCCCGCACGGCCAGCGGAACTCCGTCGTCGGCGATGACGATCGATCCTCGGTCGGCGTCCATCAGCTCGAGGTTCTCGCCTGCGAGCGGGTCCTTGTTGGACCTCAGCAAAGTCTCGCGCAGCGCGATCCCGACACTGCCGAAGATCCCGAAGCTCTCGGCCAACTTCACCGAGCAACCTCCTCGGTCGTGTCGGCGGCATGTCGCTCGGTCGACGCCGAGTCGGACCCGACGTAGCGTCTGCGTGCCCGTCCGCCTATCCCGGTGACCACCTCGTAGTGAATGGTGTCCAGTACGTCGGCCCATTCCTGCGCTACGGGGGCGTCGTTCTCGCCGGCGCCGAACAGCACCGCCGTGTCGCCTTCAACGACGGATCCGCCGTCGGGTCCGAGATTCACGACGAACTGGTCCATGCAGACTCGACCGACCGACGGATACCGTCTGCCGTCGATGGTGACGTCGAACCGACCGCTGAGTGTGCGTCGCACACCGTCGGCGTAGCCCATCGGTATCAGCGCCACGACGGTGTCCTCGGGTGACGTCCACGTGTGGCCGTAGGACACGCTGTCTCCTGCCCGCACCTTCTTGATCAGCGCCACCTGCGCGGACACCGTCATCGCCGGGATCAGGTCGAACTGGCCCAGTTCGGGGATCGGCGACAGTCCGTACATCGCAATTCCCGGCCTGACCATGTCGAAGCGGAGATCGTGCCGTGTCACGGTGGCGGCGGAGTTGGACAGGTGAACGATCTCGGGTCGTACACCGGCCGCTGCGGCCCTGACGACGCTTTCCTGCAGCACCATCGCCTGCTGGTCGTTCAGCGGATGCCCGGGCTCGTCGGCGCACGCGAGGTGCGAGAACATGCCGCGAAAGTGAACGGACCCCTCGGCGACCGCGCCGCCGAGGACGGTCAACACGTCGTCGAGGTCCTGTGGTTCGATCCCGTTGCGGTTGAGTCCGGTGTCCACCTTGAGCGTGATTGCCGCGGTGGTACCGACGCGGCGTGCGGCGTCGACGACCGAGGCGAGTTGTGCGCGCGAGGACACTCCGATGCCGACCCCGGCCGTCAGTGCGGGCGCGAAATCGGTGTCCGAACGGTGCAGCCAGGACAGGATGGGCGCCGTGATCCCGGCATCACGCAGTGCGATGCCCTCCCCCACCGTGGTGACTCCCAACTCGGAGGCACCTGCCGCGAGTGCAGTCCGCGCCACCTGGACGGCACCGTGGTTGTATCCGTCCGCCTTCACCACGACCATCGTTGCGGCGTTCTCCGCGTGTTCACGAAGCACACCGACGTTGTGCGCGATTGCTGCGAGGTCGATCGTCACCGACCCGCCCGCACCGGTGTCCGCTTCCTCGGCATCCACCGTTGACGCACTCACGTTGTCCACAGCACCCGATAGTGCCACCACTGCGACGCGATCGTGCATCGGGTCCGTGGAGATCTGTGAACGATCACGCACGCCCTGTGACCGAACGAACAGTTCGGATTGCGTCGGACACTGCCCCCAGCAGCGGACTCGCGGAGATCGGAGCGGCGAACTCGCCGCCGCGACCGTGTGCCGCTGTCGCGGCGGCCAAAGCGTGGACCCGCGCCGCGCAAGCTGCCGCGGTGACCGTGTCCAGTCCGGATGCCAGGAGGGCACCCAGAATCCCGGCCAGCACGTCGCCCGAGCCCGCCGTCGACGCGGCCGACCCGCCGGCATCGCTCACCACCACGGCACCGTCGGGACCCGCGATCACGGTTGCGCGACCTTTGAGAAGAACACTCACACCCCACGTCGACGCGAGTTCCCGCACGGCAGAGACCCGATCGGAGCCGGGAGCCGCACCGGTCAGACGCTCGAACTCACCGGCATGCGGGGTCAGCAGCGTCGGCGCAGTGCGTCCGCGAACCAGCTCCGGCGACGACGACAGGATCGTGAGAGCATCGGCATCGACGACGACGGGCAGGTCCGACGTCAGGACCTGCGACAACACGTCACGGGACGAGGTGTCGGTGCCGAATCCCGGGCCGACCACCCAGGACTGAACCCGTCCTGCTTCCTTCATTCCGGTTGCCGCCACGACTTCCGGATAGTGCGTTACCACGTCCGCCGCAGCGCTTCCGACGTATCTGACCATCCCGGATGTCGCAGCGACCGCGGCTCCGGAGCACAGGATCGCAGCGCCCGGGTACTGCGCGCTGCCCGCGAGGACCCCGACGACTCCCTGCGTGTACTTGTCGTCGGTCGCGGCGGGAACGGGCCATCGAGCGCCGACGTCGGGCGGCTCGAATGCTCGCAGGTACGGCGATCCGAGTTTCAGGCCCAGTTCGACGACGTCGACTCTGCCGCAGTACGGGACGGCCAGCACGTGGGCCGGCTTGCGCGCACCGAAGGCCACCGTCACGTCGGCTCGGACGGCCGGGCCGTCCACCGCACCGGTTGTCGGATCGACACCGCTCGGAATGTCGGCCGCCACTATCGGAGCCGACACGCGCGAGACCACGTCGGCGGCCTCGGGCCGCAGCGGTCCACGACCGGAGATCCCCACCACGGCGTCGACGACGACGTCCGGCCGACCGGGTGAATCCACGATCCGCCCGCCCGCGCGGCGGAACGCGGCGAGACCGGCTGCGTGCGTGCGCTCCGGGCTGAGCAGCACAGCGCTGACCGCCACGCCCCGACGTCGCAGCATCGCGCCCGCCCAGAGCCCGTCGCCGCCGTTGTCCCCCGATCCGACGAGCACGCACACGTTGCGCCCGACTACCCCGGAAGTCCTGCTGTGCAGTTCCGCCGCGACCACCCCGGCCAGTCCGTGCGCGGCACGCCGCATGAGGGCACCGTCGGGCAGTGACTGCATCAGCGGACGCTCGGCGTCACGAACCTGGTCGGGTGTGTAGTAGCTGCGCACGATGCCTTCCTGCCGGATCTATTCGACGGTGACGGACTTCGCGAGGTTCCGAGGTTTGTCGACGTCGTATCCGCGAGCCTGTGCCACCTCGGCTGCGAACACCTGCAGCGGAACCGTCGAGAGCAACGGTTGCAGCAGGGTCGGAGCGGCGGGGATCTCGATGAGATGGTCCGCGAACGGCCTGACTGCCTCGTCCCCTTCTTCTGCGATGACGACGGTGAGCGCACCGCGAGCCTGGACCTCGCGGATGTTGGACAGCAGTTTCGAGTGCAGGACCGCGCGGCCCTTCGGCGACGGCATCACGACGATGACCGGCACGCCGTCCTCGATCAGCGCGATGGGGCCGTGCTTGAGTTCACCCGCGGCGAATCCCTCCGCGTGCATGTAGGCCAGCTCTTTGAGCTTCAGCGCACCCTCGAGTGCCACGGGATATCCGACGTGCCGGCCGAGGAACAGGATCGTCGGCGTGTGGGCGAGCTCGCGCGCGAGCACCCGTACCGGCTCCACGGTGTCGAGCACTCGCTGCACCAGCTCCGGCATCGATTCGAGGTCGGCGTACTCGCGAGCGACCTCGTCGGGGTACTTGGTACCGCGGGCCTGGGCGAGCGCGAGTCCGACGACGTAGTTCGCGGTGATCTGCGCGAGGAAGGCCTTGGTCGAGGCCACTCCGATCTCGGGTCCGGTCCGGGTGTAGACGACCGCGTCGGCCTCCCGAGGAATCTGCGATCCGTTGGTGTTGCAGACAGCCAGTACCTTGGCGTTCTGCTCCTTCGCGTGCCGCACCGCTTCCAATGTGTCCGCAGTCTCGCCGGACTGGGAGATGGCCACCACCAGCGTCGACCTGTCCAGCACCGGATCCCGGTACCGGAACTCGCTCGCCAGTTCCACCTCGACCGGCAGCCTCGTCCAGTGTTCGATCGCGTACTTGGCCAACAGGCCGGAGTGGTACGAGCTTCCGCAGGCGACCACGAACACCTTGTCGACGTCACGCAACTCCTGATCGGACAGTCGCTGCTCGTCGAGGACGATCCGACGATTCTCGAAGTGACCGAGCAACGTGTCCGCGACGGCGGCCGGCTGTTCCTGGATCTCCTTGAGCATGAAGTAGTCGTAACCGCCCTTCTCGGCGGCAGCGAGATCCCAGTCGATGTGGAAGGGGCGGCCCTCTGCAGGGCTCCCGTCGAAATCGGTGATCGTGTAGCCCTCGGCGGTGATGACGACCACCTGGTCCTGACCGAGCTCCACCGCGTCACGCGTGTGCTCGATGAACGCCGCGACATCCGATCCGAGGAACGTCTCACCCTTGCCGACACCGACGACGAGCGGAGTGGAACGACGAGCAGCGACGATGGTGTCCGGATGATCGGAGTGTGTGAAGACCAGCGTGAACGCGCCCTCGAGTCGACGGAGAACCCTCTTGGCGCTCTCGACGAAGTCACCCGCAGTCGGGCCGTCTGCATACGCCGCGGCGACGAGGTGAACCGCCACCTCGGTATCGGTGTCGGAGGAGAACTCGACTCCCGTGGACTCCAGCTCGGCGCGCAGGGGGCCGAAGTTCTCGATGATGCCGTTGTGCACGACCGCCACCGAGCCGCTCACGTCGCGGTGCGGATGCGCGTTCCGGTCCGTCGGCCGCCCGTGCGTTGCCCATCGCGTGTGGCCCATGCCCGACGTTCCGACGAACTTCTCCGCACCGACCTCGTCGAGCTCAGCTTCGAGATTGGCGAGACGACCGGCCTTGCGTTCGACTGCGGTGTTGCCGTTTCCGTCCAGAATGGCGATGCCTGCAGAGTCGTAGCCCCGGTACTCCATGCGCCTGAGCGCTTCGACGACAACACCCAACGCCGGGCGGTGGCCGACATATCCCACGATTCCACACATGGTGGTTCAGGGTACCCGCCACCGGACCCCGATCAGCGTGGCGCTTGCTCGTTCTCTGCCCCGTACCCACGCAGTTCCGCTCCGATCCGATAGCGTTGCCGCTGTGTCGACATCGAAGAAGCTCGCCGCCCAGCTCGGGAAACGTGGTCCTCACCCAGTGCTCCGCGGCAACCTCGCGTTGGCGGGCCAGCCCGGCGTCGTGTTCACCCCGGCCACGGGCTACAACCTGCCTGCGGTCGCGTTCGGCCACGGCTGGCTGTTGAGTGCCGAACGGTACGCGGACACGCTGAAGCACCTGGCGTCGTGGGGCATCGTCGCCGCCGCTCCGGACACCGAGCGCGGACCGGTTCCGTCACACCGCGGGCTGGCAGCCGACCTCGCCACAACCCTCGACATCGTCACCGGAGTGCGGCTCGGAACCGGAGACATCAGCGTTCACCCGGACAAACTGGCGGTGGCCGGCCACGGCATGGGCGCCAGCATCGCGGTACTCACCGCTGCAGCGCGATCGGACGTCAAGGCCGTCGCTGCTCTGTACCCGGCGCCGTCGGCACCGAGCGCCGAGGACGCGGCAGCGACGCTCGACATCCCGAGCATCGTCCTGGGTGACGCGGCCCTGGCCGACTCGTTGAACGACAACACCGTGTCGCTCGCAGGTGCACTGCGCGCCCCCACGACGTTCCGGCGTCTGGACAAGGCGTCGTCCGACGGAATCGTCGAGGGCCGGCGACTGCTGAGCCCCCTCGGAGTCGGCGGGACGGAGAAGTCGACCGTCCGAACCACCCGAGCTCTCCTGACCGCGTTCCTGTTGTTCCACCTCACCGGCGAAGAGCAGTACGCCGAACTCGCCGGAGCGGGTGAGCTGAAGGGAACGCGAGTCGTCGATCCGCACGCGCCGGTCCAGGACCAGCCGAAGCCCAACCCGTTGACCGCGATCCGTGGCGTGATCGGCCGCTGAACTCGCTGCGAAACCGCCGCCGGGTCAGACCAACCAACTCCTGGTCTCCGCCTGGTGCGGATCTTCCTGTCCGTTCTGTCCGTCGCTGCGGTCCTGCCCGGTCACCGGCCGGACAGTGCGGTCATGCTGCGCGGGTGTCAGGAACGACGCCGTGCGGTACTCGTCCTCCTCCCACGACGCGGGCCGATGTACGTCGGACCCCGGCGAGGGCCCTGTAGCTGGCGCCGAGACCGGGTCCGCGTCGGAGTCACGCGTCAGGACACGTCTGACGACATCCTCGTATCCGCGGCCCGCGGCCTCGATCGATTCCGCGCATTCCAGGGATGCGCGGTCCATTCGTTCCCGCCACCACCGGCCCGAATCCAGAAAGGGCTGATTCATGACGGTCCCGCCTGGGTCACAGGGGGCCCGCCTGGGTCAGACGAGCACCGGAACCAGCGGGTGCGGGTGCGGGCATGTCCGGCTCTGAAGTAACCGGTGGTTCGGGTGTCGGTGGTTCGGGTGTCGGTGGTTCGGGTGTCGGTGGTTCGGGTGTCGGCGGTTCGGGTGTCGGCGGTTCGGGTGTCGGCGGTTCGGGTGTCGGTAGTTGTGCTGGTGGGAGGTCCGGCGCAGGCGCCTGCTCGGTTCCGGACGCGGCGGATTCAGAGGGGAGCGCGGTGGGTTCCGGTGGAAGCGCAGGTGGCCCCGGTGCGGGAGCGGGAGGCTCCGGGTTCGTCGTGCACTCGACGATCGGAAGACCGAACGGTCCCGGCTTCAGTTCGAAACGACGACTCTCGCCGTCGGGAGTTCCGAGCTGCAACGCCACATTCCCATTGTGCGCCAACGACAATCGAGCACTGTGCCCGTCGAACGCAGCCTCGACATGTCCACGTTCGACGTCGCCACCCGCAACGGGTGGCGGCATGACGGGCGGTCCGGGAACGAATGGGGAGACCGGATGATTCTGTGCGACGGATGGATCCGGTCGTTCGTCGGGCCGATTCCGCTCGGTCGTGTCGGCTGGGTCGCCCGCATCGGACGGCCCCGGGCTTCGCGGTGCGTCGTTCGATTCCGCTGGCGGCAAAAGGTTTTCACCGACGCCGTCGGGTGAACTCAGACGATCGAGAAGAGCCTCGATTGCCGCCTCGGTACGTTCGACCATCTCGGCGCCGGAGCGCTCGATGGCGGCGATGATGTCCTTGCTGCTCGGAACCTCACCGAGCAGCGACTCGAGACCGGCGCGTATCTCCGACGGATCGATCCGGCGCTCACCGGATGTGGCGGGATCGCCAGGAACGGCGACGTTTCCAGGGGTGATCGGAGCCGATCCCGGTTGGCTGTCGACGACGTCCGGGCCGAACTCCTGCACGCGTGCCGGCAGGACCACTCCGTCGTGCCGAGGATCGGGAGGGTTCTGCTGAGCGAGAGGCAGGGTCTGGGTGCCCCCTCCCCCGTCTGCTCGTCGGTTCGGACCGTCGCAACCCCACGGGGGCTGCGGGGCGGACGGGAACGGCTCGGACCGAACGGCTTCGGCGACCAGTGCCACGGTCGTCAGGTGGTCCCGCACTGCCTGATCGATGGATGAGCAGATGTCCGTGAAGGTTCGGCACGCAGCCGAGACCACGGGAACCAGAACCGTGCGCAGCCACTCGTCGCACACGTCCCGAGCGTTCTGCATCAACTTCCGTGGTGCGGAGTCGGCAGACAGCGGTCCGTTGGATACAGGCCAGTCGAACACCGGCAGCATGTCCACCAGCGCATCCGCGGCTTGTTTCGCGCGATCCAACGACGTCGGGTCCGCAAGGTCCACCGTCGCGACCGTGTCGATACGCTCGACGATCTCCAGCATCTTGCCGTCGATCGCTCCCCACTCGGACGCGACGGTCGGATCGAACCGGGCCGTCTCCGACGCCTTCTGCTCCACCGCTCCGCGAATCCTCTCGGCGGCCTGACCGAGCACCTGTGCCAGCTGTTCGGTCGCGAGCACACGCTGATCGGCCAACGTCGTGTCCGATGCGATGTCGGCAACCGCGGACTCCGCGGCAGAGCCGACCCAGGCCTGCGCGAGGTCGCCCAAGAGTGCGCGTTGCTTGTCGAGCTCTCGCCGAGCCGACACGACGCCGTCGCCGAGAAGCCGCGCGTCCTCGGACAGTACCGCCAGGTCGAGCCCACGCTGTTGGTCGTACCGCGCGCACAGGGCCGGGTACGCCCACGCTGTGTCGGCTGTGAGTCGGTGCAGGATCGGCAGGTACCTCTCGAAGTACAGAAGGCCCACTGCCCCCGCGTCGAGGATCTCGTCGACACTGCGTCCGGTGGGACTCACCGCGGACCTTCCGCGGTCGCGATCGCCCACGACGTCCGGCCGTCGGCGGCCTGGTAGGCGTCGAGGACGGCACGCAGGGACACCGCATTGTCCTCGACGGCCTCGCTCCACCGCCGAATTCCCGTCTCCACGCCGTCGTACCCTGCGGCGATGCGCAGACCGACGTCGCCGTAGTCACGACCGGCCGCGGCCGGCCCGAACGACAGTGTCGTCGCCACCAGAGCTACATCCGCCACCGTCCGGGAGGACGCGTCCAACTCCACCGCCACCCGACCGACCTTCTCGATGTCGATTTCCATACTCGGACGTTCCCCCATGTCGACGAACTGCTCGGCACCCGTTCGGTGCTCCTTCTCTGTTCGACGCAGCCCGAGAACATTCGGTTCCACCGTGCCCAGGTATCGTCCGATAACAAGAACCCGCCGGGTCACAGTGAGCCAGCGGAAAGACTCGACATCGGATAGCACCTACCTGCGAGGAGTCCCATGCACATCGGAACCATGTTGAATTATTCGGGCGGGTTCAACGAGACCGTCGCCGAGGTCGCGGAGCTGGAGAAGGCCGGGGTCGACATCATCTTCGTCCCCGAGGCGTACTCGTTCGACGCCGTCAGCCAGCTCGGGTTCCTCGCCGCCAAGACGTCGACGATCAAGATCGCGTCGGGCATCTTCCAGATCTACACCCGCACGCCGTCGCTGACGGCGATGACGGCAGCCGGCTTGGACTACGTCTCCGACGGCCGGTTCGTTCTGGGCCTCGGCGCATCGGGACCTCAGGTGGTCGAGGGATTCCACGGCGTCAAATACGACGCGCCGATCGCTCGGACCAGGGAAGTAATCGACATCTGCCGCCAGGTGTGGCGCCGCGAGAAGGTCGAACACCAGGGCAAGTACTACCAGATCCCCCTTCCCGCCGAGAAGGGCACCGGTCTCGGAAAGCCACTCAAGCTGATCAATCACCCTGTGCGCGAACGCATCCCCGTGGTCATCGCAGCATTGGGACCCAAGAACGTGGAGTTGACGGCCGAAATCGCCGAAGGCTGGCAGCCGATCTTCTACTTCCCCGAGAAGGCAGAGCAGGTCTGGGGTGACGCCTTGGCCGCAGGCAAGGCCAAGCGCGATCCGTCGCTCGGCGACCTGCAGGTGTTCGCGAGCCCGACGCTCGCCATCGGTGACGACGCCGAGAAGTTCCTGCCCTGGGTGAAGCCGCATCTCGCCCTCTACATCGGCGGAATGGGCGCAAAGGGCAAGAACTTCTACAACGACCTGGCGCAGCGATACGGCTACGAGGCCGAAGCCGAGAAGATCCAGGACCTCTACCTCGCGGGAAAGAAGGAGGAGGCCGCGGCGGCTGTGCCCGACGAGCTGGTCCGCGCCGTCAACCTGATCGGTCCCGAAAGCTACGTCAAGGAGCGTGTCGCCGCGTTCGCCGAAGCCGGGGTCACCACGCTGAACGTCGCGCCACTTGCCGAGAACACCGCCGGCCGCGTCGCGCAGCTGACCAAGCTACGGGAACTGACGGCCTGACCACCGGTCAGACCTGGCCGACCCGGCTCGCCAGATCCTCGGCGAGCCGGTTCGCCAGATCCACCTCGGCAGCTTCCACCATCACCCGCACCAACTGCTCGGTTCCACTGGGGCGCAGCAGGACTCGCCCGGAGTCACCCAGGATCCGTTCCGCCTCGGACACCGCATCCAGAACAGCCGGGGCCGACGCGACAGCGCGCTTGTCCGACACCTTCACGTTGATCAGCACCTGAGGCAGCGTCGTCATCACCGATGCCAGGTTGGCCAAGGAACGTCCGGTCTCGGCCATCCGCCCCATCAACAGCAAGGCCGTCAGAACGCCGTCGCCGGTGGTACCGAACGACGGAATCACCACGTGCCCGCTCTGTTCGCCACCGAGCGCGAATCCGCCCGACCGCAGCTCCTCGAGCACGTACCGGTCACCGACCGCGGTGGTACGGACCGAGATCCCTGCCTCGCGCATCGCGATGTGCAGGCCAAGGTTGCTCATCACGGTGGCAACCAGCGTGTCGTCGGTCAGGACGCCCGCGTCCTTGAGACCGATGGCAAGGACGGCCATGATCGCGTCGCCGTCGACGATCGCACCCGTCGAGTCGACGGCGAGGCACCGATCGGCGTCGCCGTCGTGTGCGATTCCCAGGTCGGCGCCGTGCTCCACGACGGCCTTCTGCAGGTCCTCCATGTGAGTCGATCCGCACCCGTCGTTGATGTTCAGACCGTCGGGGTCGGCGTTGATGGCGATCACGTCGGCACCTGCCTGCGCATAGATCGCGGGTGCAACCACCGAGGCCGCCCCGTGCGCGCAGTCGACGACAACGGTCAGCCCGTCGAGACTATGAGTCGACGCACGTCCGACGTGCGCGCTGTATCGACCCGCGGCGTCCGACGATGCGCGGACGCGGCCGATTCCTGCACCTGTCGGCGCGGCGCCCTGCAAATCGCCTGCGATGTGCGCTTCGATTCGATCCTCGACATCGTCGTCGAGCTTGTGGCCGCCCGCGGCGAAGATCTTGATTCCGTTGTCCGGCATGGGATTGTGCGATGCCGAGATCATCACACCGAGTGCGGCACCGAGGTCTGCGGTGAGGAATGCGACTGCGGGCGTGGGAAGAACCCCGACGTCGACGACGTCCACTCCGGACGCTGTGAGCCCGGCAGTGACTGCAGCGGTGAGCATTTCGCCGCTCGCACGAGGATCACGTCCTACCACCGCGACGGGAGTCGTACCCGGCGAGCTGGGCGCGAGAACAGCGGCCGCAGCCTTGGCCACCTTCAACGCCAACTCGGGGGTGAGGAGGTCGTTGGCCAGCCCCCGTACTCCGTCGGTACCGAACAGTCGAGTCATGCGGGCATGTCCCCCTTCGCCGAATCGAGCATGCGGTCGCTCCGCAGGCTCCGCTCGAATGGAGCATGCGGTCGCTCCGCAGGCTCCGCTCGAATGGAGCATGCGGTCGCTCCGCAGGCTCCGCTCGAATGTAGAACTGTCGAACAAACGCCGCGAGGGCAGGCATCCGATACTTCGTGGACGCCTGCCCTCGCGGGTAGAACTGTGCGGCGCGTCAGCGCTTGGAGTACTGCGACGCCTTACGTGCCTTCTTCAGGCCGTACTTCTTACGCTCGACTGCACGAGCATCACGCGTGAGGAAGCCGGCAGCCTTCAGCGGCGGGCGATCCTCGGGGGTGACCTCGATCAGGGCGCGAGAGATGGCCAGACGCAGCGCGCCTGCCTGTCCGGACGGTCCGCCACCGTGCAGCAGTGCAACGATGTCGAAGGACTCCGCACGATCGACGAGCACCAGCGGAGCCTTGATGAGCTGCTGGTGAACCTTGTTCGGGAAGTAGTCCTCGAGGCTGCGGCCGTTGAGCTTGAATCCGCCGGTGCCCGGAGCGAACCGGACGCGAGCGACAGCTTCCTTACGACGGCCGACGGTCTGAACCGGGCGGTCGAACAGGATGGGCGCGGGAGCGGCGGCGGCTGCCTCGATCTCCTCGACGACCTCGGGCTCTTCCACGGAGACGAACTCGTCCGCGGCGATCTCCACTGCCTCTTCTGGGATTTCCTGCGACGTCACGTCATTTCCCTCCGGCGCCGTCACTGGGACACCTGCTTGATCTCGAACGGAACGGGCTGCTGAGCTGCGTGCGGGTGGTTCGGTCCCGCGTACACCTTGAGCTTGCCCGCGATTGCATTACCGAGCTTGTTCTTGGGGATCATGCCCTTGACGGCCTTCTCCACGAGACGGTCCGGGTTGTTCTCCAACACCTGACGAGTCGAACGCGACTTCAGTCCGCCCGGGTGGCCGGAGTGGTGGTGGTGGAACTTGCCGTCGAGCTTGTTGCCACTGATGGCAACCTTCTCGGCGTTGACGATGATGACGAAATCGCCACCGTCGACGTTGGGTGCGTAGGTCGGCTTGTGCTTGCCGCGCAGCAGAGTCGCGGCCTGGACGGCAAGGCGTCCGAGCACGACGTCCGTGGCGTCGATCACATGCCAAGTCCGGGTGGTGTCCCCGGCCTTCGGGCTGTATGTAGACACGTAAAAGTCCTGTCTTCATGATGTCGCTGCTGGCCAAGACGTATTGATGACCTCGGCGGCCAGTTGAGACCCGAGATCAAGGAGTCGGCCGCGCAGCATTGTGCGCGGCGTTCCCATACACGCCAACGAGGGACGATACCGGCTGCGTGGCCCCCAGGTCAAAACGCCCGTCGACCGGAAGGTGCGCCCGACTCACCGTGCACGGACGCACCGGATACAGCGGCGTGCCGCGGGCAATGCGTCGAGACGAGCGTCGGCGATGCATTCTCCGCACCGTTCGCAGATCCCGTAGGTGCCGGACGCCACGCGTTCCGTGGCTGCATCGAGCTCGCGCAACTCTAATTCCGCATCGCGGGCAAGCGACGCGACCGTGGCACGCTCGAACGCGATGGTCGAACCCTCCGGGTCGTGTTCGTCGTCGTCGGTGGACCACCGTGAGCCCTCGACGATCGCGGCGAACTGAGACCGCAGAGACTCCAGCCGAGCAGCGACGACCGACCTCGCCTCCTCGATCCTGCCCAGCTGATCCGTCACGCGGTCCAGTGAACATCGCGCGGCGTCCGATGGAAACCCCCGCGTCACCGACAGTCCGGCGCACACGCAATTCGGCCCCGAAGTCGCGAGGACGTCGGGGCCGAATGGACGACGAAGATCAGGAGAAGCGCGCGCGGTTGGCCGCTTCCTGCTCCTGCATCCGCTGGTTGCCGGAGTTCACCGCGCCGATCAGGCTCTGCAGAACGCCGTTGAGTTCGGCCTGCGCAGCGTTCCACTCGTTCTGCTTGACCTGGTACTGATCGGAGTCGGCACCCTGCCACGTCGCAACGAGCGGCTGGATGGACGACTTGACGTCGTCGAGCTTCTCGTTGAGCTGCGACCACTTGGTGGTCATGCCGCCGGCCAGATCGCCGATCGCACCGAAGTTGTACTTGATTTCACCGCTGGTCATCGTTTCCTCGCATTCGTGTCCATCGACTTCAGGCCGACGAGTTGATTGGTCCGTACGTTCGAGAGCCGAGCGCGAGCGATCAGAGGTTCAAGCTGCTCGCGACGGAGTTGAGCTGAGACGTGTTGTCCTGCTCCGACTGGTCGTACTGCACACCACTGGTCTTGATCGACTCCCCGATGCCGGACAGAGCGTTCTCCAGCTTGTTGGCGCTGGAATCCCAGTTGGTCATGACCTGGGCGAATGTCGTCGATGCCGAACCCTGCCAGATACCGGACGCCGCGTGGTTCACATCGCCGCGCAGCGCGGACAGCAGATCGTGAATTTCGCCTCGCAGGCCGTCGACCTTTGCAGACACTGCGAGCATGGTCTGAATATCGGTTTGTGCCATGTCGACCCCTTCGTGTTCATCGGTGTCGAGCACTCTGGTGAATGCTCGGTCGAGGCACCGGTTCGCCATGGCGTACCAGCAGATCTCCCCCTACATCTGATTGGACGCACCCGGCCGGTGGTTCGGTTCCATCGGATCCGAAGAATCTTCGAAGCGATGTGCGAATCTACCGAGCCGGCGAGACGGACAGGCTCGACACCGCCCGCGCACAGTCGTCGATCAACGCGTCCGCGAAGCCCGCAGAACTCTGGCATCCGATGCTGACCTGCAGCCCGCCGTCGACGAAGACGTGCCATTGCACCGTCGAGCCGTCGGGCGGGTTCTCCACGTACGAGATTCCTACTCGCTCACCGAAATCGGTCGCGGCGGTGAATTCCACGATCGACCCGTCGTCGCTGCGCGCGTCGAGTTGTCGCTGCAGATCCTCGGCCACCGAATCCAACGATGCACCCGGTGTCAGTTCCGTCGAGGAGAGGACGATCCGCCGCTCGGGAAAGTCCGGCGGTATCAACAGAATTCGCGTCTGCTCGCTGCGCGTCGTCCAGGTCGCAGGCCCGGCGATACTGACTCTCCCGAACTCCGACCGTGAGACCGGGTCCGGCGTCGAATTCGGTGTCGACACGGGTGTCGAGCGCTCGGCGGCCCGCGTCGACGATCCGGCTACCGGCGGCTCGGACGTCGGCGCCACTGCCGGGACGGGTCGAGAGGATGCAGGCTGGGCGGAAACAGGCTGGGCGGAAGGTACAGGTTTCTCCGCGCGGAACACGAAGAACACCAGCCCGCCGAGCAGGAGGACGAGAGCCAGCGCGCCGACAGCCGGCGCGGAAACACGGCGCGTCGGAGGCGACGGCGCGGTCGCCTCGGTCAACCACGCCGCGGCTCGGCCCAACGGCACCGGCGGGTGCACCGTGGGATCTGCTCGAAAGTCACCGGCCCCCACTTCACCGCGCACCCCGGCCGCGTAGATGTCTGCTGCGAACGGACTGGCCCAGTCGGGGGTGTCCGCGGCCGGCACGTACGCCGAGCCCGCGTCTGCCGAACGGTACGAATCCCCGGGTGCGTCACCCGGATCCGACAGTCCGACGGCGGCCGCCATCGATCGAACGACGGTCGGACCCGTCGCACGGTGAATCCGATACGCGTGCAGGTCGTCCGACGCTGGCTCGCCGACGCCGGGTCCGGTGAGTCCGGGCAGGACGGGTTCGTCGCCTGTCGTCGAGAGGACGAAAACGTCGACTCGTCCACGCCGGGGTTCGGCCGCGACGAGAGCAGCCACACGGTCGAGAACGGAGCGGCTCGCGGCGGCGTCGACGTCGATGTCTCTGCTGCCCACCGCGTCCCAGCGCACATCGCGAACGTAGCCGTGTGGCTGCCCGTCGACCCCCGGCTCGTCTCGCCGCCGATCGAGACCGACGACGACCGAGCTGAGATCGTCGACCTCGACGACCACAGCAGACTCGGGGGCACGCTCTCCGAGCGATCGAACGACCGCCGTCGCGGAGTCGATCACCGTCACCTCACCGGCCGAGGAACGGACGGCTCGCCGTACGACGTCGCGGCGGGCGTCACCCCACGCCGACGGACACGCGAGCTCGAGCAGGTCCACGTGGCCCACGACGCCGGACCGTGCGAGTGCGTCGCCCACGATTCCGCCGAACACCCGAGCCGTGGGAACTACGGTCGATCCGACGAGTACGGCTTCGTCGTCGACGAACGACCACGGTCGCCGCTCGGTCTCGGAGACGGCCGCTGCATGCTCGGCTGCCACGTCCGGCGGATCGGAACGCAGGAAGAGCAGGGTGCCTTCGTCCATCGTCAGCGCGATGTCGAACCTGGTGCACTGCACTCCAGCCGCCGAACTCACCAGCACGGACACGCAATCCTCACCGAGGTGAACTGCGGCGTAGGTTCCAGCGGAGTCTGCGGCCCGCACCCTCATGCCGGGGACCAGGCCAGTTGCACGAGCGACTGCCCACGCCGGTCCACCAACATTCCCCGTCCCGGCGGCATCGGCGACGGTTTGACCGTTCCGACGAGGTTGCCCTCGTCACGAGAGCCGCTCATCACCAACCCCGGTGACACGAGATCGCGGATGCGGGAGATCACCGGGTCGTACATCGTCCGCGAGGCTCCGCCGGACCGCCGCGCGACGACGAGGTGCAGGCCGATGTCTCGCGCGTGCGGAAGGTATTCCGTCAACGGCGTCAGGGGATTTCCCGACGCGGTGGCCACGAGATCGTAATCGTCGACGATCACGAAGATGTCCGGCCCGGTCCACCACGACCGTTCGCGAAGTTGCTGTGACGTGACGTCCGGGCCTGGCATGCGTTCGGCCAGTTTGGACGCCAGCTCGGTCATCATGGTGGTCAGAACCGGCTGCGACGCGGCGTATCCGGCCAGATGATCGGTGTCCACCAGACCGAGCATCGTCCGTCGATAGTCCGCGAAGATGATCTTGACCTGCTGGGGCGTGTTCGCTTCCACGAGTGAGGAGCTGATGGACTTCAGCAACGACGTCTTTCCGCATTCGGTGTCTCCGAACACGAGGAAGTGGGCTTGCTCGGCGAAGTCGATCGCGACGGGTTTCAGTTCGGCCTCGTCGATGCCGAGCGGAACCCACAGCTCCGCGACCTCGCCGCGCACCCGCGGCCATCGACCGACCAGTACCCGCCTGAGGTCCGCGAGGGGCAAGCTGTCCGGAAGCATGCGGACGGCAGGAGCGGCTCTGTCGCCGTATCGAGCCGAAACACTGCGCAGCGCAGCGGCGATTCCTGTGCCCAAATCCGTGGTCGACGACGCACCGTCGAGGCGCGGTAGGCCGATCAGCAGGTGCAGCCCGTCCTTCGTGATTCCGCGGCCGGGCCTGTTCTCCGGCACCCTGGCCGCCTTGACCCGTCCGAACTCCGAGTCCGATGCGTCACCGAGACGGAGCTCGATTCGGGTACCGATCAGGTCCTTCGTCGCGGGCCGGATCTCGGCCCACCGCGTCGCAGTGACGACGAGATGGACGCCGTAGGACAGCCCCTGCGCGGCGACGGCGGCGAGCTGCTGCTCCAGCGGCTCGAAATCCGTTCTGATGCTCCCCCACCCGTCGATGACCAGGAACACGTCTCCGAACGAATCCTCGGGATCGACGGGATGCTCGGTCCGTCGGCGTCTGAATTCGGCCATCGAATCGATACCCCGTTGGCGGAAGAGACGCTCACGGCGACTGATCACCGACGTCACCTCGGCGACCGTGCGACGAACACGATCGACGTCGAGCCTGCTCGCCGTCGAGCCCACGTGAGGGAGGTCGATCAATGCGTTGAGGGTTCCACCGCCGAAATCGAGGCAGTAGAACTGCACTTGCTCCGGCGTGTGCGTCGACGCCATGGACATGATCAGAGTGCGCACGGCAGTCGACTTTCCGGTCTGGGGACCACCGACTATCGCCAGATGCCCCTGTGCGCCGGACAGATCGACCTGCAGGAGATCTCGGCGCTGATCGAACGGTCGGTCGACGATGCCGATCGGTGCCCGCAGCGTCGCCGGTCGCTGGGCGAGCGCCGCCGGATCCGTGGCTCCGACCAGGCTGTCGAGCGCCGGCGACCGGTCGAGCGGAGGAAGCCAGACGTCGTGAGCCGGGTTACCGTGCCCACGAACACGTTCGACGACGACGTCCAGAACCGTACGGACGTCCTGAGTGTCGTCCACGCTCGTGGCGCCGTCCGCCCGGAGGTCCGCGGTGTCGACCGGGTGCGTTTCCTCCACCTCGCGCGCCCGGTCGCCGGGCGAAACCGGTACGGGGAACGCACCGAACAGCTTCGGAACGATGTCGACGTCCGTACGTCCGTTCACCTGACGTGCCGTACGCGGACGAACGTACGGACCCGACACGTAGGACGCCGCGAACCGCATGATCTCGGCAGAGTCGCACTTGAGGTAGCCTGCGCCGGGTTGCGCCGGCAGGTGGTAGGCGTCGGGAACCCCCAGGACCGTCCGAGACTCGTTCGCCGAGAACGTCTTCAAGCCGATCCGGTACGACAGGTGGCTGTCCAGCCCGCGAAGCTTGCCTTCCTCGAGTCGCTGACTGGCCAGCAACAGGTGCATGTGCAGCGATCGCCCGAGACGTCCGATGGCGACGAAGAGATCGGCGAATTCCGGCTGCTGACTGAGCAACTCCGAGAATTCGTCGACGACGATGAACAGTGCGGGCATCGGCGCCAAGGCCGCGCCGGACGATCGGGCTTTCTCGTAGTCCGTGACGTTGGCGAAGTTACCGGCGTCTCGGAGGAGTTCCTGACGGCGGTTCATCTCACCGGCCAGCGCATCCTTCATCCGGTCCACGAGTGCGAGGTCGTCGGACAGGTTGGTGATCACGGCGGCGACGTGCGGCGCGTCCTCGAGCCCGGCGAACGTCGCGCCACCCTTGAAGTCCACGAGGACCAGGTTCAATTGATCCGGGGAGTGGGTCGCCACCAACCCCAGAACCAATGTCCGGAGAAACTCCGATTTTCCCGATCCCGTTGCACCGATGCACAGTCCGTGCGGACCCATGCCGTTCTCCGCGGATTCCTTCAGGTCGATCTCGACCGCGCTTCCGTCGGGCGCGACGCCTATCGGTACTCGCAGCCGGTCGCGCCCACGCCTCGGCGTCCACACACGCATCGGATCGAGGTCACCGACATCGGGGATCGCGAGCAGTCGGTTCCATGTCGATATCGACTCACCCTCGTCGACGGTGACGTCGCTGTGCCGAGCGGTGGTCGTACGGAAGGGAGACAGCCGGCGCGCCACCGTTTCCGCTGCTGCGACACTCAGCGTGTCCGCCTGCCCGAAGATCTCGACGCCGGGGCCGCTGACCGCACCCACCGTTCCGTTCTCGGTGACGAGTCGCAGCCCTCGACTGGACGCGAGCGACGTCGCGAATCCGGAGAGATCCAGCACCGTGACCGCCTCCAACCCGGTTCGTGTCACGTCGGTGCCACTGTTGTCCAGCAATCCCCCGTCGACGACGATCACGATGTGCGCGACACCGGCTGTTGCCGGCGCGCCGCGCGTGAACCTGTTGCGCAGTGAAAGCTGCTCGCCCAGAGCACCTTCGAGTTCGAGGAACGAGCCGTAGATCATCCGAGCACTGCCGACTCCGTCTTCGAGAAGCTCGTGCTGCGCGTGCGGGAGCCACTTGATCCAGTCCCAGTGCATCACCGTGTCCGGCCCGCACACCACTGCGATGCGCACCTGATCCGGGTCGTGGAAGGTGCACAGCGACGCGATCATCGCACGCACCGTCGCCCTCGCAGCGGAACGGTCCCCGGTGAGCGCGATCGCCGCGAATCCGCGCAGCGACAGCGCGGTCGGCAGGTCGTTCACGACCGAATGCGCACGCACGAAGCGCCTGAGGGATACCGCCGACACCGGCTCCAATTCCTCGACCGGGCCGGTTTCCGGTGGCACGAGCCGGGTGGCCAATCTCTGCGTGCCACGGCCGATCCGCACGTGGCAGAAATCGGGGTCCGCGGTGCGTCGTTCCCACATTCGGTGGGTTCCGGCGAACGACCAGAGGACGGCCGAATCCGGATGCGACCATTCGAGGGCTGTGCGCTGCGCGTCGGCCGTGACGCGCACGTCCTTGCGCAATTGGTCCAGGTAACGCAGGTAGTCCTTGCGGTCCTCGTTCGCCTCGGCGGTCCGCGCGCCGCCGCCTCTTCCTCCGCCCGCGACCATCCCCAGCATCGATACCAGCATCATCGCCGGAAACATCAGCATCATGGGGTTCGCGGCCATGCCGGAGGTGAACATCAACGCGACCATGCCGACCATCGCCGCCACCATGACCACCGGCATGAGCTTCATCAGCAGATTTCCCGGCACGATCCGAGGAATTTCCGGCGGCGCCTGAAGCGTGACCTCGCCACCAGGGGTTCTGGGCACCGGACGGCGGGCACCACGAACGAAACGAACCGTACTCACGCTGCTGCCCCCACCGTCTCGCGCTGTCCCCCCGACACGAAGACCGCGCTCGTTCCCAGGCGAGAGCGACTCCGGCCCGAAGGCTAACGCATGCGCGCACGGTGAGCCAGCCCTCGCGTCGAGCGTCGGAATAGCTCGCAGTCCTCGCTGGTTGTCTTCACGAAGAGCGTTCGGTCGCTCTCGAACACGATATTTCTCGTCGAAAGGCTGGCAGCGCGCATGTCCTCATCCCCGTCGCAACCGTTCTCCGTACCGGTGTCGATCCTCGATCTAGCACACATAGGTCCAGGTGAAAGCGTCAGGGACAGCTTCGATGCGAGCGTCGAACTCGCTCGACACGCGGAGAAATGGGGTTACCGGCGAATCTGGTACGCCGAGCACCACAACATGCGCACCATCGCGTCGTCGGCGACCAGTGTGCTGATCGGTCACGTCGCCGCGAACACAACCACCATCCGGCTCGGGTCGGGCGGAGTGATGTTGCCCAACCACGCGCCGCTGACGATCGCAGAGCAGTTCGGCACCCTGGCCACGCTGCACCCGGGACGCATCGATCTGGGCCTCGGCCGAGCACCGGGCAGCGACCAACAGACCATGCGTGCGATGCGCCGAGACCCGTCGTCGGCGGACCGCTTCCCGCAGGAAGTTCAGGAATTGCAGGGGTTCCTCTCCGACAATTCTCTCGTGCCGGGCGTGGTGGCCACGCCGGGAGCAGGCACGGGGGTACCGCTGTACATTCTGGGGTCGTCGTTGTTCGGCGCGCAGCTCGCGGCCGCGCTCGGTCTGCCGTTCGCTTTCGCGTCGCACTTCGCACCCGATGCGCTCGAGCAGGCCGTATCGATCTATCGCCGTGAGTTCCGCCCGTCGGACCAGCTGGACGCCCCCTACGTCATCGCAGGTGTCAACGTGATCGCGGCCGACACCGAAGCCGATGCGCAGCAACAGTTCCTCGCGACCAAACGCAGTCGCGTCAGCCTGCTGCTCGGCCGTGGGCGAACCTTCACCGACGAGGAAGCGGACATGATTCTCGACGCGCCGCAGGGCCGACAGATCATGCAGATGACCAAGTATTCGGCGGTGGGAACACCGGCAACGGTCCGGGATTACCTCGATCGGTTCGTACGCCACGCCGACGCCGACGAGTTGATCGTGGCGTCCGGGGTCGTCGACCGAGCGTCGTGGCTGCGGTCCTACGAACTCCTTGCCGAGGCGACGAATCTGCGGAGCGAGGAACCTGCGACCAGCGCAGTCTGATCGAACCGTCCGGCACGTCGCCGCAGGCCCCTGCTTCCGAGTATCGTGGGCCACGCTCGTAGCCAGGGGGGCACGAGCGGGGTGACTGTGCACGACGGGGGAACATCAGTGACGAGGGACGAGCAGTGACGGGGGATGTTTCGCAGGCCGTGAACGGACACGGCGCGCGGTTGCAGCCGAACTCGGTGGAACCGAGCACCAGGAGCGACGTGCGGGATCGTGGCGCTGCAGCGCCGCTCGACCTGTGTCGACTGACGGTGCTCGGCAAATCCGCACAGGTGGACATGGCTCTACCCACCGACGTGCCGATCTCGCTGTTGATCCCCGGCATCGTGGACATCGTCGACTCCCGTGCAACAGCTGCCAACGACAGACACGGCCGAGACTGGGTGCTGTCGAAAGTGGGGATGCCGCCGATCTCGGGCACGGCAACGCTCAACGAGGCATCGGTTCGCGACGGTGAGCTGCTCGTTCTCGGTACCGCCGACGCCCCGGCGCTACCTCCCCTTCACGACGATCTGATGTTCGCGGTGGCGTCCGTCGACAGCTCGGGGGATGGCTCGAGGGACGGCCTCTGGACAGCCGCCACCGCGCGGCGAGTGGGTTTCGTGACAAGTGCGTCGGCGGTGTTGCTCGCCTGCATCGCCGTGATGCTTCCACTGCTGCAACTCGGCGGTCGCGTCGACGCCGGTGAGGTCGGCGCCCGGAGCGTCACTGCAGCCGTGGCCGCGGCGACGACCGCAGTGCTGATGATCGTCGCGGGAACCGTCGTCGGGAGATTCTATCGGGACGACAGCACCGGTGTTTTTCTGTCCGCATGCGCGCTCCCACTTATGTTCGTGGCCGGATCTCGGTTCGTTCCAGGAGAATTCGGGGCACCACACCTCCTGCTCGGCGGGGCTCTGGTCGGCGCCTCAGCCGTTCTTGCACTGCGTACCGGCGGCCACGGATCCGCAGTGTTCACCGCGGCGAGTGCCGCAGCAGTCACCGTGTGCGCAGGCGCAACGGTGTCGATGTTCACCGATCTTCCGGTGAGCACCATCGGAGCGGGGACCACCGTGGTTGCGTTGGCCGCCTTGGCGGCCGCACCTCGTGTGTCGATGATGCAGGCAGGACTTCCACTACCTCCCGTACCGACGGCAGGAGCTCCGCTCGACGACGCAGGCGACGAAGACCCCACCAGCGCGGCCGAACTCGCCGATCGGGCACGGCGAGCCCGTAGTCACCTGACCGGTCTCGTGTGTGCCGGCGGCGCGGCGGCCACGGGTGGCGCCCTTCTGGCTGCGCTCGGATCGAGCGACGCCATCTATCGGCCGGGCGTGTCCCTTGCACTCGCGACGGCCTTGCTCCTGCTGTTGCGCGGGCGAACCTTCGCGCAGGTGACCCACGCGCTTCCTCTCGTCCTCGGCGGTGCTTCGATCCTTCTGACTTTGCTCGCGGCCGTCGTGTTCACGCCGGCCGTATCCGATTCGGACGCGATCCAGCCGGCAGTCTTCGTCGCATGCGTCGCTGTGGCGCTCGTGGCGCTGTTCTTCGGTTCGGCCGTGCCCACCCGGGAGTACTCCCCGGTCCTTCGGCGCACTGCAGAACTGATCGAGTACGCGGCGATCGCCACCGTGATCCCACTGGCGTGCTGGGTGTGTGGCTTGTACACGGCCATGCGCGCGCTGTGACGGTCCGATCGAGTCGGCGCGCCCGGGCACGAACACTGACGGTTCCGATCGCTGCCGCGATGATCTCGGCGACCGTCGGAGCCGGAGTCGCGAGCGCGGACCGGCCCGTCGTCGATCCGGGGCTGCTGCCCGAACCGGGGCCTGCCGCCCCTCTCGATCCCACCGAGCAACGAAACGCCTGTGTTCCTGTCTCGGAGATCCCGGACGGCAGCGCGATTCCCGCCGAGCTTCAGGCTCTGGACTTCGCGTCCGTGTGGCCCATCACCCGAGGCGCCGGGCAGGTCGTCGCCGTTATCGACACGGGCGTCTCACCGCACCCGCGACTGCCTGGTCTGCGGCCGGGAGGCGACTACGTTCACACGGGCGACGGACTGTCCGATTGCGACGCCCACGGAACTCTCGTCGCCGGTCTCATCGCCGGGTCACGGGTGGAGGGCAGCGGCTTCGCCGGCGGCGCTCCGGAAGCACAGATTCTGTCGATCCGTCAGTCGAGCAACGCGTTTCGGATCGTCCGCGAAGGCGGTGAGCCCGACTCCGAGGATCCTGCTGCAGCGAACGCGTCGGGCTACGGCAACGTGATGACGATGGCGATGGCCGTACGCACTGCCGCGGACCTCGGCGCGACCGTCATCAACATCTCCGAGGTGGCGTGCGTACCGGGTGGGACGGGTCCTGTCGACGGCCCCCTGGGCGCGGCCGTCGAGTACGCCGCCACGGTCAAGGACGTCGTCGTGGTCGCAGCCGCAGGCAACACCGGAGGCGGCGGGTCCGCGTGCGCCACGCAGAACCCCCTACCCGACCCGACCGATCCGTTCGCCGATCAATGGGATCGCGTCGCCACGATCGCAACACCGGCATGGTTCGACGATCAGGTTCTCACCGTCGGGTCGGTGAACCCCGACGGATCACCGGCGGCGTTCACCCTCGCGGGCCCGTGGGTCGACGTCGCGGCACCGGGCACGGCGATGACGTCTCTGTCGCCGACGGGCACCGGACTCGCCGGCGGCACCATCGACAATCAGGGCGGTGTGACTCCGATTCAAGGAACGAGTTTCTCGGCTCCCCTGGTCGCCGCGGTTGCTGCACTGATCAGGGCGCACCGGCCCGACCTTCGCGCCGCCCAGGTCATCGAACGCATCGAGGCCACAGCGCACGCACCCGCCGAGGGCTGGAATCCTTTCGTCGGTCACGGCGTCGTCGATCCGCTGGCCGCGGTTACCGGGCAGGTACTCGACGACTCTGCGCATTTCCCTGCCTCGCCGGTCGACATCGCCGCGCCACTCGTGCCGGAGCCGCCCGACACCCAGCCGCGGACGGTGGCTCTGACCGGCGCGGCGGCGGTCGGTGTCGTCCTCGTTCTCGGTCTCGGATTGTCACTGCCCCTGCGGCGCCGAGTCCTCCCTCATTCGGATGGAAGCAGGGCTGCGTCCGGATCTGGTCCGACACCGTCGTGAGCGGTCAAGGCTGCGTCTCGACTCAAAGCCGGCCCCACGCCGAGCAATTCGACTATCTGCCAGGGTGCGGACGCAGCCGCTCCGAAGCCGAGTGCCTTGGCCGCGTCCGCATCCGCAACCCCGTACCGCACGCCGGTGTCGGCCACGAAGAAGTATCCGTCTCGTCGCACGCTCGTCGGCGAGATCCCCGTGGTCTGCACGAAACCTCCGCTACCCGGCGCCGCGAACACTTCGTCGGCCGCAGGTCCCCCACCGTCGGCCTGGGCCAACGCAACGGGTCGAGCAGAGTCCGGCAGCGGAAGCACTCTGCCCGAAGAGAATTCGAGACGTGCGGTGGGGCCGCCGTCGGGCGCGTCCTGTGGGAGCCAGGCCACGCAGGCCACCGGCTCGGACCGACGATCGACGATCGACGGCCGGGACCGCGGAAAAGTCTTCACCGCGAGCGAGTCGGCCGACGGTGCATCGCTGAGTGCGTCGGGAGTCAACGAGTCGATCTCCGGACTCCCCTGCGAGTCGGCGAACGTGATCAGCTGCGCGGTGGCAACGCTGACCTCCTGAATCCCCTCGGAGAGGACAACGTAGTAACGATCCTCGGTGTCGACCACTTTCACCACCGAGCCGACGGTCTTCCCCGCGAGCGAGTAGGCGGGTGACTCGCCCGCCCGCGGAATCAGCGGCGGTGTGATCGGAGGAACCACGGGCACGGTGTTGGCCAGTGCCTCGCTGACTCCGGAGGGCACGGTGTTCTCTAGCCCGAGCGCTCGAACGACCGACCTGTCGTTCAGATCGATCGCGGCGCGTACACCGTCGTAGACGAGAAAGACCCCGTCTCCGGTCTCCCACAGGAAAGCCTGGGTGTCCTGCAATTGTTCGATGCCGTCACCGTGTCGGGGATCGCCTGCGATCACGGTCGTGCCCGCCACGGACCCCGCCGCGCCAACGGTGTCGCAGACGCTCCACGCGACCGACGTACCGTCGACGTCGTACGGCAGCGACGACGGCGCACCGGGTATGCCCACCAACGCCCCTCGCGGCCTGTTCGCGAGCTCGCTGTCCTTGACGATCGTCGGATCGTCCGCCTGCCCGACGACGAGGCGTGCCGACGCGAGATTCAGCACGGGATGGAAGGTTTCGTCGACGCGGACGAACATCGCGCCGGATTCCTTGCCGACTACGATCGCCGAGTCGCCGATCTTGTCCTGGGGCCGCAGCAGAGCGAGCGCTGCGCACCCGGCAAGTCCGATGCACGCGATCACGAGACCGACTGCGAGTGCACGGGATTGAGAGCGCATGGGGTCGTGCAGCATTCGCACGTCCCGCCGAACCAATGCGTGTTCCATTCGGCGAACGAGGAATCTGTATCCGCCGACCTGCCATTTCGTTGTCGGCGTCGCCGCCACGGTGCCCCCTACCGTTTCTTCGGACCCGACACACCCTCGGGTCCGTCCCCGGCGCACACCCTACTACCCACCCGGCCACGACCGCCGTCGACGACCGCTCGGGGACGGCGAGCACGAGGTTTCAACATCGTTGCGCACAGCGTAGAGTCGCCGCTGAGCCGCGATGGGGGTCCGGCTCGTCACACGGACAGCCTTCGGGGGGAGGATTTCATGATGGCCGCGCTACCGGGGCGCCGTCGCCCGGCCCGCACGTCGGTATTTCGAGCACCGACCCTGCGTCGAGCTCTAGGAGTCGAAGTATTCGCGGTCCTGGTCTGCCTCTCGGCGGTTCTTGCCGAGCTTCCGCCCCTCACCGTCGTGCTGTGTGCACTGCCATTCGCGCTGCTTCCGTTCGTCGTCGTGGGCGGACGCCCCCTCCTCGACTGGGGGTTCGCGTCGGCTCGATATCTGGCGGGGACCGTCCCCTCGACAGGCGTCACCACGGAGTACATCGACGGCGACGGAACCGCCGTCGGAGTGCACAGGCGAGGGACCATGGTCTCGTGTGTGTTGGAACTTCTCCCGACACCTGGAGCCACCACCAGGCTCGGACGGTCGACCGCCATGACCGACTCTGCGTTCGGCCTCGGCGACCTCACTGAATCTCTTGTCCAACACGACATTTCTCTGAGCCGAATCGACATCGTCTCGCACGGGTCGAGAACGGCACCGGGATCACCTGCGACGGACGTGTACGAGAACCTGATCGGCCCGCTCCCCGCCGTCTCGGCTCGGTCGGTGTGGGTCACCGTGACGCTGGACGAGCGGAAGAACCGTGAAGCAGTCGACGCCCGTGGCGGCGGCCGCGACGGTCTGGACCGGACGATCGCGATCGCTACCCGACGGATTGCGCGGGCGTTGGAGGCCGGTCGCGTACGTACTCGGACGCTCACACGCTCGGAGATTCACGCCGCCGCCTCACGCATGTGCCGCGGGACGTCGTTCGAATCCCTCACCCAGCGTTGGTCGTTCGCTCCGCTGCCGGGAGTGATCAGGACCGGTTTCGGGATCGATTGCCGAGGGCTGGACACCGAAACTCTCGAAGATCTGTGGTCGGTGCCCGCGTCCACGTCGACCGTCGTCCTCCGCATCCAGCCGAGTTCGGGTGTCGGCGGGGTGTTGCTCTCCGGATCCTGCGGATTCGTAACCAGGTCGGCAGTCCCGACGCCGTCCATTCCGCGTCCGGTGTCGATGCGTGGTCGCCAACGGGAAGCCCTGCTCACGTCACTGCCACTCGCGATCACCGCCCGCGGGTACGCCGATCCCGTCAGATCCATCGACCACGATCACGCAGCACAGCTCCGGTTGCCGACGTCGGGATGTGGGCAACTTCTCGGTTCGGACGCATCCGGCCACGGAGTCGCGGCGCGGATCCACGGCACGGACATCGGATCGGTTCACGTCGCCGGCGAGCTGTATCTCGCCCAGCAGCTGGTCTTCAGGGCTGTCGCCACGGGTGCACGTATTCTGATTCGTACCGACAGACCCCACGCGTGGGGTCCACTCGTCGACTCGCTCGCAACTCCGGAGCGGTTGAGAATCGACGGAGGCCCACACCGAACCGGTACACGGGTGGATCTGGTGGTGCACGACTTCTCCGACACGATGAGCACACCGGGTCAGGTCCGCAACGACGGGGTCACCGTGCTGACACTCACCGAGCAGATTTCACGAACACCGATGCCGGACCCGACGGTGTCCATTCACCAGCCGGGCGCGGCCGGTGATCGCATCCGGGTTCGAACGTCCACGAGCGAGGTGGAACTGGTCCTGGTCACCATCCCACAGGAGACAGCCTTCATCGGCCGACCGCGCAGTCTGCGACGTTCGAACTCGACCTACTGACCGGCTCCTAGGAATGCGGATACGGGTCGACAGCGCCTCGTGCCGCTGCAGCCGACGCCCACCACCACAGCTGATCGAGCATTCGGTTCGCTGAATCCAACTCGGGGCCGGTCTCAGGAATCCGATTGCCGCCGAACACCTTTCGCGCACGTGCGAATCCGACGCTGTCTCGCACCGTCACCATGTGCAGTTCGGTTGCAACCGAACGCAACTGCTCCACCGCTCGCGCACCTCCGAACATGCCACCGTAGGACACGAACCCGATCGGCTTGCCTCGCCATTCGTACTTCAACGTGTCGAGGGCGGTCTTCACCGACGCCGGGTAACCGTGGTTGTATTCGGGCGTCACGACGACGACCGCGGCGGCCGACGAGATCGTCTCGGCCAGTCTCTCGGCACCCGCCGACGGCGACAGATCCGACTGCAGCTCCAATTCCAGCAGATCGAGCAGCGACACGGAGAACTCCGCCCGCTGCCCGGCGACATCCACGAACCACTGGGCCACCGAAGGCCCCAACCGCTGCGGCCTGACGCTCCCGACGATCACCGCGAGTTCGATGCGACCACTGCTCATCGGTCGAGCCTAACGGCGACCGGTCAACAACAGAATCCGGAGGCCGGAATCTCCGGACGGACTTCGCGGGTTGCTGCATTACGTTCGGCGAGTTCCTCGTCCCGTGGATAGTCGACACCCACCAGGGAAAGACCGTGTGCCGGAGCGACCGTCACCGCGCTGGACCTCGAGCGGGTCTCGAGCAACGACGCTGTCCACTCCGGACTTCGTCGTCCCTCCCCCACCGCCTGGAGAGCGCCCACCAGGCTCCTCACCATCGACCAGCAGAACGCGTCGGCGCTCACGTAGGCCGTGACGTGGTCGCCGTCCCGCTTCCAGTCGAACCGTTGAAGCTCCCGGACCGTGGTTGCACCCTCGCGGCGCTTGCAGAATGCGGCGAAATCGTGGAGCCCGACGAGCCTCGCCGATGCGTCGCGCATCGCGTCGAGGTCGATCTCCCGCGGCCACGACACGATTGATCGACGGTCCAACGGGTCGACTCCGTAGCGTGCCACGCTGAACCGGTACTCGTAATGTCGTCGCAGCGCCGAGAAGCGTGCGTCGAAGTCCTTGCTGACCGTCGTCAATGCCGTGACACGCACGTCGGTCGGTAGAAACCTGGCCATTCGTCGTATCAGTCGATCCGGTTCGTCGACGCCACCGACGACGTCGGCATGCGCGACCTGTCCGCGTGCGTGGACGCCCGCATCGGTGCGGCCGGCGACGGTCAACTCGACGGGCTGACGTAGCACTGTCGAGAAGGCTTCCTCGAGAACACCACACACCGTGCGGATCCCTGGCTGACGTGCCCAGCCGGAGAAGTCGGTTCCATCGTAGGAGATGTCGAGGCGCAGTCTCCGGGACGCCGAAAAAGCGGACCCGCCGTTCCCGGTGGGAACGACGGGTCCGCTTGCGCTGAACTCCGAGACCAAAGTGGACTAGTCCTTCTTGCCCTGGTCGTCGGTGGACACCGCTTCGGCCTCGGACGCGTCCGACGCGTGGGCGTCCTTGTCCTCGATGCCCTCGACGACGGCGTCGGCGTTCTCGACCTGAGCGTCGGTCGCGTCGGCTTCGACAGCCTCGACGACGTTCTCCTCGGCCGACTCTGCAGCGGCGGGAGCCTCTGCAGCAGCCGGTGCGGTCTGCGACGCCTTCACGCGACGAGCGCGATCGGCCTCGTTGGACACCGTCTGCTCGTTGACGAGTTCGATGATGGCCATCGGTGCATTGTCGCCCTTGCGGGGGACGGTCTTGATGATGCGTGTGTAGCCACCGTCGCGATCGGCGAAGAACGGCCCGATCTCGGCGAACAGCTTGTGCACGACATCTTTGTTGTTGATCGTCTTGAGAACCTCACGACGATGAGCGAGATCACCCTTCTTGGCGTGGGTGACAAGCTTCTCGGCGTGCGGACGAAGGCGCTTGGCCTTCGACTCGGTGGTGGTGATGCGGCCGTGCTCGAAGAGTGCCGTCGCCAGGTTGGCCAGGATGGCCTTCTGGTGCGACGCCGACCCGCCGAGACGGCGGCCCTTGGTGGGCTTGGGCATGATGAATCTCCTAGTAAGAGCTCAAAGCGAGCTGATTACAGCTGTTCTGTCTCGGCGTAGTCCTGCTCGGCGCCTTCGCTGTCCGCGAAGGATCCAGCATCGGTGTCGCTCCACGTTCCCGTGGTGGCGTCGTATCCGGGCACGGTGGTCGGATCGAAGGACGCGGGGCTGTCCTTGAGCGAGAGGCCTAGCGAGTGCAGCTTGACCTTCACCTCGTCGATGGACTTCTGTCCGAAGTTACGGATGTCCAGCAGATCGGACTCGGTTCGGCCAACCAGCTCGCCGACGGTGTGAACACCCTCGCGCTTGAGGCAGTTGTAGGAACGGACGGTGAGGTCCAGGTCCTCGATGGGGAGTCCGAAGGAAGCGATGTGGTCGGCCTCGGCGGGCGAGGGTCCGATCTCGATTCCTTCTGCTTCGACGTTCAGCTCACGGGCGAGGCCGAAGAGCTCAACCAGGGTCTTGCCCGCAGATGCGAGCGCGTCCCGCGCGGTGATGGAGTTCTTGGTCTCCACGTCGAGAACGAGCCGATCGAAGTCGGTGCGCTGTTCGACGCGAGTGGCCTCCACCTTGTAGGTGACCTTGAGCACGGGCGAGTAGATCGAGTCGACCGGGATACGGCCGATCTCTGCGCCCGAAGCCTTGTTCTGAACGGCGGGGACGTAACCGCGACCGCGCTCTACGACGAGCTCGATCTCCAGCTTGCCCTTGTCGTTCAAGGTCGCGATGTGCAGATCCGGGTTGTTCACCGTGACGCCGGCCGGGGGAACGATGTCGCCTGCGGTGACAGAGCCGGGGCCCTGCTTGCGGACGTACATGGTGACCGGCTCGTCCTCTTCGGAGCTCACGACGAGACCCTTGAGGTTCAGGATGATGTCGGTGACATCTTCCTTGACTCCGGGGACAGTGGTGAACTCGTGGAGAACGCCATCGATGCGGATGCTGGTGACAGCAGCGCCGGGGATCGACGACAGCAGGGTACGGCGGAGCGAGTTGCCGAGGGTGTAACCGAAGCCAGGCTCGAGCGGCTCGATGACGAATTTCGAGCGGTTGTCGGCGATGACCTCTTCGGTCAACGTCGGGCGCTGTGAAATGAGCATTGTGTATTCCTCCTGTACGGACGTCCGCTATTTGACGTCCACGTGTGGAGGCGAGAACGCCTGCGGGTATCGATGACACCCGCAGGCGTGCTGCGCCTTACTTCGAGTAGTACTCGACGATGAGCTGCTCCTGGAGCGGCACATCGATCTGTGCGCGCTCCGGTACCCGGTGAACCAGGATGCGAAGGCGGTTGGGAACGACCTGCAGCCACGGGGCAACCGGACGATCGCCGTAGCTCTCGCGTGCAACCTGGATCGGGAGAGTCTGTGCGGACTTCTCGCGGACATCGATGATGTCGTACTGCGAGACGCGGTAGCTGGGGATGTCCACTCGCTGGTTGTTGACCAGGAAGTGTCCGTGCGTGACCAGCTGGCGTGCCTGACGACGCGTGCGAGCGAGGCCCGCACGGTAGATGACGTTGTCGAGTCGCGTCTCGAGGATCGTCAACAGGTTCTCACCGGTCTTGCCGGGGCGCTTGTTGGCTTCCTTGTAGTAGAGACGGAACTGCTTCTCCATGACGCCGTAGGTGAAGCGTGCCTTCTGCTTCTCCTGCAGCTGGAGCAGGTACTCGCTCTCCTTGATCCGCGCGCGACCGTGCTGGCCGGGCGGGTAGGGGCGACGCTCGAACGCCTGGTCGCCTCCGACGAGGTCGACGCGCAGACGACGCGACTTGCGGGTAGCGGGACCGGTATAACGTGCCATTTTCTAAACCTTCCTTCCCGCTAGACCCGACGCCGCTTGGGCGGACGGCAGCCGTTGTGCGGCTGAGGGGTGACATCGGAGATGGTGCCGACCTCCAGGCCAGCAGCCTGGAGCGAACGGATAGCGGTCTCACGGCCGGAGCCGGGACCCTTGACGAACACGTCGACCTTCTTGACGCCGTGCTCCTGCGCCTTGCGGGCAGCGTTCTCGGCTGCGAGCTGCGCGGCGAACGGAGTCGACTTACGCGAGCCCTTGAAGCCCACGTGTCCCGACGACGCCCACGAGATGACGTTGCCTGCCGGGTCGGTGATCGACACGATCGTGTTGTTGAACGTGCTCTTGATGTGCGCAGATCCGTGCGGGACGTTCTTCTTGTCCCTGCGACGCGTCTTCTGCGTCTTCTTCGGGCCTGTACCGCGTGCTTTAGGGGGCATTACTTCGCCTTCTTCTTGCCGGCAATGGTGCGCTTGGGGCCCTTACGGGTGCGCGCATTGGTCTTGGTGCGCTGTCCACGTACGGGCAGACCACGACGGTGGCGAAGGCCCTGGTAGCAGCCGATTTCGATCTTGCGACGGATGTCGGCCTGCACCTCGCGGCGCAGGTCGCCCTCGACCTTGAGGGACTCCTCGATGTACTCGCGGAGCTTGGTCAGATCTTCGTCGGACAGATCCTTCGAACGCAGATCCGGGCTCACGCCGGTTGCATCGAGAATCTCCTTCGAGCGGGTACGGCCGACGCCGTAGATGTAAGTCAGTGCGATCTCCATGCGCTTTTCGCGCGGCAGATCCACACCTGCGAGACGTGCCATGTGGCATTCCTTTTCATGTCCGGAGGTCTGCTCCCAGTCCGTCCCCTGTGCCTCTGTACTGCCGAGAACCTTGCGGCTCTCCAAAACTCAGTGGGGCCCCGGCCTCCGTGCCGGGGGTGTGCCGCAACTCGAATGTTGCGGTTGGTGCTGGGAGGTCTTCTTCTAGCTATGTGCCAAGCAGAAACGCGAATGCTCGGTGGTTATCCCTGACGCTGCTTGTGACGCAGGTTGTCGCAGATGACCATGACTCGTCCGTTACGACGAATCACCTTGCACTTCTCGCAGATCTTCTTGACGCTCGGCTGAACCTTCACGTCGTTGATCTCCTGTGTGTAGCCCTCGCGCACCGCACAGCGGTACGTCGCGAGCATGGTTCTCTCCGACCGGACCTGGCCGGAGAAGCTTGTTACTTGTAGCGGTAAACGATGCGTCCACGCGTGAGGTCGTACGGAGAGAGCTCCACTACGACGCGATCCTCGGGGAGGATGCGAATGTAGTGCTGGCGCATCTTTCCACTGATGTGTGCGAGCACCTTGTGGCCGTTCTCGAGCTCAATGCGAAACATCGCATTGGGCAAGGGTTCGACTACCCGGCCCTCGACCTCGATGGCACCGTCTTTCTTAGCCATATCCTCCGCGTCCCTGGCTTAACACCTGGTTGATTGCATCTGTTTTGCGTTACCGTGATGCTCACTGGCCACCGACCGAAGGCCGGGGGAAGCAACCGGTCGAACAACCGCCGGCTTGCGCAGGCATGCGAACAACCGGAACGCAGAGCGCACCGCCGACCTATGCTACCGGCAAAGTCGCACCAGGCCAAATGCATGATCGACCCATGGCAAGCTGAACTGATGCGCGCGGTGATCCAACGGGTTTCGGAAGCATCCGTCACGGTCGACGGCCACGTCGTCGGCTCCCTGATACCGGCCCCCGGAGGCCAGGGCCTGGTCGTCCTCGTCGGCGTCACCCAGTCCGACGACGCACGGATCGCCGACGCGCTGGCGGACAAGATATGGCGGATGCGAATCCTCGACGGCGAGAAGTCTGCAGCCGACGAACTCGCGCCGATGCTGGTGATCAGTCAGTTCACGCTGTACGCCGACACCTCGAAAGGACGTCGACCGTCCTGGAACCGCGCTGCGCCCGGCGCCGCGGCCGAGCCGTTGGTCGACCACGTCGTACATCGACTACGCGACCTCGGCGCCACCGTCGAGACCGGGCAATTCGGAGCGCACATGAAAGTGTCACTGGTCAACGACGGACCGGTCACCATCACCGTCGAACTGTGAATTACTCGAGCGCCGAACTACTCGTGCGTCGAACTACTCGAACCTCAGACTACTCGTACGTCGAACTACTCCGGCCGCAATGTCAGAATGCGGGGGCCGTCCTCGGTCACGGCGACAGTGTGCTCCCAGTGCGCGGCACGAGAGCCATCGGTGGTGACGACAGTCCATTCGTCGTCGAGAATCTCGGTTTCGTACGTACCGAGTGTCAGCATCGGTTCGATCGCGAGAGTGGACCCGACCACGAGTTCGGGACCTTTGCCCGGAGCGCCTTCGTTGGCCAGAAACGGTTCCATGTGCATCTCGCGGCCGATGCCGTGGCCACCGTAGCCGTCGACGATTCCGTACTTGCGGCCGTGCAACTTCTCGGCGGCGTACGTTCCGTTCTCGATGGCGTGTGAGACGTCGGTCAGCCGGTTGCCCGGCAGCATGGCAGCGATTCCTGCCTCCATCGACAACCTCGTGGCCTCACTGAGCAACTCGTCGGCTTCGATGATGTCTCCGACGCCGAACGTCCAGGCGGAGTCGCCGTGCCAGCCGTCGAGAATTGCGCCGCAGTCGATGGAGATCAGGTCACCGGCAACGAGAACATCCGACGCGGAAGGGATTCCGTGAACCACACGGTCGTTCACCGACGAGCAGATGCTGCCGGTGAACCCGTGGTAACCCAGAAAGGACGGAACTGCGCCCGCGTCACGGATGACCGCTTCCGCGACGCGGTCGAGCTCCAACGTCGAGACACCCGGCTTGGCCGCGTCGCGCACGGCAACCAGTGCGGCGCCGACCACGGCGCCGGCCGCAGCCATGGCGTCGAGTTCGCCAGGGCTGCGAAACGGCACTACCTTGCGCTTACGACCGAACGCCATTACTTGTCGGTGCCCTCGATCGCCTTCAGTGCGCGAGCACTGACTTCTTCCACGTCGCCGATCGCGTCGACGGTGACGATCTGGTCCGTGTAATAGTCCAGCAACGGTGCGGTCTCGTCGCGGTAGACCTTGAGGCGATTGCGGATGACGTCTTCCTTGTCGTCCTCACGTCCGCGAGCGAGCATGCGCTCGACCACGACGTCCTCGTCCACGACGAAGGACAGGACGGCGTCGAGCTTGGCGCCGAGATCGGCGAGGATTCCGACGAGTGCTTCCGCCTGGCCGACGGATCGGGGGAACCCGTCGAGCAGGAAGCCGTTGACGGCATCCGGCTCTGCGAGGCGGCTGCGGACCATGTCGACGGTCAGCTCGCTCGGGACGAGATCACCGGCGTCGAGGTACTTCTTCGCTTCGATTCCCAGTGGAGTCTTCTCACCGATGTTGGCGCGAAACAGATCGCCGGTCGAGATGTGGGGAACGCCCAGCTTCTCCGACAGGACTGCTGCTTGGGTGCCTTTGCCTGCACCGGGAGGACCAAGAAGAACGAGTCTCACTTGAGGAACCCTTCGTAGTTACGCTGCATCAACTGACTTTCGATCTGCTTCACGGTATCGAGGCCGACGCTGACCATGATCAGCACGGCGGTGCCACCGAACGGCAGGTTCTGCGCGCCGCCGGAGCTTCCGATGTCGAGGAACAGGTTGGGCAGCACGGCGATGGTGCCCAGGTAGATAGCGCCCGGCAGGGTGATGCGGCTGAGGACGTAGTTCAGATAATCGGCGGTCGGCCTGCCCGGACGGATTCCGGGGATGAAGCCTCCGAACTTCTTCATCTCGTCGGCGCGTTCTTCTGGATTGAAGGTGATGGCGACGTAGAAGTACGTGAAGAAGACGATGAGGCCGAAGTAGATGGCGATGTAGACCGGGTTCGCCGGATTCACCAGGTACTCGTTGATGATTCGCTGCCACCAACTGGGGTCCACGGCGGTGCTTGCGGACGTGAGCTGGGCGATCAAGTTCGGTAGGTACAGAAGCGAGGACGCGAAGATCACCGGGATGACTCCGGCCTGGTTGACCTTCAGAGGGAGGTACGTCGACGAGCCGCCGTACATCTTCCGGCCCACCATGCGCTTGGCGTACTGGACAGGGATTCGGCGCTGGCCCTGCTCGACGAACACGACGCCGGCGATGATGAGGAACGCAGCGACGCAGACGAGCGCGAAGACGAGGCCTCCGCGGCTGTCGAGGATGGACTTGCCCTCGGACGGGATACGCGACGCGATTCCGGCGAAGATCAGCAGCGACATACCGTTGCCCACACCACGTTCGGTGATGACCTCACCGAACCACATCACCACGGCCGCACCTGCGGTCATGACGAGAACGATGATGACGAGTCCGAAGATCGACTGGTCGGCGATGATGTCCTGCTGGCATCCCTGAAGGAGCTGTCCGCGTGAAGCGAGAGCGACGAGGCCGGTCGCCTGCAGGATCGCGAGCGCGATCGACAGGTAACGGGTGTACTGCGTCATTTTCGCCTGGCCGGACTGGCCCTCCTTGCGGAGCTGCTCGAACTTCGGGATGACGACCGTCAGGAGCTGAACGATGATGCTCGCAGTGATGTACGGCATGATGCCGATCGCGAAGACCGACAACTGCAGCAGCGCACCACCGGAGAAAAGGTTGATGAGCGAGTAGATACCCGCTTGGTCACCACCGGAGACCTGGTCGATGCAGGCTCGGACGTTGGCGTAATCCACACCCGGCGACGGAAGCGTAGCGCCGAAGCGGTACAGGGCGACCAGACCGAGTGTGAACAGGATCTTCCGTCTCAGGTCAGGGGTCCTGAGGGCCGACACGAAGGCGGAAAGCAAAGATCCTCCTGGCACGACTGCGATGGCATCGAAACTTGCATCGAGCCACCAGGCTCTCGGCTGTTCGATCTTGGATTGCGCACGACACGGGCCGTCCGCATGAAACGCATGTTCACGTAACTCTAGAACTCTAACAGTGCGCGACGAACCGCCGGACGGACAGTCCGCGCACCACCCGACCGGTCGGCGGGCGAACTACTGCACTGCAGCGATGGCCGCAGCGTTGCCCTCGAAAGGGGTTGCCGCTGCGGCCATCGTCACACTGTGTGCTCACTCGACCGGAGTCGAGTTCGCGGCTATACCTCGGTTGCAGAACCGCCGGCAGCGGCGATCTTTTCCTTGGCGGAACCGGTGAACTTGTTGACGGAGATGTCGACCTTCACGGTCAGCTTGCCGTCGCCCAGAACCTTGACGGGCTCGTTCTTGCGGACTGCGCCCTTGGCAATCAGGTCAGCGATGCTGATCTGGCCACCCTCGGGGAACAGGCGCTCGATGTCGCGAAGGTTCACGACCTGGAACTCGACACGGTTCGGGTTGGTGAAGCCCTTGAGCTTCGGGAGACGCATGTGAAGGGGCATCTGGCCACCCTCGAAGCGTGCCGGCACGTTCTTGCGTGCGCCGGTTCCCTTGGTACCGCGACCTGCGGTCTTGCCACGCTTGCCACCTTCACCGCGGCCGACGCGAATCTTCGCCGACTTGGATCCGGGTGCGGGGCGCAGGTGGTGCAGTTTGATGGTCATGGTTAGACCTCCTCAACTGTTACGAGGTGGCGCACCACGTTGACCAGTCCGCGAGTCTGCGGGGTGTCCTCGCGGACGACGGACTGGCGGATGCCTTTGAGTCCGAGGGTCCGCAGACTGTCCCGCTGGTTCGACTTCTGGCCGATGGTGCTCTTGATCTGAGTGACCTTCAGCTGTGCCATTACTTCACCGCTCCTGCCTGTGCACGCGCACGCAGCATTCCGGCAGGTGCAACCTCTTCGAGGGTGAGTCCACGGCGAGCCGCGACTTCCTCGGGACGCTGCAGATCCTTGAGGGCTGCGACGGTGGCGTGAACGACGTTGATGGCGTTGTCGCTACCGAGCGACTTCGACAGCACGTCGTGGATGCCTGCGCACTCCAGCACGGCGCGAACAGCACCACCGGCGATGACACCGGTACCGGCGCTGGCCGGGCGGAGCATGACGACGCCTGCTGCTGCTTCACCCTGGACGGGGTGCGTGATGGTGCCGCCGATCATCGGGACGCGGAAGAAGCTCTTGCGGGCCTCTTCGACACCCTTCTGGATGGCTGCGGGAACTTCCTTGGCCTTGCCGTAGCCGACGCCGACCAAGCCGTTGCCGTCTCCGACGATGACGAGGGCGGTGAAGCTGAAGCGACGACCACCCTTGACGACCTTGGAGACGCGGTTGATCGCGACTACGCGCTCGATGAAGTTCGACTTCTCGGCAGCGTTTCCGCCACGCGAGTTGTCACGGCGGTCGCGTCCACCACGGTTGTCACCGCGGTTGTCGCCACCACTGTTGGGTCCACTGTTCTGTCCGGCGGGGCCATTTCCGCCGTCACGCCGTTGACGTCCCGGCATCAGGCTGTCCTTCCGTTGTCAGTTGCAGTCATCATCAGAATGCCAACCCGCCTTCACGAGCGGCATCGGCCAGAGCCGCGATGCGGCCGCTGTAGCTGTTGCCGCCACGGTCGAAGACGACCGCGTCGATTCCAGCTGCCTTGGCGCGGCTGGCGATGAGCTCGCCGACCTTTGCGCTCTGCGCCTTCTTGTCTCCGTCGAGCGCACGCACGTCGGCTTCGATCGTCGATGCGGAAGCCAGGGTGTGGCCTGCCAGATCGTCGACGAGCTGAACGTGGATGTGGCGCGAAGAGCGGTTGACGACCAAGCGAGGACGCTCGGGCGTTCCGGAGATCTTCTTGCGGAGACGGAAGTGGCGACGCGCCTTCGAGAGGCGACGCTTCGTCGAGATGTCCGTGCCGCGAGGCGTGCGGTCGACCTTCGCCTTGTCTGCTGTTTGCTGGCTCATATCACTTACCCGTCTTTCCGACCTTGCGGCGGATAACTTCACCCTCGTAGCGGATGCCCTTGCCCTTGTACGGGTCCGGACGCCGCAGACGACGAATGTTGGCAGCGATCTGGCCGACTGCCTGCTTGTCGATACCGGTGATGGTGAAACGCGTGGGCGACTCGACCGTGAAGGTGATGCCTTCCGGCGCCTCGATCAGCACAGGGTGGCTGTACCCGAGTGCGAATTCGAGATCCTTGCCCTTCAGCACCGTTCGGTAACCGACGCCGTGAATCTCCATCTTGGTGGTGTAACCGTTGGTGACACCGGTGATGAGGTTCGCGACCAGGGTGCGCGAGAGACCGTGCAATGCACGGCTACGACGCTCGTCGTCGGGGCGGGTCACGGCGATGCTGCCGTCATCCGCACGTGCGATCTGGATGGGCTCGGCGATCGTCAGGCTCAGGGCACCCTTGGGGCCCTTGACCGCGACGTTCTGGCCGTCGATCGTGATGTCGACGCCCGCGGGGACCGCGACCGGCAATTTTCCAATACGTGACATGGTGGTGGCCTCCCCTACCAGACGTAGGCGAGGACTTCTCCGCCCACACCCTGCTTGGCCGCCTGACGTTCTGTGAGCAGACCGGTGGACGTGGAGATGATCGCCACGCCCAGGCCGCCGAGAACCTTGGGCAGATTGGTGGATTTTGCGTATACGCGAAGACCAGGCTTCGAGATACGACGCACGCCCGCGAGGCTGCGCTCACGGCTGGGCCCGTACTTCAGATCGACGATGAGGGTCTTGCCGACCTCGGCGTCTTCGGTGCGGAAATCAGCGATGTAGCCCTCACGCTTCAGGATGTCGGCGATGTTCGCCTTCAGCTTCGAGTGGGGAAGCTTCACCTGGTCGTGGTACGCCGAGTTGGCGTTGCGCAGACGGGTCAAGAAGTCTGCAATTGGATCGGTCATCGTCATGGTGTGACCTGTGCACCTTTCTCGCAGCGGTTCCCATGCAACACGTGCGAACTGGTGCCCCCTGGATTGGCGAACAACCCGGGCCTGGCTCGTCACATCGTGGGCCTACAACGAAGTGAACATGTCCTGACCGACTGTTGCCGGTCAGGGGTTGCGCTCCAAGCAATGCATCTCTGCACTGCCAGGTGTTTCGAGCTTCCGCGTGGTGATGCCGCGTGCGGAGAACTCGAGGTTGCGTCTGTATTGCAAGGACTCGTGTGCAGGCACGACGAAGCCCGGGCAACCGCACTAGTGTAGGCAACCGGTGGGCAAACTCCAAATCGTTCGCCCTCAGTCCTGATCCAGCCTGTCGACGTCGATACGCGGCGCACCCTGCCCCGTCGCTCGGTTGACGACGTAGGTGACCGCCCACAGGACGACGCCGAGCAGCAGCATGGCACCGGCGATCTTGTACTGAATCATCTGTGCATCGGTTCGAGCCCACGGGCCCACCAGGAACAGGCACAGCACTGCTCCGGCGACCGGTACCCAGAACGGCGCTCGGAAGAAGGTCTTGTCCGCCCGTTGCTTCAACACCAGGCAGGCGACGTTGACCACGGCGAACACTCCGAGCAGCAACAAGCCGGTGGTTCCCGACATGGCGCTGACCACCGAATTGCCGGACAGCCGATTGACCACGACGATCAGCACCACCGCAAGAACAGTCGTGAAAAGGATTGCGGTCCAGGGCGATCGACGTTTCGGAAGTACTGCTCCGAGTGCCGTCGGCAGGACTCGCTGCCGGGCGAGACCGTAAATGCATCTGCTGGCCATCAGCATGTTGATGAGTGCAGTGTTGGCCACGGCGAACACCGTCATGTAGGGGAATATCTCGTCGATGGGGAGACTCGGTGCACCGACGCGCACGACGTGCAACAGAATTCCTTCGCTTCCCGAATCGTAGTTCAGCGGTAGAACGGCGATGACCGCGACGACGACCAGCACGTAGATCAGGCAGGCGATGCCGAGACCGGACAACATCATCTTCGGGAACATCTTCTGCGGCTCTTTCGTCTCCTCGACCATGTTCACGGAATCCTCGAAACCGACCATGGCGAAGAACGCGATCGTCGTGGCGACCGTCACCGCGAGAAACATGCCTTTCTCGTTCTGGTCCTCGAACACCACGAGGTTGGCGATATCGCCCTCGGCACTCCCCCGGCCCACCGCGACGAATCCGATCACGATGACGATTGCCAACGCAGCCATTTCGATTCCGGTCAGGACAACGTTGAATTTCACGGATTCTCCGACGCCCCTGAGGTTGATCGCTGCGAGAAAGCCCATGAACAGCAGCGCGACGACGAGCTGAGCCGTCGAGCCTGTTGGTATGTCGAACCAACCGAGTCCGTCTGAGGTGCTGAATGTTTCGTGTAGCCCGGCGAGCAAATTGCCGGCCACGACGTTCGACGACGTCGCCGCGCTGGTGATGCCGGAACAGATGACGGCGAAAGCCACGATGAATGTCGCGAAATGAATTCCGAAAGCTTTGTGGGTGTACAGAGCCGCGCCCGCAGCCTGCGGGTATTTCGTCACCAATTCCAGGTAGGAAAAGGCCGTCAGAGTCGCGACGACGAATGCGAGCACGAACGGTACCCACGCGATACCACCGACGTTGGAGATCATGTCGCCCGTGACGGCGTACACACCTGCACCGAGGATGTCGCCGACGATGAACAGAAGCAGTAGCCCTGGCCCGAGGACGCGTTTCAGTTCGCCTTGTTCTTCTTGCGCTTCGTCGTGCTTCAGTGTTGCCATGGCGAACCTCCGAAAGCGTCGGTTCGGTTCACGATAGACCTGCAGGCGTGGTCTGGATACTCGAAACGTCCACCCGTTGCAGCCGGGTCGATCGAGGTCGATAGTGCAGGTAGAGGGCGCACACGAAAAACGGGCGTGGGTTCCTGTCGGAACCCACGCCCGTCAGCGTGATGCGTCAGCGTGGTAACTACGCGAGGCCCTGAGACATCGCCGTTTCAGGGCCTGGAGGTCACCAGGAGCTCTTGTGAACGCCGGGGAGTTCTCCGCGGTGCGCCATTTCGCGAACGCAGATACGGCACAGGCCGAACTTGCGGAACACGGAGTGGGGACGGCCGCAGCGGTTGCAACGCGTGTAACCACGCACTGCGAACTTCGGCTTCTTGTTGGCCTTGTTGACCAATGCCTTCTTCGCCATGGACTCAGTTCTCCTTGAACGGGAAGCCGAGGTGCTTGAGCAGCGCGCGGCCTTCTTCGTTGTTGGTTGCGGTGGTCACCACGGTGATGTCCATGCCGCGCGGACGATCGATCTTGTCCACGTCGATCTCGTGGAACATCGACTGCTCGTTGAGGCCGAACGTGTAGTTGCCGTTGCCGTCGAACTGCGTGCCGCTCAGGCCGCGGAAGTCCCTGATTCGGGGAAGGGCAATGGAAGTCAGGCGGTCCAGGAACTCCCACATGCGGTCGCCGCGAAGCGTGACGCGGGCACCGATGGGCATTCCTTCGCGAAGCTTGAACTGTGCGATGGACTTGCGGGCCTTGCGGATCTCCGGCTTCTGGCCGGTGATCGCTGCCAGGTCGGCAACTGCACCGTTGATCAGCTTCGCGTCACGGGCGGCGTCGCCGACACCCATGTTGACGACGACCTTGACGACACCGGGGATCTGCATGACGTTGTCGTATGCGAACTCGGTGTTCAGGGCGTCCTTGATCTCGGCGCGGTAGCGCGCCTTCAACCGGGGCTGCGTGTTCTCAGTGGTAGTCATCTCAGATGTCCTTCCCGTTCTTCCGGGAAACACGAACGCGCTTGCCGGTCTCTTCGTCGGTCCGGTAGCCCACGCGAGTGGGGTTTCCGTCCGAGTCGATGACTGCAACGTTCGATACGTGGATCGGGGCTTCCTGCGTGACGATTCCGCCCGAGGATGCGCCACGCTGGTTCGCGGAAACCGCGGTGTGCTTCTTGATCCGGTTCACGCCCTCGACGAGGACCTTGGAGTCAGCGGGGTAAGCCTGAATGACCTTGCCCTTGGCGCCCTTGTCCTTGCCGGCGATCACGAGAACGGTGTCGCCCTTGTGCACCTTCATTTACAGCACCTCCGGGGCGAGCGAGACGATCTTCATGAACTTCTTCTCACGCAGCTCGCGGCCGACCGGGCCGAAGATGCGGGTTCCGCGAGGGTCGTTGTCCGGCTTGATCAGCACGGCAGCGTTCTCGTCGAAACGGATGTAGGAACCGTCCGGGCGACGACGCTCCTTGACGGTGCGGACGATGACGGCCTTGACGACCTCGCCCTTCTTGATGTTTCCACCGGGGATGGCGTCCTTCACCGTAGCTACGATGATGTCGCCGATTCCGGCGTAGCGACGTGACGAGCCACCGAGAACGCGGATGCAAAGGATTTCCTTCGCGCCCGTGTTATCAGCAACGCGTACTCGCGACTCCTGCTGAATCACAAACTTCTCCTAGACCTGGATGTGCATACGTGCCGGATTTCCGTCCCGACACGCGCGGTCGGCTACCGCGGAGCGGGCGCACGAAGACACACCGCTGCCACAGGCAACCGGTCAAGTGTAGGGGACGCACCGGATCGAATCCAAATCGCGGCTGGTCGACACGTACGCATCCACTACGTCTCCGGGTAACCCGACGCGTGGCGGCCTGCGCCTGTGGGCCGCGCCGCACGTCGTGCACACTGGAACACGTGAAGACCCTCGCCCGCGGGGAGAATTGCCCCGCTCCCCCTGGGACGTTGACTGTCACGCTCCGAACTTCAGCGACAGTCGACGTATCGGCACTGCTGCTCGGCGCTGGCGGAAGAGTGCGCTCGGACGACGACCTGATCTTCTACAACCAGCCTTCCGGCCCCGGAGTGCAGTACCACCGGGACCCGAGCGGGCACCGGATCACCGTCGAACCCGAACGAATTCCCGCAGGTGTCGACACAGTGGCCATCACTGCCTCGCTCGACGGCACCGGTGCACCGACGTTTGCTGCCTCCGGGCCCGTCGAGACAAGTGTCGTCGACTCCACCGGGACCACCGTCGTCACGTACCCGGCCGACGCATTGGGCGCCGAGAATGCACTCGTGTGCCTCGAGATCTACCGACGCGGTGACGCCTGGAAGATCCGTGCCGTCGGGCAGGGCTTTTCCGACGGTTTGGCCGGTGTCGCGACCGCGTTCGGGATCACCATCGACGACGACGAAAGTCCGACGGCCGACACCCCGAGTCCCGAACCCACCCCGAGTCCAACCC
>NZ_NPFZ01000015.1:0-72119 GCF_002259425.1 Rhodococcus sp. 14-2470-1a
CGTCCCTCATCTCACCGGCAACTCGCCGAACACTGCGTCCAACAACACAACCCGCCCTGAACAGCAGAAATAGCGCCCACACAAACCTCAGGAGCGCCACATACTTTCGAATATACCGAGAGGGTCCGACACGAACCGCAGAAAGCCGGTTCGACCTGCGGTTTCCCTCGAAAAGCGCTGGAAGTGCACCGCGCCACGGGTGTAGCGTCCGGCCACTATGACAGTGAACAACGATTCCACCGACGATCCGATGGACGGGTGGTTTCCGGAAAGCGTGGCCGCGCGATACGACGATCCAGGAGGCGAGAACGATTCTGCGGCAATCGATCCGGCGATGGAACTGCTGGCGCAGTTGGCGGATGGACCGGTCCTGGAGTTCGCCGTGGGGACCGGACGGATCGCTGCACCGCTGGCGTTGCGCGGGCTACGGGTGAGTGGCATCGAGCTGAGCGGTGCCATGGCGTCGAGAATTGCAGCCAAACCTGGTGGAGAGTCGGTCGAGGTGCACATCGGAGACATGACCTCGACACGGGTCGACGGTGAGTTCGCCCTGGTGTGTCTGGTGTTCAACACGATCGGAAATGTGACCACTCAGGACGGGCAGGTGGCCGTGTTCGAGAACGCCGCATCCCACCTACGTCCGGGTGGACGATTCCTCGTCGAAGTCGGGGTGCCGGACGTGCGCCGGCTACCGCCCGGTCAAGACACGGTCCCGTTCGCGGTGAACGATGCGGGCGACGGCGGTGGATATGTCGGGTTCGATCGGTACGACGTCGCCACGCAACAGTTCACCTCGACTCATGTGACGGTCTCATGTGACGGCTCAGGGTCTTTCCGCCGCATTCCCTTTCGATACGTCTGGCCCGCCGAGCTCGACCTCATGGCCCGGATAGCCGGGATGAGGCTCGAGAGTCGGTGGGCCGGTTGGGATCGGTCGGATTTCACATCGGACAGCGTCAAGCACGTGTCGGTCTGGCAGAAACCTACCGGTTGAACGCCCGACGCACGCGAATACTCCGGGCCAAGTGATCACGCTGCTCGACGACGAGCCTGCGCAACGCGGCCGGTGCCCACTCGTGGGCCGTGAGCCACGCGTCGGCGGCGTCGGTCGAATCCTGCTGCGGAAACAGGCCTACGACGAGTCGGCGGGCGATCTCGATGCTGCGGGTCGACCACAGGTCGGCTATGACGTCGAAGTAGCGATCGTCGAACGCGGACAACAGCTCACGGCCACCGGCACGGAAACCGGCAAGTGTGGCGTCGACGGCGTCGTTGGACAGTTCGTCGGAGTCGATCACGTCGGCCCAGGCCCGTGCCTTCGCCTCGGGCGTCGGTTGCGCGGCGACGGCGGCACGGTAGGAGTTTCGGCCGGAGGACGTCGCGTCCGTGTCCAGCTCGGCATCGAGGCGCGCCACGGTGGTACGGCCGAGGGCGCTGAGCGAACGCAGCAACAGCCATCGCTGCTCGGAATCGAGATCGATTCCCTCGATCGGCAAGGTGCCGTCGACTACGCGCTCGATCTGCCCGGCCCGAACATCCGACCTCTGCGACGCCGACGCCACCGCTCGGAACCAGACGATCTGTGCGTCACTGCCCGGGTCCGCGGTTTCGAGCCTGCTCCAGCACGTTGCGAGCCAATCCGCGGCCGCCGAGCCGGTTTCGGGCAGATAATGATCGACTGCGTACTGGCTGTTCGCCACCACCGCGCCCGCGATGCCTACCTTCGGCTCCGATCCCGCGAATCTCGACGCGATGTCGAGGTAGATCGCGGGGTCCAGCTCGGCGTCGCGCGTCGCATTCCACAGTGCCGACCACACCAACCCGCGCGCCAGGGGATCGATCAGACGCCCGAGCGATGTTCTGATCGTCTCCAGCGAGCGGTCGTCGAAGCGGATCTTCGCATAGGTGAGATCGTCGTCGTTCAGCAAAGTCAGTGCAGCGCTGGGTAGATCGACGGGTGTGGTTGCATCGGTGATGTCGATCTCGTGACGGCCGGTCCGCACGAGGTGCCCGTCGGAGTCCTCGTCGTACAGTCCTATGGCGAGGCGGTGCGGACGTGGATCGGTCTGTTCGACGGCGGATCCGGTGTAGGACAGCGTCGACACGCCCGTCGTTCGGAGCCAGGCCGACGCCCATTCGTCGAGGTTTCGTCCCGACGCCGCCGAAGCGTGGGTCAAAAGATCCGCGAGCGTGGTGTTTCCGTAGGCGAATTCCGCGAAGTAACGCCGCGAGGCCTCGAAGAACGCGTCCTCGCCGACGTATGCGGCAAGTTGTTTGAGGACGCTGGCCCCCTTGGCGTACGTGATGCCGTCGAAATTGAGCTTCGCTGCTTCGAGGTCCGGAATGTCGGCGACGACGGGGTGCGTCGTCGGCAGTTGGTCCTGAAGGTAGGCCCAGGCTTTCCGGCGGTTGGCGAAGCTCACCCAGGCGTCGGAGAATCGCGTTGCGCGAGCCGAGGTGAACGCACCCATGAAGTCGGCGAACGATTCCTTCAACCACAGATCGTCCCACCACTCCATGGTCACCAGGTCGCCGAACCACATGTGCGCCATCTCGTGCAGGATGGTGTTGGCGCGTTGTTCGTACTGCGCTTCCGTTGCCGCGGAACGGAACACGTAGGACTCGGTGAACGTGACGAGGCCAGGATTCTCCATTGCGCCCAGGTTGTACTCCGGGACGAAGATCTGGTCGTACTTCCCGAACGGATACGGGAAGTCGAACGCATCGTGATAGAAGTCGAGGCCCTGCTTGGTGATCTCGAAGATGTCGTCCGGGTCGAAGTGTTCGGCAAGGGACGCGCGGCACAGCGCAGCCAACGGGACCGTGAGTTCTCCTCGCTGCCAGGAAGAGTCGACGCGGTGGTACGGCCCGGCGGCGACGGCCGTGATGTACGTGGAGATCGGCAACGTGGGTTCGAACGTAACGGTGGAGCCGGATCTGGTGCCGGTGCGGTTCGACAGCACTTGCCACTTCTCGGGCGCCTGTACCTCGAATACGAACGGCGCCTTGATGTCCGGCTGCTCGAAGTTCGCGAAAACTCGTCTGGCGTCGGCGGGCTCGTACTGCGTGTAGAGGTAGACCTCGTTGTCGGCGGGATCCACGAACCGGTGCAACCCCTCGCCGGATCGGCTGTACCGACCCACTGCGTCGACGACGACTACATGGTGGCCACCGAGGCCGATGAGTCCGATGCGCGAACCGTCGTGGTCGACGGGTACGGGTGTGCCGTCGACGGTCACGGAACGGACCTCGGGACCGATGAAGTCCAACCATGTCGCTTCGGTGGTGGCGTCGAACTCGAGGGTCGTGCGGGTGCCGAAGGTGGTCGCCCCGGATTCGGATGCTTCCCGCAGGTCCAGCTCGACCCGATACGACACGCCGGTGATGTGGCGGGCGCGGCGTCTGGTCTCGGTTCGGGTCAGGTTCGCGGTCATGGGTTCCACCCTAAGGGAGTGGCATTGTCGTCAACCAGGGTTGACAACAGGGCAATGTCAACTTAAGTTGACGACATGACGGAAGCAACGGCTCTGGCGGCTGCGGCAGGTAGCCCCGATCCGAAGGAAGGGCTCCGGGCGGTACTGGCCCTACGGCGACTCCTCGAGCGGCTCGAAGCGATTCAGGTCACGAACGCACGCAGGCAAGGCTGGTCGTGGCAGGCGATCGCCGACTCGCTCGACGTGAGCAAACAAGCAGTGCACAAGAAGCACAACAACATCTGACGCACGACACGTAGGGAGGACGGCGATGTTCGAGAAATTCACCGAAGAGGCTCGGATGGCAGTCCTCGCCGCGCAGACGGAGGCCCGAGAACTGCACGCGACGCGGATCGAACCCGTGCACGTGTTCCTGGGCGTGCTTTCCTCTGCCGACCGCGACCTGAAGGCCGTACTCGAAGACGAGGGATACACCCGCGATTCGGTGCGTACGTCGTTACCCGACGGCGGCGCCCTCGGCGCGAGCGATGCCGAAGCGCTCGGTTCGATCGGGATCGATCTCGATGCAGTGCGGGCAAGCCTGGAAGCGTCGTTCGGTGCAGGGGCACTCGATCGACCACGGAGCGAGAAACGAGGATGGCTCGGGCGCAGGACGGGGCACCTCGCGTTCGCGTCGGGATCGAAGAAGGCACTGAAACTGTCGTTGGTGGAGGCACTTGCCGCCCAGGACTCCGAAATTCGCTGCAAGCACCTCCTGCTCGGGTTGATCAGAGCCGGAGATCTCGAGCGGAACGGAGTTCTCGAAGACCCGGACGGATTGCGCGCGCGTCTCGCGTCGTGACCGGATTCGAGTCCTGGGGCGAGAATGTGTGCTCGCATAGGGTGTGGGCATGACATTCCTGGTACGGCTCGTCATCAATGCAATTGCGATCTGGCTCGCGGCGCAGTGGGTCGACGGCATCGACCTGGCCAGCTCCGGGCGCGGCACCGGATGGGATCTGGTGGTCCTCGCGGGCATCGCCGCGGTGTTCACGATCGTGAACGCATTCATCAAGCCAGTGGTCAAGCTGCTGTCGCTACCGCTGCTGATTCTGACGCTCGGGTTGTTCACCCTGGTCATCAATGCCCTCATGCTGATGCTCAGCGCGTGGATCTCCACCGCCACCGATTACGGTCTGCTCATCAGCGGATTCGGCGCAGCGTTCTGGGGCGCGTTGATCATCTCGATCGTCAATTTCCTGCTCGGTGCGTTCGTTCCCGAGAAGCGCTGAGCCCCAGCAGGCTGGGAGACAGACAGACAGACAGACAGACAGGCTAGGCGACGGCGAGTGCGATGCCGGTCGTGAGTCCCCACACCAGCATCGCGAGCCCGGAGTCACGTAGGGCGGGGATCAGCGCGAGGCCCGTTGCTCCGGACCGGACCGGCTTGTTCGCCCGAGCGGCGAGCGGCAGTGCGATCAGAGCGATCAGGGCCCACGGTGTGCGCGCGACGAGCGCTACGGTGACCGCGAACGGAGCGACGACCAACGCCAGGTGCACGAGGCGAGTCCGGGTGTCTCCCAACCGGACCGCGAGTGTGTTCTTGCCGGAATCCGGGTCGGTGTCGATGTCCCTCAGATTGTTGGCCACCAGAACTGCGCTCGAGAACGAGCCGACGGCCACCGCCGAGACAACACCGGCCCAGTCGATCCGGCCGGCCTGAACGAACTGAGTTCCCAGCACCGCCACCAGACCGAAGAACACGAACACTGCGATCTCGCCGAACCCGCTGTAGCCGTAGGGTTTGCTGCCGCCGGTGTAGAACCATGCGCCTGCGATGCAGACGACGCCGATGACCACGAGCCACCACGCGGATGTCGCCGCGAGGACGAGCCCGGCGACGGCGCCGACGGCGAAGCATCCGATGGCAGCGGACTTGACTGCCCTCGGCGACGCGACACCGGAGCCCACGAGACGCAACGGCCCGACTCGCTCGTCGTCGGTCCCACGGATGCCGTCGGAATAGTCGTTGGCGAAGTTGACGCCGATGATCAACGCGAGAGATACGACGAGCGCCAACACTGCTTTCCACCACACGGCCCCATCGATCGACGCCGCCGCGCCGGTGCCGACGAGAACCGGTGCAATGGCGTTCGGGAGGGTCCGCGGGCGTGCGCCCTCGATCCAATGTGCTGTGGTGGCCATGGCTCGATCCTTGCCTATCGACTCCGAGCGCGTGTCGGTGAGGTACCGAGCACGCCGATCACGGGAACGGTAGGCGCGGAATCGGGGGTAGTTGGATCTGAGGCAGCTCGATACGCGGAAGCCCGAACGGGGCAGGCGGTGGCGGGGGAGGCGGCGGAGGAGCCACGTAACCGCCGCCGTAGCTACCGCCACCGTAGCTACCACCGCCGTAACTACCGCCACCGTTGCCGGAGTGCGGCGCAGGTGCTTCGGGGTCCGGTTGCGGCGCCGCGGTGGTCGTTGCCGTGACAGTCGGCGCGACCGGCGGTGCGGACTTGTCGGCTGCAGACGCCGTCGGCTCGTCGGACGCGGTCACCTTCGTCGTCGACGCGGTGTCGGCGATGGTGGTCACCGGGGTACCCGCCACGGTGCGGTCGGTGCCGTCGTCGGGCCACACCATCCAGGACAGAAAGCCGATGGCGACGATCGACGGCAGGCCGAACCTGAGCAACGGCGTCAACAACGTGCGAGCGCTGCGTTTCGCGACCGTCGGCGCGGGCGGTCTGGCACCGTCCACTCTCGTCGCGTACAGCGCAGCACCCTCGGCGGCCATGAGCTCCGGGGCGTCGGGCACCACGACGGGAATGCGAAGGTAGCGACTCAGGACGTCCCGGATGAGCGGAATTCGTGCGCCGCCGCCGATGGCGACGACGACCTCGGGTGGTATCTCCGACATCTCGGCCAGATCGCGCAGCGCGATGGCCGTGCGCTCGGCGGGGCGGATGATCTGGAGGTCGAACATGCGCCGATCCATCAATCGGAACTGACCGTCGGAGGTCTGCGTCGCCTCGTGGGTGGTGAGGGCTTCCTTGATCTCCCGGCTGAAATCCAGCAGTGAGGCTTCTTCCTCGTGGTTGCGAGGTTCCGCGAGGATGTCGAGCGTCAGCAGGTGTTCGCGAACGGTCCAGTCGATGGACGAGCCACTGAGCTCGTTGGATCGGGTGGCCGCGTAGATCGTCCCGCTGTCGATGTCCGCGATGGTCATTTCCAAGCCGGTGGCGCCCAGGTCGTACAACGCGACCGTGCGATATCGGAACTCCGGATCGGCCCGCAGCTTCTCGATGGTGCCGGAGATCTCCGAGATGATGTGCACCTCGGAGACGTACTCCTCGACCAGCGCGGTCTTGAGGGCGGAACTGTAATCCGGGTCCGGGAAGGCGACACCGAGCGACGTCGGTGCATCCGGCCGATCGACGATGGCGCGAATTGCGTGCGCGACGTCCTCGGCGTCCGGGACGGACCGCGCCGACGGGAAAGTCTCGACGGTGAACGAATGCCCGTCCGACGTCCGGACCGCGCGGATGCCGCTTGCACCCATGGACATGCCGACTGACGAACCCATCGTTGCTCGTGGCCTCCCGTCCAGTGAGCGTTCCGATCCCCGACCCGTCACACCATACCGTCAATCGGTTTGTTTTCCGACTCATAACCGACTGAAAGGTGAAAATGCAGGTGATGTCGACCGGTGACTACGATTGCCCGCAGTGCACACGCAACCCGTCGACCAGCGCGCGGCCGACATCAGGCCGACCCCACGTCCCGACGTCGAGGTGGGGTTGCTCGGTGCTGTCGTGACACGGATCGACGGTGTGCTCGTGTCGGTGCCGGGCGCTCGGGCGAGGGCTCTGCTGGTGGCGCTGGCCCTCGATCCCGGTCGCCGACGGTCCGTTGCTGCGCTGGTCGACGACGTCTGGCCGGGTGAGCCGCCCCGCTCACCGAAGAACGCCCTGCAGACCCAGATCTCGCGGCTTCGGTCACTGCTTCCCTCCGGGGCGCTCGATGTGGGCCCGAGCGGCTATGCGCTCGTTCTCGGCGTCGACAGCGTCGACCTGACGCGGGCGACGTCACTGTTGTCGGCTGCCCGACGCCACGTCGAACGCGGTGACCACACGGAGGCGCTGACATCCGTCGCCGACGCCCGCGAACTGTGGCGCGGTGAGCCGGGCGCCGACCTCGGTGATCTCCCGATCGTCGAGGATCTCCGCCGTCGGTCCGACGCTCTTTCCGTGGACCTCACCTCGGTCGAGATCGCGGCCCACCTCGGGAGAGGTGACCACCGGGCCGCATTGCCGTTGCTGACCGCGTCGCACGAGAACGATCCACTGGACGAGGGGGTCGCTGCGGAGTTGATGCGCTGCCTTCGCGCGCTCGATCGGACCAACGACGCCCTGGCCGTGTTCGCCCGTGTTCGACGCCTCCTCGTGGACACCCTGGGTGCGGATCCGTCGCCCGCGCTGGTGGAGTTGAACGTAGAGCTCCTGCAGGCTCCTGCTCCTGCGCCGAGGACCCAAGCCGCGGTCGGGCTCAGAGCATCGCCGAACGCCCTGATCGGCCGCGGTGCGGACATCGATGCCATCGAAGCGACGATGCGAGAGGCGCGCGTGACGACCATCGTCGGGCCCGGCGGCGCGGGTAAGACGCGCATCGCACACGAACTGGGTCGGCGTGCCGCCGCGAGCATGCCGGTCGCCTTCGTCGAACTGGCGTCCCTGAGGCGAGGGGAGGACGTCGCGTCGGCGATCACCGGCACCCTCGGCCTGAGCGAATCCGACCTCAAGATGACCGGTTTTCCGATCACGCGGGTGCAGACCGCGGGTGAACGTCTGCGTGACGCGCTGTCCGTCGCGCCCGGTCTGTTGGTCCTGGACAACTGTGAGCACGTCGTCGACGACGTCGCCCAGGTCGTCGACGAGTTGGTCGCCGCCAGTGAGTACGTCACGGTCCTGACGACGTCGCGATCACCGTTGGCGATCACCGCGGAGGCGACGTACCAACTGCCTGCACTCGAGACGGACGGGAACGACTCGGCCGCGACGCAGTTGTTCGTCGCGCGTGCTCGGGCCGTGCGTCCCGGCGTGACGTTCGACCGGGGTGACGTCGCGAGCCTGTGCCGGTCGCTCGACGGGTTGCCGCTCGCGATCGAACTTGCCGCGGCTCGGGTCCGCACCATGAGTGTCGCGGACATCGGCGCCGGTCTGGAGCACCGATTCTCGTTGCTGCGCAGCAGTGATCGGACGAGGCCCGAGCGGCATCGCACATTGCGCGCGGTGATCGACTGGAGTTGGGACCTCCTGCTCCCCGCGCATCGTGCGGTGCTCAGCCGGTTGTGCCGTTTCCCGGCGGGCTTCACCGCCGACGCTGCGGCTCGCGTCGCCGGGTTCGGCGACATCGACATCGCCGATGTCGCGGACGCGGTGGACGGGCTCGTCGGACAATCGTTGCTGACGGTCGAGGACCGGGACGGTCGAGTTCGGTACCACATGCTCGAGACCGTGCGGGAGTTCGGCGAGGAGCATCTCTCGGCCGCCGACTCGGCGCTCGTGACCGACCGGCTGATCGAGTGGGGTGTGCACGTTGCCGGTGTCGCCGAGGTCGACTTCCGGGCGTCGAGGCAGATGGTGGCGACCGCCTCCATCGAGGCGGAGCACGACAACATCGTCGACGTGCTGCGCAGTGCGTTGCAGGAGAAGCGTTGGGCCGCAGCGTACTCGGTCTTCGCGATACTGGCCTGCTCGTGGTCCATGCGCGGCGCGCACACCGAGGTGTTGAACTGGGCGCCGCGGATGGCGGAGGCCCCGTTCGACGGTGACGGCGTGCGCGATGTCGACGACAATTCGATGGTGCTCGCCCACCTGGTGTTGCTTGCGCACGTCGGGTACAACGCCGACGTTCGGTCATCGGCTCGAATGCGTGTGCGGCTGCGTCGAATTGTCGGGTCCAGGAACGGCATCGACACGAGCCTGCGGTTCGTCGCCGCGGCGCTGCTCGGACGATCCGACGGACGTGGGCTCGCTCGGATGCTCGCGCACGGCACGCGGTCGGCGGATCCGGCAGTGCGCAACGCAGCCTTCATGATCAGAGCGTCGCTGCACGAGAACTACGGCCACCTCCACGAGGCGGCATCCGACGCCGAGGCAGCCAAACTACTGGCTGCCGAACGCGGAGACCTGTGGAGTGTCGCGTCGTCGGCGCAGGCTCTCGGCAGCATCCACGGCCAGGCGGGAGCGGCGGACGACGCAATCGAGAACTACACTCTCGCCGCGGATCTGCTGTGGGACATGCACGCCTACGACGAATCGGTGCAGACCCGAGGATTCGCCGGTGCGTCGATGATCGCGGCCGGACGTGTCGACGAGGGGCGGGCCGTGCTCGATCGAATCACCGAGTTGGGCTCCGGATCCGGCTCGGCGTTGTCCTCGGATGCCGAGTACGCGGATCAGCGGGCAGTATCCCTCGGCGCGACGCGGGCGGAAGCCGATCTGGCAGAAGGGAAGATCGCCAGCGGGCTACTGCTGTACCGGCGGGCGATCGACAGTGCACGGTTCGAGGAGGAACGACGCGGCGACCCGTACATCACGATGCTCGCCAGCGCGTCCGTCGCCGCCCACGCCCTGCACGGCGCCACCGGTGAGATCGACTCGCAGGCAGCCGATCTGGGCGCCGCGGCCTCGCTGCGGTTGGGGCCGGTTGGTTTTCAGGATCTGCCGCAACTGGGTGCGGTGGCGTGTGCGCTCGGCTCGTACCTGGTGCAATCCGGGCGCGACGCCGGCGGCGGTGTCTCGCTGATCGCCCTGTCCCGCAAGCTTCGAGCGAGGCAGGACTACCCGTCCATGCGGATCGATCGGCACCTGGACGCAGCCCGAGCCATGCTCGGCGCGGACGTCGTCGATGCCGAACTGACACGAACCGAGTCGACGAGCCGAGCCGGAGCGCTCGCGGAAGTGTGCGAACTGCTCCGGCTCTGAGGCTCACGCCTTGCGCATGTAGGCCTTGACCGTCAGCGGGGCGACGATCACGACGACAGCCGCCGCGCCGACGAGCGACCACACCAGGTCCATGCCGACGGTGCCGTTGTTCGCCAGGTCACGCACCGCGGTGACCAGGTGCGAGACAGGGTTGACCTTGACGAATGCCTGCAGCCAGCCCGGCATCGTGTCCACGGGAACGAATGCGTTGGACAGAAATGTCAGCGGGAACAGGATGAGCATCGAGATGCCCTGCACCGACGACGCCTTGTTCATCAGGACACCCATCAGGGCGAAGATCCAGCTGATGGCCCAGGCGCAGAAGATCACGAGAGCCCCCGCGGCGACGAGGCCCAGTGCACCGCCTTCCGGTCGGTAGCCCATCGCGAAACCCGTCGCGAACGTGATGACGGTGGCGATGAAGTACCGCACCACATCGGCGGTCAACGCACCGGCCAACGGTGAGATGCGCGCGATGGGAAGCGATTTGAAACGGTCGAACACGCCCTTGTCCATGTCTTCTCGCAACTGCGTACCGGTGACGACGGATGTGGTGATGACCGTTTGCGCGAGGATGCCGGGAATGATCAACGGGAGGTAGCTCGACACGTCGCCGCTGATCGCGCCGCCGAAGATGTAGCTGAACATCAACGTGAAGATGACGGGTTGGAACACCACGTCGAACAGTTGCTCCGGGTTGTGCTTGAACTTGAGCAGTCCTCGGTACGCCATCGTGAACGAATGGGCGAAGGACTGGCGTAGCGAGATGTGGCGCGTCGGATTCAGGTCCGGTTGTACCGCGGCTGGTCGGTCGATTGTCGTGGTCATGCTGCCTCGTTTTCGTCGCGGCCGGTGATGGTCATGAAGACCTCGTCCAGGCTGGGTTTGGTGACGGTGATCTCGTCGACATCGATACCGTTGTCGCGCAGACGAATCAGAATGTCCGGTGTCTGCGACGCATCGGTCATGGGTGCGGTCAGACGACCCGATTCCGGGGTGATCTGAACTTCGACTCCCAACTGCTGGGCGACGATGGACCGCGCCTCGGCGAACCGTGTCGGCTCACGCAACGTCAACTGCAACGACGACGATCCGACGGAGGACTTCAATTCGTCCGCCGTGCCGTCGGCGATGACCTTGCCGTGGTCGATGACCGCGATGCGGTCGCACAACTGATCGGCCTCGTCGAGGTACTGCGTGGTGAGCAGGACCGTCGATCCCTGGGCGACGAGGCGTCGGATCGTGTCCCACATCTGAGCGCGGGTGCGGGGATCGAGCCCGGTGGTCGGTTCGTCGAGAAACAGCAGTGGAGGGGAGGAGATGAGGCTCGCCGCCAAGTCCAGGCGTCGACGCATACCGCCGGAGAAGTTCTTCAGCGGCTTGGTCGCGGCCTCGGTCAGACCGAATTCCTCGAGCAGCTCGGCTGCCTTCAGTCGGCTGTCCCTCCGGCTACGACCGAGCAGCCTCGCGAAGACGATCAGATTCTCCGTCGCCGAAAGATCCTCGTCGACGGACGCATACTGCCCGGTCACACCGACGAGGGACCGGACAGCCGTCGACTCGCGGGTGACGTCGTGGCCGAAGATGCGCGCCGAACCTGCGTCGGGACGCAGGAGAGTCGCGAGCATTCGGACGGTGGTGGTCTTGCCTGCTCCGTTGGGGCCGAGGACTCCGTACACGGAGCCGGTGGGGACGGTGAGGGACACACCGTCGACGGCGCGGTGTGCGCCGAACGATTTGACGAGGCCGTCTGCCTCGATGGCTGGGTTCATGTCGACCAGCGTGAACCCAGCCGCTTGCACGGTGCATGCACGACGCTTGCACCGTGCGCGCGGTCAGAGCGGTAGTGCCGTCTCCGTCAGCCCCGGGCCACCGCCGACGCGTCGGAACCACTCGCGTCCGAACACACTCGCCAGTATTTCCGGTGGCATCTGCAGGAACGGGCCGAAATCGCCGACCTGGGTCTCGTGCGCTTCCATTGCTCGTCGCTTCGCATCCATCACCGAGCTGACGTCGACGACGGTCGTGATCTCCGATTCCGGCAGACCGAAGCTCTCCACGTCCGGCGGGGTGCTGTCGTCCGACCAATTGGGGTTGGCCTCCATCAGCCGCTTCATGTGATCGCGGTTGGTGGTCGTTTCGTAGATGTGCGTCGTGCCGGCCAGCTCGCCCGCCCGGAGCCCGACGACGTGCACCTTGATGTGGTCCGGGTGCCCGTAACCACCGTGAGGGTCGTAGATGGTCAACACATCCGCCCGCTCCTCCTCCAACACGGCCGCGAGCTGGCCTGCCGCCTCGTCGACGTCGGCGTTGCAGAACGCCGTGCCCAGATCGTTCTGCGGAGTGCCCGCCATGCCGGAATCCGCATAGTGCAGCAGCACGATTCGGCTGACACCGAGAGCGTCGGCCGACTTCTGCAACTCGGTCCTCCTGCGTTCCGCGAGCGACTCGCCGTCGGACAGAATGCCGTCCGGGAACTCGCCCAGTGCTCCGTCCGTCGCCGTCACCAGTACGACGCGGTGGCCGGCGTTCGCCGCGAGACGCATGACGCCACCGGTCGTGAAGACCTCGTCGTCGGGATGGGCGTGAAAGCAAACCAATGTGCTCATGACCGGAAATGCTTGCACACCGTGCGCCGGGCGGTCGACTTCACCGGCTCGGGCTCGACGCGGTCAGTATCTCGCGCAGGCGGGCACGATCGAGCTTGCCCGGTCCGCGGGTGGGGAGGGCGTCCACGAGATACAGCTCCCGCGGTGCGGCTGTGGCATCCAGGGTCGGGGCAACGTGGGTACGCAGATCGTGGAGTGTCAGTGGCCCATCGGCTACCACTGCCACCACGACCTTCTGGCCGAGTCGCTCGTCCGGCAATCCGAGAACTGCGCACTCGCGTACCAGCGGATGCGTCGCGAGAGCCGCCTCGACCACCTGAGGTACGACGGTGAGCCCACCGGTGGAGATCGCCTCGTCGAGACGCCCGGAAATGGACAGCACGCCGCCGGAGACCGCCCCGGCGTCGTCGGTTCGGAACCAACCGGGCTCGGCGAACGCAGGGTGATCCGGCATGCCTCGATACCCCAGAGCGATCGTGCTCCCACCCAGCACCACTCGTCCCGAGTCGATACGAAGCAGAGTGCCGTCCAACGGAACTCCGTCGTAGACGCATCCGCCTGCGGTCTCGCTCATCCCGTACGTTCGGATCAGCCGAATACCCGCGGCAACAGCGCGCTCGCGCAACGGAATCGGTGTCGCCGCACCGCCGAGCAGTACTGCGTCGAGAGAGGCGACCGCCTCGGTCGCCGTCGCATCGTCGAGAACCTTGACCAACTGCGTCGGCACCAGTGAGGTGTATCGAGGACCGCGCATCCGCCCGATCGCGTCGGGCAGCAACGACGTGTCGAACCCGCCTGTGACATCCACGATCTCCGGATCGGTGCCCGCCAACACACTGCGCATCAGGACCTGGAGCCCAGCGATGTGATGCGCAGGCAGTGCCAGAAGCCACGATCCGTGACCACCGAGCCGAACCGCCGTGGCCTCACCGCTCGCGCGCAGCGCCGACGCCGACAGCATCGCGCCCTTCGGCGTGCCCGTCGTACCCGAAGTGGCGACGACGAGCGCTGCGCCGTCCTCGATCTCTGTTCCCGGGGCCAGAGCGTCGCGCAGCCTCTGCGTCTCGCGTGGATCCGAAGCGGGAACCGGGAGCACCGCGGGCGACGAGCCACCCAGAACGTCGACGAGCCGCGGCAGGATGTCTGCCGCGGCGTCGCCGGTGGGGATCTTCAGTTCTTCGAGCACGCTCACAGGCGAAATCCTAGATCGTGAACGGATCCGCCAATGGCCAACCGCCCGCAGCCAGCTTCGATCGAACTCGCGAGATGTCCTCCTCGCGAGGCATCTCGTTGGTGACCTTCGTGATGACGACGGCGATACCCGCTTTGTCGGCGGGCAACTGACCTCCCGCGATGAGCGCATCCACGACGGCCTGGATCTCGTCCTCGGTCAACCGCCTGGTCAGAAGAGCCAGTAGCGGAACGTAATCCGCATCCGGCACACCTTCCGGATACCCCGCTCGAAGCCACTCCAGAATCGACTGGAGAAACGAGGGCACAGCCATCACACCCCACCGTCCGTCACTCTGGGGTGAACCCGGGGCGTTCCGCGAGAGGCCAACCGCCCGAAGCCAACTTCGCCGAGACGCGGGCGATGTCGTCTGCCGTCGGCTCGTGGTCGACGAGTTCGCGGATGTAGTCGGTGATCTCGGAGTTGGTGATGGCACCGTCCTCGAGCGCGCCGCCGTTGGGTGCGACGAGGCCGAGCACGACTTCGTGGACCTGAGCATCGGTCAGTGCCGCCTTGCGAAGCAGCGCCACCAGAGGAAAACGATCCTTCGGTGGAACGCCCTCCGGGTAGCCCGCGCGCAGCCACTGAAGCACCGACGCCGGGAAGGTTGCTGTCTCGGTCATGGTCATGCCTCTCAGAAGACGGAGATGCCGAAGGTGCTGTCCAGGAAGTTCTTCATGATGAAGAGGATTCCCGCGACGATGGCGACGACGACGACGGCGAAGCACAGGATGCCGGCTGCGGTGGCCGCGGCCGGGCGAGCGCGGACGGTGCCGTCCTCGGCGATGTCGCCGGTGGAGAGTGCTCTGAGCCCCAGAGCAAAGATGGCGGGCAGTCCTGCACCGAGCAGCAGTCCGACGAGCACTACCTGCCAGAGCGAATCGAGGGTGTGGGTGAGGGTTTCCATGTCAGTCCTAAACCTTGCTCGGGGTGTTCTCGTCGGCCGGGATCAGGCCGCCGTCCCACTCGGCGTTGACGTTGTCGGGGTCGACGGGCTGGCGGCGCGAGCGGATGTACATCAGCGCCGACAGTGCGACGAGGATGGCGAACACCAGCAGAATTCCGGGCAGGCCGCCGACGATGTGAGCGAGGAACCAGCAGACGGCTCCGACGATGCCCGCTGAAGGAAGGGTGATGACCCAGGCGACGGCCATGCGGCCGGCGACACCCCAGCGGACCTGAGCTCCCGGCTTGCCGATGCCGGATCCGAGAATCGATCCGGTCGCGACCTGCGTCGTCGACAGAGGAAGTCCGAGGTGGCTGGAGGTCAGGATGATTGCTGCCGAGGACGACTCCGCCGCCATGCCCTGCGGTGACGCGATCTCGACGAGTCCCTTGCCGAGCGTGCGAATGACACGCCAGCCGCCCAGATAAGTACCGAGCGCGATGGCGAGTGCGCAGGTGACCTTGACCCACAGGGGCATCTCCGAGTCCGGCGTCACGGTTCCGTAGGCGACGAGCGCCAGGAAGATGACCCCCATGGTCTTCTGTGCGTCGTTGGTTCCGTGGGCCAGCGACACGAGTGAGGCGGAACCGATCTGGCCCCAACGGAATCCACGTTCCTTGTTCTTCTCCGGGATGGCGTTCGTGATGCGGTAGACACCCCAGGTTCCGACGGCGGCGACGAGGCCTGCGACGACCGGCGCGAGGACGGCCGGAAGGACGATCTTGCTCCAGACTCCGTCCCACACGACACCGGAGGTGCCGAGGCCGGCGATGGTGGCGCCGATGAGGCCGCCGAACAGAGCGTGGGAACTGCTCGAGGGGATTCCGAGGAGCCACGTCGCGAGGTTCCACAGGATGCCGCCGACGAGGCCGGCGAAGATGATGGTCAGGAGGGATTGTCCGCCGGTGTCGCCGAGGTTGACGATGCCCTTGGCCACGGTGGCGGCCACCTCGACGGACAGGAAGGCGCCGACGAGATTGAGGACGGCGGACAACGTGACGGCAACCTTGGGCTTGAGTGCCCCGGTCGCGATGGACGTCGCCATGGCGTTGGCGGTGTCGTGGAAACCGTTGGTGAAGTCGAAGGCCAGTGCCGTTACGACCACCACGAGAAGTACGAGGAATTCTGCGCTCACGTCTTGGAAGTGTGGGGTACCGAGTGCCCGTTGGGATAATTTTGCTCAGAGTGTTCTTCTCGGGTTCTTCGACGACGCCTCTGGTTCATCTTCCGTTCACCTTTTTGCACTAATTGCCTGATTTGTGAGAGGCGTGCGTCACTCGGCTCCGAAGGCGGGTCGGACCGCACGATTGTGGGACAGTGGACGGCATGCAGATCGACGACGCAGTGGCCGCAGCCCTGTCGTATCTGGACTCCGTCGACCCTGCGTCGGCAGCGGATGCGGCGCTGGGATGGGAGGGGCTGCGTGCGGTCTCGCCACCCGGCGGTCCGACGCAGATCTCGGTGCAGACGTTTCTGTGGTCCTACCTCGGCGAATCGGTGGGGGACCCGGATCGTGCGTGGGACATCGCGGAAGCGCTCGCAGAACTTCTCGATCGGCTCGGGCACGCCCGGTACGCCGACATCGCGCGCAGCGAACGGACGCGCGAGCTACTGACGACCACCGACGAAGGCAGTCGGCAGGAACGCGTCGAACGCGCCGTGAACGCCTCGGGTGTCGCACCCGAGGACAGCGACCTGATCACCTGGCAGGACGTTCCGGAAGGGGCCGAACGCGCCATGGTCGACCTCATCGGAGAAACCCTCGAAGTCGCTACCGTCGCAGGAGAATTCCAGTCCTCCGGTATCGACGGCAAGCCTCTGCGGGACTCGGCGGTCGCCGCGAAACGTCGACGGATCACCGACTCGGTCCTCCGATCCGAGCGTGCCGGTGGTGTTCTGCTCGAGCAACTGCTCGACCATCGGATCGCACTCTGGACGAGGTACAGCCCGCCGCGCGTCGAGCTCTACCGAGACCTGAACACCGCGCTGCACGACGCGATCGCCCCGGCCTACGGCTGCGTCCGGCGACTCGAAGGCATGCTCGCCATCGTCGGCGACGGAATCACGTTGACCGACAAGGGGTATCTCCCCGCTCCGGTCGTCGAACAGGCACTCGGGACACTGTGGACACCGCGGGAATGGCCGTTTCCCGTCGGCGACGAACGAGGAACCGAGCCCGTCCTCCGTGTCCGACGACTCCTGCTCCGGTTGGGTCTGGTCCGGAAACGCCACGGTCGCCTGCTGCCGACGGCACGCGCCAAGGAGATGAGCGCCGATCGGTTGTGGTCGACGCTCGTCGAACGGCTCGTCGGCGCCGAGTACCACCCGGAGTCCATCGCGGCCGAGGTCGTGTTGGCGGACGTCGCTCGAGGCAGTTGCTCGGACGATCCGTCTCCTCTGGTGACCGAGCTGTTGGCCGCCGAGGGGTGGTCGCACGTCGGCGGCCCCGACGCTGCCGACAAGGATCTACCCCTCGGCGACGACGTTCTGCAGGATCTGGCGGCGCTCGGCCTCCTCGTCTACGGCGACGATCCCGCTCCCACGCCCGACGGGATGCGTCTCGCGGCCGCTGTTCTGCGGCGGAGACTGCTTCACACCCGAATTCCGTCGGTGTGATCGGCAGGGTTCGGGCGGTGTGACCGGAATCCGACGCTAAGCTGACGTGCGGCCGGATTTCGAGAAGGCTCGAACAGCAGGGCCGGGACTGCGGGACAGGAGACGACGATGGAGCACGATCCGTCCTCGGCTGCCCGTCGGCCGCAGGCTCGCAGGCAGAGCGATTCCGCCCGCCGGTATCTCGATCTCGAGGCGACCACCCCGGCGTTGCGGTCGACGGTGGAGCTCGCGGCACGCAGTGTCGGCTTCGCCATCGCCCAGCTCAACGTCCTCGACGAGACAACCCAGTACACGCTCGTCAACATCGGCGGGCCGCCGGTGTCGACGGTCGAACGCTCGGACACCCTGTGCGACGACGTCGTCCGCAGTGAGAAGGCCGCCGTGTTCACCCGCAATCGCGTCGACGCCACGGTGCGGCAACGCAACATTCTCGACCAGAACGGGGTCGCGTCCTACGCGTCGGTTCCGCTGCGCGGGCGTGAAGGATTGGTCATCGGCACCTTGTGTCTGCTCGACAGGATGCCCCGCGAGCTCAGCGACAGTCAGCTGCAGGAGCTCGAGCAGTACGGGTCCGTCCTGGAAGAACAGCTGGATCTGCATCGCAGAGTCGGGTCGACGGCCGCGAAGCTCGACAACGACCACGACCTTGCGGGTGCGCTGTATGCGGGCCAGATCGTGCCGTGGTTTCAGTCCGTCGTGGATCTGCGCACCGGGGAGATCATCGGGTTCGAGGCACTGGCACGCTGGCACCACCCGCGGAAAGGCCTCGTCTCGCCCGCCGACTTCGTGCCGTTCGCGGAGTCGAGTGAACTGATCATCGACATCGATCTCGAAGTACTGCGCCTCGCGGTGAAAGAAGCGGAAGCCTGGCATACGACACGACCGGACCTGAGGTTGAGCGTCAACCTGTCCGGTCGCCACCTCGCGCACCCCGACGCCGTCGCTCAGTTGCAGAGCGCCGTCGCCATGTCTTCCGTCGCGCCGAGCTCGATCTCGCTGGAACTGACCGAGACGTCGTCCGTCAGCGACGGACCGCTCATCCGCAGACACATCGACGATGTGCACGCGCTCGGATTCCGGGTGCTGCTCGACGATTTCGGCTCCGGCTGGTCTTCGTTGGAACGCCTCGTCACGTTCGAGCCCGACGGTATCAAGATCGACGGACACCTGACGAAGTACATCGACACCCCCCGCGGGCGGGCACTGCTGCGTGCCCTGTCCACCGTCGCCCTCGACCTCGGTCTGGTCATGATCATCGAAGGCATCGAGACGCGAGCTCAGGCAGACGTCGCACTGGAGCTGGGTTGCACTCTGGCACAGGGGTTTCTGTGGTCGCGGCCCCAGTCGGCAGCAGCCGTGCGCAGGGTCGTCGCCGCGACACGGTCGTGAGACCCGGCGTCAGCCCCGCGTGTCCCGCCTGAGCGGATGGTCCGCAGGAATTTCCACCAGAACGATCGGCACCCCGTCCGGATCACGAAGCCACATCTCGATCAGGCCCCACGACTCCTGCTTCGCGTCACGCTCGATCGGGACGCCCCGACCACGAAGCTCGTCGGCAGCGGCCTCCGCGTCGCGGACCTGCAGCCACAGCGCCCCGTCGAACACCTGCGCCGAGCCCGAACTACCGTGAGCCGCGATCTCGATCAGCGACTGCCCGGCGAAGAACACCGTCCCCGCCCCGTACTCGCGATGCACGGCGAGCCCGAGGCCGTCTCGGTAGAACGCGAGAGTCTTCTCGTAGTCGACTGGACGCAGGATCGTTCGGCCGCTGAGTATCTCCACGCCTCATCGATACCACAGCCTCATCGATACCACAGCCTGCACGACGTGTGTGAGCATCAGGGCGTTGCTTCGTGGCCCGATTTTTCGTGTGTGCGCCGCGACTCCTTCATTTCCGCCTCGAAGACGTGTCGCTTCCCTTCCTGCAGTTCGTCCCTCGTCTGCTTCTCGTGCTGCCGGAACGCCGACCAGTAGAGATCGTCGAACTCCTCCACGATCTGGAACGACCACCTGCCGTCGATCGCGTTGCGACCGATCATCTCCTCCGACAGTCGGTCGGCTGCCGACGTGTTGCCGGCATCTCGCAGCGCATCGACGGCCTCGCCGAGCTGCAGGTCCGCGTGTCCCATCAGCTGGTGGAACGAGTACAGGTGACCGCGGGCGCGTTCGATCGTCTCGAGTGCCTCGGAGACCTTGCCGACGGCAGCGACGGTGTCGTCGGACAGTCCGTCCGGTCGTCGGTGTTCGGGAGACGGGGTCTGGCGGTCGGGCGTCATGATCGGTGTATTGCCGCTTCGTCAGGTTTCAATCAGGCACGGTGTCAATCAAGCACGGTGTCGATCGGCACACGGTCAGATGAGGGTGGTGACCACTCGGTTGCCCCCGGACGCTTTGGCCTCGTACATCATCGAGTCGGCCACTCTCGACGCAGTGTTCACCGTGTCCGTGCTCGTCGTCCACAGCGGGGACTCGGCGTACAGAATCGCGGCGCCGACGCTGACGGTGACCGGAACGGAATCGCCCTCACCGTGCAGGGCACGCCTGATTCCGTGGATAAGCGCGTCGATGTGCAGTCTCGACGTCACCACCGCAGCCAGATACTCCTCACCGCCCGTGCGTCCCAGCGCTCCGTACCGCGACACGTGCATGGTGAGGCGCTCGGCGACGCGGCAGATCACCGCGTCACCCTCGTCGTGGCCGTGGATGTCGTTGACCGACTTGAAGTTGTCGATGTCGACGACGATCACCGCAGCGCACTGACCTTCGCGGCGTCCCCGCGGCCACAGGTCCTCGAGGGCGGCGTCGAGACCCCGACGGTTGAGCAGGCCCGTCAGTGGGTCGAGCTTGGAACTCCGCGCGTCGGCGGACAGCGTCGTCAGGAAGATGTGCGACGTGACGGGCACACTCATGATGCCGAGCAGCACCACGTCGGTCTGGACGAGCAGGGTGATCGTGTCCATGTCGCCGCGCACGTAGATCGCGACTGCGAAGCCGATCGCGATTCCGGAGGCGAAGATCAGGTGCGCCACCACCCAGCGCGGGCTGAGGAAGAACGTCACGAACGCACCGATCACTGCGTACAGGACACAGCCGAGCAGCGCGTTACGGAGATCGAGGACCGACAGCGCGGCGGCGACGCCCAGGTCGGAGTAGATCGCGAACGACACCACGCCGAGACGCCCGGGGAACGGCCGCAGTACCCACAGTGCAGCGATGATCAGGTTGACGGTGCACAGCGTCAACGTCAGCGCAGTCGCCGCGGTACCCGTCGGGCCGCCGATCGCGAACAGCGACGTGAACGACATCGCACTGATGTTGATCATCGACAGGGCGACGATGATCCGAACGATCTTTCCCGACGGCCGCGAGTTCTGGAACTCGCGCATCCACTCGTAGTCGTGCTTCTGCAGAAACCACGACGTCACCGACGACCACGCACTGTCCGGTGCGCGGCGTCGATGCGTGAGGGGATTTCGAGAAACGGACATGAAACCTTTAGAAGTAGCGGGGGAACGGCGACCAGTCCGGATCCCTCTTCTGAAGGAACGAATCGCGGCCCTCGACGGCTTCGTCGGTCATGTACGCCAGACGCGTCGCCTCACCGGCGAAGAGCTGCTGGCCGACCAGGCCGTCGTCCTGAAGGTTGAACGCGTACTTCAACATCCGCTGCGCCTGCGGAGACTTGGCGTTGATCTTCGCGGCCCACTCGATGGCCACGTTCTCGAGTTCGTCGTGATCGACGACGCGGTTGACTGCGCCCATTCGATGCATCTCCTCGGCCGTGTACGTGTCGCCGAGGAAGAATATCTCGCGAGCGAACTTCTGTCCCACCATCTTCGCGAGGTACGCACTGCCGTAACCTCCGTCGAAACTGCCGACGTCGGCGTCGGTCTGCTTGAACCGCGCGTGCTCGCGGCTCGCGAGCGTCAGGTCGCAGACGACGTGCAGGCTGTGGCCTCCGCCCGCAGCCCAGCCGTTGACCAGACAGATGACGACCTTGGGCATGAACCGGATCAGGCGCTGCACCTCGAGGATGTGCAACCGTCCGGCCCGGGCCTTGTCAACGGTGTCCGCCGTGTCTCCCTCGGCGTACTGGTAGCCGCTGCGTCCACGGATGCGCTGATCTCCGCCCGAGCAGAACGCCCAGCCACCGTCCTTCGGGCTCGGTCCGTTGCCGGTGAGGAGCACCGTGCCGACGTCCGAGCTGACGCGCGCGTGTTCCAACGTGCGATACAGCTCGTCGACGGTGTGGGGCCGGAACGCGTTTCGGACCTCGGGACGGTCGAACGCGATCCGCACGGTGTCGTCGGTGACGTGGCGGTGATAGGTGATGTCGGTGAGGTCGTCGAACCCGGGAACCGGCTGCCAGAGCGAAGGAGTAAAGGTCACCTGGGCCACGATAGAGCCAGTGCTTCGGACCGCACGATACGGTGCAGAGATGAGTGAAGACGCACGCCAGGACGAGTACTCCCACCACGGCGGATTCCCGAAGTTCACCCCCGCGAACGTCGGCCCCGAGTGGGGACGCCTCGTCGAGGCGCTGCGGACGCTGCAGGACCTCGCCGTCAGTACCGCTCCCACTCCGGAACTGACCGAGAAGCTCGCCGAGCAGGTCGAGGCGATGAACGCCGAACTTGCCCCGTTCCAAGTTCCCGAAGGCGAATCTCCGGCGGGGCGGGCCATCCGTCTGCCGGGCCGCGGATCACTGCTGATGCTGCCGTGGCGCATCGAGAAATTCGACGCGGAAGGCGTGCGCAGCCGAGGCGTGTTCCGCCGCTATCACCTGGGTGGGAACGGCGCCGCGCACGGAGGAACACTCCCGCTGCTGTTCGACGAGATGTTCGGGCTGATCCAGCACGCGTACGGACGCCCGATCAGCCGAACCGCATACCTGCACATCAACTACCGCAAGATCACCCCACTGAACACCGAACTCGTGGTCGAGGGCAGCGTCGACCGAGTGGAGGGCCGCAAGACGTTCATCAGTGCCGTCCTGCGTGACCTCGACGGAAACGTACTCGCGGACTCCGACGCCCTGATGGTGCAACTTCTCGAGGGCCAGCCGTGACACCGCCTCTCGAGGAGCTTCTCGCGTCCTCACACGTGCTGTCCCTGCCGATGCGCACGAAGTTCCGCGGCATCACGACACGCGAAGTGGTGGTGTTCCGCGGGCCCGCCGGCTGGGGCGAGTTCGGACCCTTCGTCGAATACGACGACGCCGAATCGTCGAACTGGCTGCGCTCGGCCGTCGAAGCAGCGTGGGACGGACCTCCCCAGCCGTATCGCGAACGCGTCCGCGTCAACGGAACAGTCCCCGCCGTCACCCCCGACGAGGTTCCCGGCATCCTGGCCCGGTACCCCGGCGTCGACACCGCCAAGGTCAAGGTCGCCGAGAAAGGCCAGGTCGGTTTCGAGACGAGCGTCTCAGGCGACGTCGCACGGGTTCGAGCCGTCCGCGCGCTCGTTCCACACGTCCGAGTGGACGCCAACGGCGGGTGGACCGTCCCGCAGGCGGTGACTGCCATCTCGGCGCTGCTGGAGGACGGCGACCTCGAGTACGTGGAACAGCCCTGCGCGACGGTCGCCGAGCTCGTCGAACTACGACGCCTTCTTCCCGGAGTGCGCATCGCGGCCGACGAGAGCATCCGACGCGCCGAGGACCCGCTGCGGGTGGTCCGCGCAGGCGGAGCGGACGTCGCCGTCGTCAAGGTCGCGCCGCTCGGCGGCATGCGGGCGCTCCTCGAGCTCGCCGGTGAACTCGAGGAGTACGGGGTGCCCGTCGTGGTGTCGAGTGCACTCGACTCCGCGGTGGGGATGGCGTCGGGTCTCGCCGCTGCGGCCGCGATCCCCAGGCTGGAGTTCGCGTGTGGCCTCGGGACCGGAAGCCTGTTCACCGGTGACGTCGCGGACGGGCACGACATCGTGGACGGAACCATCGCGGCCGTGCCCGTCGAACCCGATCCGGACAGGTTGACGGCACTCGCCGCCGCACCCGAGCGGGTGCAGTGGTGGCACGAGCGAGTTCGGCGAACATACACCTACCTGCGGTAGTCTTCCCCGGTTCGAAGGAAGAAACTGAACCTCCGGGAGGAATTCGAAGTGGTTGCTGCACTCAGGGAATCGTTGCTCGACGAGTCGAAGCGCGATGTTCTGCTGCCCGACGTCCTGGCGCTGATCGACGCCGAGGTGTCGGACAAGAAGGGCGCCAGTGGCCTGGCGGTCAAGGGCGGCTACGGAGCCGTCAAGAAGGTCGGACCGTCGTACATCGAAAAGGCCGTCGAGACACTGTGGCCCGATTTCGTCGATCAGCTCGAGCCGTTCTGGCAGTCCTACAACGCCGCGCCCACCGGGACGTTCTCCGACTACCTCGTCGCGAACTCGGACCAGGTGTCGAACGCGCTGCTGTCGGTGACGGACTCGCGCATCGAGGACACCGACAAGAGCGTCGTGAAGAAGTTCTACGGCAGCCTGCGCGGTTCTGCGCAGAAGAACGTTGCCGAGGCACTCCCGCGTCTGGGCGCGCTGGTCACCAAGTACGCCGCCTGAGCCTCACGTGAGTGGAGCGGAACCGGCGGGTCACTCCGCAGGCTCCGCTCCCAGTAGGCCAGGGCCTACAGTTCCACTCAGAACAGTTCCACTCACAACGCGAAGCGGCCCCGGCGAACGGCGTCGACGAGCAACGCGTGATCGGCCTCGGTCTGATCGGCGTACAGCCGGGCGAACCTGCACAGAGCGACATCGAGCGTGTCGGACGTGCCCACGTAACCGGCGATCATCGACGCACCACTGGTACGCGCATGGCCCTTGGCCAGCAGTCGACCGACCACTCCCGCGTAGTCCACGAGGGCCGGAGCATCGATCGAACCCAGGTCGATCGTGCCCTTCATGTTCCGGAACTGCCGCACGTAGTACTGCCTGCCGTCGATGGTCGTCCACCCCAGCAGCGGATCGCTCACCGTCTGCAGATCCTGCTGGTACTCCACCACCCGCTGCCCCTGATGCGCGTGCCACGCATCCTTGCCGTGCACGTACGGCGCCAACACCGAACGCCTCGCCTGCTTGAGCTGCAGGAACACCACGTCGTCCGGGCTCGATCCCTCGAGCAGCGCCACGTACGCCCGCAGCCCGACGCTTCCGACGCCGACGACTCGATGCGCGACGTCGATGAGCGTGTACCCACCGAGCACCCGACGCCAGTGCGGGGAGAGCGTCGTCAGATACTCGTCCAGCCCCTCGGCCAGGAGATCCTCGTCGCGGGCCGAGATGCGGGTGGTGATCGGGGGCTCCTCGACCAGCCTGCGGGTGCCCTCGTGTTCCTCGGTGAACCGGGGAAGGACGCGGTCGCTGGTGCGCCGGCGAGCCTTCTTCGTGGCCCGCTTGATCTCCTTGCGCAGCGAACCCTCGGTGGCGTCGGCCTGCAGTTTCTCCGCAGTGAGCCGCTGGAACGACCGCGACATCAGCGGCTCGTCGGCCAGGCGTGACACCTCGACACGGTACGCCCGCACACATGCCGCGACGGCTTCCTCGCACTGGGCCTCGGTGCGCCCGTTCTGGCGGCCCGCCACCCAGATGCTCGCGACGAGGCGTCGGAGATCCCATTCCCAGCCGCCGGGGTGCGCCTCGTCGAAATCGTTGAGGTCGATCACCAGATCACGCTCGGGAGATGCGTAGAAACCGAAGTTGCCGAGATGTGAGTCTCCGCTGATCACCGGATTGATGCCGGTCGACGGCAGCAGCGCCACGTCTCGGGCCATGACGATGGCGGTGCCGCGCAGGAACCCGTACGGCGACTCCACCATCCGTTCGGCCCGCACCGGGATCAGCCAGTCGATTCGACCGTCGTGGGAGAACTCGATCTGGCGGATCGGGTCGTAGCGATCCGCGGGCGGAGTCCAGTCGCCCATCGACTCGCGGGAGACCTTGTCACGCAACTGCCTGCCGAGTTCGTAGCGTTCGGCACGTGGCGTAGGCCGTGATCGGAGCGAGGCGTAGGCCTGACGACCCATCTCGCCGATCTCGGGAAGCACTGCATGACCTTTTCGAGCATCGGGCATGACTAGAACTGTATGACCTGTGCCTCAGTCCGTGGTCGCGGGACGCCCGGGTCGATCGAGCAGACGAACCTCGGGAGGAAGACCCCATTCGTTGCGGCCGAGTCGACTGGCCGGGGCGACGGCGGCGAACGACGGCAGCCCGTCGCCGGCGAGGGCATCGGTCCGGACGGCGAGGGCGACGACGCGGCCCATGACGACGAAGGAGTCCCCGACCTCGACGATTCGGTGCAGCGTCGCCTCGATCGCGATGGGTGAGTCCGCGACGCGGGGCGGGGCCACCTTCTCGCTGTGTTCGCTCGCGATACCGAGCTCCTCGAGCTCGCTGACGCCGTGCTCGTAGCCGGCCGAGGACGCGTTGATCTGCTCCACCATCGCGTCGGTGGCCACGTTGATCACGAACTCGCCCGTCGCCTCGATGTTCCGCAGGCTGTCCTTGCGGCCCACGGACGTGAACTGCACGACGGGCGGGTTGGACGAGGACACCGAGAAGAAGCTGTACGGCGCGAGATTGGCCACACCGTCGGCGGACACCGTGGAGACCCAGGCGATCGGACGCGGCACCACGGACGCTGTGAGCAGGGGATAGAAGCCGCCGGGCGGCATCTCGGACGGATCGAAGACAGTTCTCACTGCTCCATGGTGTCAAACAGGACACATGCGGGCCGACTAGGGCGCCGACGCGAGAATCTGACAATCTGAAGTGGTGAACCCGTCCAGTGCTCAGGCCACAGCTGTCGTCGACGAACTCGTCCGCGGTGGTGTTCGAGACGTCGTGCTCTGCCCGGGCTCGCGGAACGCGCCGCTCGCGTTCGCTCTGCAGCAAGCCGACGCCGACGGACGGCTTCGCTTGCACATGCGCATCGACGAACGGACTGCAGGGTTCCTCGCGATCGGCCTGATTCTCGGCAGCGGTGCCCCGGTACCGGTGGTGATGACGTCGGGCACCGCCGTCGCCAACCTCGGCCCCGCGGTACTCGAAGCCAACTACTCCCGCCTACCGCTGATCGTGCTCAGCGCGAACCGCCCGTACGAAATGCTCGGGACCGGCGCCAACCAGACCGTCGAACAACTCGGGCTGTTCGGCAGTCAGGTGCGCGCGACCATCAGCCTCGGGCTCGCCGAGACCGATTCGCAGAACAGTCAGTGGCGCAGCGCCGTGTGCCGTGTCCTTGCCGCGTCCCGCGGAACCAGGTCGGGAAACGCCGGCCCCGTCCACTTCGACATCCCACTGCGCGAGCCCCTCGTGCCCGATCTCGCCGACGCCACCGCCGCACCCGCGGGCCGTGTGGACGGGTCCGCCTGGACGACGACCCAGCAGGCGACGCTCGACGTACCCGTCGACATCGATCTGTCGATCGACACCGTCGTCGTCTCCGGGCACGGCGCTGCCCTGCGGCCGGAGTTGGCGGGGTTGCCGACCGTCGCCGAACCCACAGCTCCGCTGCACGGGCTGCCGCTGCATCCGCTCGCGCTGGCACAACTGCGGCCGAAGCAGGCGATCATCACCGGCCGCCCGACGCTTCATCGCCCGGTCTCCGCCCTCCTCGCCAACCCCGATGTCGACGTCTTCGCGATCACGACGGGTCCGCGGTGGCCCGACGTCTCCGGCAACGTTCTGGCCACCGGAACGCGGGCTGTGGTGACGGGAAGCCCGAGCGAGGGATGGCTCGCACGCTGCGGCGAACTGTCCGCGCGCGCCGACATCGCCGTGCGGGACCAGCTGGCGGCGCACCCGAAACCCACCGGCCTCCACGTCGCCGCAACGGTCATGTCCTCGTTGCGGGACGGTGACCAACTGCTGCTCGGAGCATCCAACCCGGTGCGCGACGCCGCACTCGTGGCGTATCCGACGCCGGGAGTCCGGGTCCGGTCCAACCGCGGCGTCGCCGGAATCGACGGCACCGTGTCGACGGCGGTCGGTGCGGCACTGACGAGCCCCGGACGCACCATCGCGTTGCTCGGTGACCTGACGTTCCTGCACGACGCGTCGGGCCTGCTCATCGGTACCGGTGAGCCGAGGCCGGAGGACTTGACGATCGTCGTCGCCAACGACGACGGCGGCGGCATCTTCGAACTGCTCGAACAGGGCGATCCGCAGTACGCCGGTGCATTCGAGCGTGTCTTCGGAACCCCGCACGGCATGGATCTCGCTGCCCTCTGCGCGGCCTACCGAATTCCGCACTCCCGCGTCGACGTGACCGAACTGGCCGACGCTCTCGCCGGCCCCGCTCCCGCCCCTCTTGGTCGTTCCGCAGGCTCCACTCCTGCTCCCCATGGTCGTTCCGCAGGCTCCACTCCTGATCCCCATGGTCGTTCCGCAGGCTCCACTCCTGCTCCCCATGGTCGTTCCGCAGGCTCCACTCCTGATCCCCATGGTCGTTCCGCAGGCTCCACTCCTGCCGGCATCCGGGTACTCGAAGTGACGACCGAACGCTCCGGCCTACGTGAACTGCACGCCGGGATTCGCGCTCGGCTGTAGGAGTTCGGTCAGTCGGTGTCTCTCGCTTCGGCCCACTCGACGGTCTCGCGGGTTTCCTGGTCGACCATGTCTTTGATCATGTCGTTGATGAGCGACTCGATCTTGCCGCCGATCAGAGGGATCTTGACGGTCGAGCGGCCGCGCACCGTCAGGATCGACCCGTCACCGTCGGGTCGAAGCGCCAACGTGCCCTCGACCTTCGCAGGCAACGACGACGAGCCGCCCGCGAGGGTGCCGTCGGCTGCATCGCCGTCGAGTGGCCCCCAATGGTCGGTGCGGGTGATCAGCAACTTGCCCTTGATGACCTTCTTGACGAACCCCGGCAGCTCGGACGTGCCGACCTCCTCGGAGATGTCGACGGTGAAGGCGCCGTCCTCGTGGCGGATCATTTCGTATCCGTCGGTCTTCTTGGCCTTCTCGAACCGCGCCAGCCACTGATCTTCACTGGTCAGTGCTTCGTGGACGTCGGCGGGAGGGTACTCGGAGACGATCGTGAACTCGAAGTCGCGAGACATGCCAGCAGACGCTACCTAAAGAGGCGAGCCGGTGGGCGCACAGTAACGTTTATCGGCGTGAGCACCCCGAAAGTCACGCATCGAGCGCGGATCTCCGTCCTGATCGTCGCTACCGGGATTTCCGTTCTGGCGTTCCTGTTGGTGGTCGCGGCGTGGCAGAACGATCGCACCATCACCTCGGACGAGGGACGCGCGACGGCGGAAGTGCTGTCGGCGGGAAAGTTGCGTTCCGCAGTCAGCTTCGTGACCCCGGACGGTGTCACCCACAATCCCCAACTGGGTGTGCTGTACCCAACCAATCTCATTGCAGGACAACGCATCGACGTGGAGTACGCGCGCGAAGATCCTGATCTCGTCCGTGTGGCCGGCCGTGACGCAAGCGTCGCGCTCGTTCCCGCCGGCTCGGTCATCGGCGGGACCTGGATCGTCGCGGGTGGAGTGTTGTTCCTTCTCCGGCGGCGGGAGACGTCGGCTTCCTGATCGGCCGAGCGGGTCGTATTGCCCGATACTCCGCGCATCGACGGGAATGCGGCAATCGAAGAAAGTATCGGGCAATTCATCGCACCATGGGCGATCGTGGGTCAGGCGGTGGACGACGGCTCTCGCGGATCCATCGTCGTCTCGCGCCGGGACACTTGCGTGACGCCGCGCAGCATTAGCGCGAACTTCGCCCGCTCGTAACGTCGGCGCTGCCGGATGGTCCGAGTCCGACTCCACACTGAGGATCGTGCGAGTAGCCATCGTTGCGGAATCGTTCCTACCCAACATGAACGGCGTCACGAATTCGGTGCTTCGAGTTCTCGAACATCTCCAGCGCACCGGCCACGACGCCATGGTCGTCGCTCCGGACAATCCAGCGGGCAAACCGCGAGCCTCGATCGAGCACGATCGCGTACCGGTCCATCGAGTACCGGCCGTCATGGTCCCCAGGATCAGCTCGCTTCCTGTCGGCGTGCCCGGCCCGGGCCTGACGGCGACGATCCGTGAATTCGCTCCGGACGTCGTTCATCTCGCGTCTCCGTTCCTGCTCGGTGCGGGCGGACTCGCAGCGGCCGGCCGCCTCGGTGTGCCCGCGGTGGCGGTCTACCAGACCGACGTCGCAGGGTTCGCCGAAAGCTACGGCCTCGGTCTGACATCCCGTGCGGCATGGCGGTGGACACGTCGGGTTCACCGCGGAGCGGCACGGACGTTGGCCCCGTCGAGCTCGGCCGTCGAGGCACTCGAACTGCACGGTGTTCCGCGGGTCCACCGTTGGGCCCGAGGCGTCGACGCCGTCCGTTTCGCGCCGTCGTCGCGCCGGGAGGCGCTGCGTACGCAGTGGTCGCCCGACGGCAGGCTGATCGTCGGGTTCGTCGGGCGGCTCGCGCCGGAGAAGCACGTCGAACGACTCGCCGCGCTGCCCGACGACGTGCAGGTGGTGATCGTCGGCGACGGTCCGGACAGGGGCGCTCTCGAGAAGCTGATGCCGACGGCGATCTTCACCGGCCAGCTCGGCGGCGACGAGTTGGCGCAGGCGTACGCAAGCTTCGACGTCTTCGTTCACCCCGGCGAGCACGAGACGTTCTGCCAAGCCGTCCAGGAAGCACTCGCCAGCGGGGTCCCGGTGATCGGTCCCGACGCCGGAGGCCCACGCGACCTGGTGGCGCACTGCCGCAACGGCTACCTGTTGCCCGTCGACAGATTCTGCGAATTGCTGCCGAGCGCCGTGGCGGCATTGGCCTCGCCTGTCATGCGTGCCCGGTTCGGTGAGGCCGCGCGCACGTCGGTGCTGCACCGCACCTGGCCCGCGATCTGCGACGAGTTGCTCGGCCACTACGGCGACGTCCTCGGGTGGCAGCGCGAGCGGTCGCTGAGAACGGCCTGATCCCGGCGGCGGCTAAACTCGATCGTGTGCCTACAAGTTCACGTGCCACCCTCGAGAAGGAACCGCACGAGGTCGCCTCGATGTTCGACGGCGTCGCCCGTCGGTACGACATCACCAACACCGTTCTGTCGTTCGGTCAGGATCGCAGTTGGCGGAAGCTGACCCGCGCTGCGTTGAACCTGAAGCCGGGGGAGAAGGTCCTGGACCTCGCGGCTGGAACCGGGGTCTCCACGGTCGAACTGGCGCGTAGCGGCGCGTGGTGCGTCGCAACCGATTTCTCGAAGGGGATGCTGCAGGCCGGCGCTGCCCGGCCGGTGCCGATGGTGGCCGGCGACGCCATGCACCTGCCGTACGCCGATGCCAGTTTCGACGCCGCGACCATCTCCTTCGGGCTGCGCAACGTCTCCGACTTTCAGGCGGGTCTGAAGGAAATCGCGCGTGTCACCAAGCCCGGCGGTCGCCTCGTGATCTGTGAATTCTCGACGCCGACGTTCACCCCGTTCCGCACGGTGTACATGGAATATCTGATGAAGATGCTCCCTGCCGTGGCGCGGGCCGTCTCGTCGAATCCGGACGCCTACGTATACCTGGCGGAATCGATCCGCGCCTGGCCGACGCAGGAGCAGTTGGCCACCACCATCGCCGAGTCGGGCTGGTCCGGAGTGCAGTGGCGCAATCTCACCGGCGGAATCGTCGCGCTGCACCGCGCCGTGCGCTGATCGTCAGGTGAAGGGCGGCCGGCTGTCGACCTTCAGTGACGCGGTGCCCGACGCTCTCCATGCCCTGGCGACGAGGTCCGAATCTGCCTCCGTCACCAGGTTTCCCATGACGCGCACCGCGACGGTCATCAACGCACGCGAGCGCATACCGATCGGTCCCGTCGCGGGCAGGAAGCGAGGGACGGTCAGGAGCCCGGCGAGGCGTCGGGCGATGGAGAAGGCCTGTCCGTAGTGCTCACGCAGCAGCGTCGGCCATGCCAGTGTGAGGTCGTTCTCGCTCAGCATGTCGGCGACGAACCGGCCGCCTTCGAGGCCGTAGTCGATTCCTTCGCCGTTGAGCGGGTTCACGCACGCGGCGGCGTCGCCGATGATCGCCCAGTTGACTCCGGCCACGTTCGAGACCGCGCCGCCCATGGGAAGCAGAGCCGACGCCACTGCGCGAAGGTCACCCGTCAACGACCAGTCCTGTCGACGCTGCGAGGTGTACAGATCCAGCAGTGGCCGCAACGCTCCGGGGCCGGGGCGCTTGGCTGTCGCCAATGTACCGACGCCGATGTTCACCTGACCGGTGCCGAGCGGGAAGATCCAGCCGTAGCCGGGCTGTACGGTGCCCGCGGCGTCACGCAGTTCCAGGTGGGAACTGATCCACGGATCGTCCGACCTGTCGGAGTCGATGTACGCGCGGGCAGCGACCCCGAACGTGGTGTCGCGATGCCACTGTCGACCGAGTTTCTTACCGAGTGTGGAACGCACACCGTCGGCGACGATCAGCTTCTCGCAGCGGATCTCCTCACCGTTCGCGAACGTCACCGAGGTGACTTTCGCGCCGTCTCCGGTTGCGTCGACGGCCTTCGCGCCCTCGATCATCGTGGCACCGGAATCGACTGCCGCAACACGGATTCGGTCGTCGAGTTCGGTTCGCGGGACTGCGCTCCCGACCGTCGGCAAGGACCCGCCCGGCCATTCCAGCTGAAGTTCCTGACCGAAACCGGACAGCCGCAGGCCGCGATTCTCCGCTCGTCCGCGAACCCAGTCGCCGAGTCCCAGACGATTCAGCTCGGCGATCGCGCGCGGTGTCAGTCCGTCGCCGCACGTCTTGTCACGCGGAAAGGTCGCCGCGTCCGCGAGGACGACATCCCGGCCTGCTCTTGCCGCCCACGCCGCGGCGGACGACCCGGCAGGGCCCGCGCCGATGACGAGGACGTCGGTGCTTCGCACAGCGCTCACCCGTCCAGTAAAGCAGTGGCGCCGACGGGCCTGCTCCCGCGGGGTTTCGGCCCCCTCTCGCGTGGTGTGTGGCACCTTCCGGCGCTCGCCCGCGCCAGGTTCACTACGGTAGAGACGAAACGACGCCCCCGACGAGGACAGGACGAACAATCGTGAGCACTTTCGACGCGGCCGGATCGACGGTCGTTGCCGGGGTCGACCTCGTCGATCCGCAGCTTGCAGACACCGTCGCCGCGGGGCTGGAACGCGTCGAGAAGCTGATGATCGCCGAATTGTCCGACGGCGAGGATTTTCTCACCGAAGCCGCGCTGCACCTGGCGAAAGCGGGCGGTAAGCGATTCCGTCCGCTGTTCACCGTGCTGACGGCTCAGCTCGGACCCAACCCGACGGACGAGTCGATCGTCACCGCAGCGACCGTCGTCGAACTGGTGCACCTGGCGACGCTGTACCACGACGACGTGATGGACGAGGCGACGATGCGGCGCGGCGCCGAGTCGGCGAACTCGCGCTGGGGCAACAGCATCGCCATTCTCGCCGGCGACTACCTGTTCGCCCATGCGTCGCGGTTGGTGTCGACGCTCGGTCCCGAGGCCGTCCGCATCATCGCCGAGACGTTCGCCGAGTTGGTCACCGGCCAGATGCGCGAGACCATCGGCGTCAAGAAGGACGAGGATCCCGTCGCACACTATCTCCGCGTCGTCTGGGAGAAGACCGGTTCGTTGATCGCGGCGTGTGGACGCTTCGGCGGTACGTTCTCCGGCGGAGACGCTGATCACGTCGCGTCGCTGGAACGTCTCGGCGACGCTGTCGGTACGGCGTTTCAGATCTCCGACGACATCATCGACATCTCGTCGGCGACGGAGCAATCGGGCAAGACGCCGGGCACCGACCTTCGTGAAGGTGTGCACACACTGCCTGTTCTGTTCGCGCTTCGGGAGGACGGCGCCGACGGCGATCGATTGCGGGTACTGCTCGACGGCCCCGTGACCGACGATGCGTCGGTCACCGAGGCGCTCGAACTGTTGGGGCGCTCACCGGGAATGGTTCGGGCCAAGGAGACTCTGGGAGAGTTCGCCGCGAAAGCACACGCCGAGCTCGAGAAGCTCCCGCAGGGTGCAGCCAACGATGCGCTGGGTCGACTGGTGGACTACACCGTCGAGCGGGTCGGCTAGATCCCGCTCGTCTCCGACGCGCTACCCATGGGGAACTTCGTGGGGTGCGCTGATCGTTCTTCCCGTGGGTAACGAGAGAACTTCGGGAAGAGGCGCTGCAATGGGTTTCGCGAACAACGCAAAGACGTTCGGCCTGTTGGTCGGTATGTCCGCGCTCATCGTCTTCGTGGGGGCGTTGTTCAACAGTCCGACGATCTTGTTCGTATCGATCGCGCTCGCTGTCGGGATGAACGGCTACGCCTATTTCAACAGCGCGAAGCTCGCACTGCGAGCGATGCACGCCCAGCCGGTCACCGAGGTGGAACAGCCGGCGATGTTTCGCATCGTGCGCGAGTTGGCGACGACAGCGCACCAGCCGATGCCCGCGCTGTACATCAGCCCGACGAACAACCCGAATGCGTTCGCCACCGGCCGCAATCCGCGCAACGCTGCGGTGTGCTGCACCACCGGCATTCTTCAGATCCTGGACGAGCGTGAGTTGCGGGCCGTTCTCGGCCACGAACTGTCGCACGTCTACAACCGCGACATTCTGATCTCGTCGGTGGCGGGCGCGATGGCCGCGGTGATCTCCGGGCTCGCGAACTTCGCGATGTTCGCATCCATGTTCGGCGGCCGCGGCAACGGCGGCGCCAATCCCTTTGCGCTGCTGCTCGTCTCACTGCTGGGGCCCATCGCTGCCACCGTCGTCAAGCTGGCGGTGTCGCGTTCTCGCGAGTATCAGGCGGACCGGTCGGGAGCCGAGCTGACGGGCGATCCGCTTGCTCTGGCGTCGGCGCTGCGCAAACTGGAGCGAGGCGTTCAGGCGGCACCGCTGCCGCCTGAACCGCGCCTCGCTGCCGAGTCCCACCTGATGATCGCCAGCCCGTTCCGGGCCGGAGACAAGGTCGGCAAACTGTTCTCCACGCACCCGCCGATGGCGGACCGCATCGATCGCCTCGAACGAATGGCCAGGGGAGAGTAGAACTAGCGGTAGTTGACGAACTGAAGCGCGAGGCCGAAGTCCTCGGACTTGAGCAGCTGCTGCACAGCCTGCAGGTCGTCCCGCTTCTTGCTGCTGATGCGTAACTCGTCGCCCTGGATCTGCGCCTTGACGCCCTTGGGGCCGTCGTCGCGGATCTTCTTGGTCAGCTTCTTCGCGTTCTCGCTCGAGATGCCCTGAACGAGCTTCCCGGTCACCTTGTAGACCTTGCCCGACGCTGCCGGCTCGTTGGTCTCGAACGCTTTCAGCGACACATCGCGGCGAATCAGTTTTTCCTTGAAGACGTCGAGGGCGGCTTTCACCTTCTCTTCGCTCTCGGAGGTGATCACGATCACCTCGTTGTCGCCGCTGCCCGACCACTCGATCACGGTGCCGGAACCGCGGAAGTCGAACCGCGTCGCGAGCTCCTTCGCAGCCTGTCCCAGAGCGTTGTCGACCTCTTGACGGTCGACCTTGCTCACTACGTCGAAGGAAGAATCAGCCACGTGCAACTCCTGTACTCGAATCGGTTTCGATCGGCTTCTGTGAGCCGATCCGTGAGGCTCGTCCTGACGACGTTAGCTCGTTCGCACCCGCGCTATCCACCCGGTTTGCGTTTCCGGGGGACGTTCGTTGTATTCTTCTCTCCGCGTCGAAGAGAGCGAAAGTTCTCGTCGAGCACCCGGCAGATTGCCCGAGCGGCCAATGGGAGCGGACTGTAAATCCGTCGGCTTATGCCTACGTAGGTTCGAATCCTACATCTGCCACACAGATGCCCCGGCGAGAGAAATTCTCGCTGGGGTTTCTACTGTAAGAGGATCCGCAGAAGGCGCGGCGAGCACGCAATTTGGTACTCGACGCTCGGACTGTGTAACCTCTTGAAGGCTTCGACGCACGGCTTGCCGCGCAGAGAAGCGAACGCCCCCTTAGCTCAGTCGGTAGAGCGTTTCCATGGTAAGGAAAAGGTCAACGGTTCGATTCCGTTAGGGGGCTCGCTGGATTGGATGGTTCGCGTCCACACCCTTGTTAGTGAGATGGTGTAGGGGTGAGCACCTGAGGCGGTGTAGCTCAGTTGGTAGAGCAAACGACTCATAATCGTTGCGTCGCCGGTTCAAGTCCGGTCACCGCTACACAAGAAGAATGCACAGTCCTGATTAACCGGATCAGATTTACCCGAAAGTAGGCATCCAGTGGCCTCCTCCACCGATGTGCGGCCCAAGATCACCTTGGCCTGCGAGGTTTGCAAGCACCGTAACTACATCACGAAGAAGAACCGCCGCAACGATCCCGACCGCCTCGAGCTGAAGAAGTTCTGCTCGAACTGCGGCACGCATCGCGCGCACCGCGAGTCTCGCTAGTCGCGAGCCTCATCGGCTGCTGGTTCTCGTTCGGAGTCGACGCCACGCGTTAGGCTTACTTTTCGTGCCCTAACCGCATCTGCGTCCTGGGTAGAAAAGGTTCTTTCAGCGTGACCGAGTCAGTGCAGGACCCAGAGCTGGTGCAAGATCCAGCTCTGCATGCGGCGGCGATGGTGGGCCACCACTACAAGGTGGACCACGCCTACGAGGTCGGTCGTGAGAAGGTGCGTGAGTACGCCCGTGCCGTCCAGGACTGGCACCCCGCCCACCACGACGAGGATGCAGCCAAAGGCCTCGGATACGACGGCCTGCTTGCCCCGCTGACGTTCATCTCGTTGGTCGGCATCATCGCGCAGTCGCGGATGTTCAAGGAATTCATCACCGGGTACGACCCGAGTCAGATTCTGCAGACCGATCAGAGGCTGCAATTCCACAAGGCCATTCAGGTCGGTGACGAGTTGTCCTGCGAGGTCTACCTCGAATCGTTCCGCCAGATGAGCGGCAGTGACATCATCACCACCAAGAACATCGTGACCGATCAGAACGGCGAGCTGGTGCAGACGACCTGGACGACGCTGGTCGCCCGAACCGGCGGCGAAGTCGACGAGAACATCGCCCACGCAGTCAAGGAAGTGATCATGCATGGCGCTTCGTAGTTTTGCGGATGTGGCGGTCGGCGACGAGCTGCCCGAGCGCGTGGTCAAGCTGACCCGCGGAGATCTGGTCAACTACGCCGGCGTGTCCGGTGATCCCAATCCGATCCACTGGAGCGACGAGGTCGTCAAGCTCGCGGGATTGGACAACGTCATCGCCCATGGCATGTTGACGATGGGTCTCGGCGCTGGGTTCGTGACGTCGTGGCTCGGCGACCCGGGTGCGGTCACCGAATACAACGTCCGCTTCACCAGCTCCGTGTACGTGCCCGCGGATTCGGCCGCGTCGGTCGAGTACACCGGCAAGGTGAAGTCGGTCGACCCCGAATCCAAGTCCGCGGTCATCGCGATCACAGCGAAGTCCGAGGGCAAGAAGATCTTCGGTAGGGCGACGGCAACCGTCCGTCTGGCCTGACCTGCCTGATTTCAAACTTCCATAGCCTGTGCAGTACACTGAGATTTCTGGGGTTGTTCAGCGCTGCGCGCTGCCAAGACTCTCTTTCGAGGGTGTGAGGTAGCGCGTACGTCGTGTGTGACTCCAGAACGGTCCGACTCCAATCGGGTTGGACCGAAGGGGCGTAGCTCAATTGGTAGAGCAACGGTCTCCAAAACCGTAGGTTGCAGGTTCAAGTCCTGTCGCCCCTGCCCATGTGGCTCCCTCACCGCATTTCCGGTGAGGAGAGCGACGGTGTCAGCTACTGAGAGGAACGACGGGTGAGCGAGGAGCGCGGCAAGCGCGAAGACGAGTCCGGGGATTCGTCAACGCCCGATTCGTCGACGCCGGATGCCTCTGTATCCCAGAACGACACTTCCTCCGCCGCTGTCGCCAAGCCTTCCGGCAAGCGCACCGCGCGACGTTCACGGACCGCAGGCGCTGCGTCCGAGCCCGTGTCGATCTCCAAGTCGTCGGACGGCAAGTCCACCGGGCCGGCAGGCAAGGCATCCGTTGCCACCCGCCCGCCGAAGTCCCGCGAGGCGAAGCGCCCGAACATCTTCAAGCGTCTGATCCAGTTCCTGCGCGAGGTCGTCGCAGAGCTGCGCAAGGTCATCTGGCCGAACCGCAAGCAAATGGTCACCTACACCAGCGTCGTGCTCGTGTTCGTGGCGTTCATGGTCGCGTACATCAGCGGTCTGGACCTGGCATTCACGCAAGGCGTCGAGTGGCTGTTCGGTTGACACCGATCCGCTGGCCGAGTCCGATGAGTAGTACGACATGCATGAAACGACAGAAAGGGTGCCTGCTGTGAGCACGCCGCACAACGACGCCACCGAAGTGGCCGCATTCGACGCCGATGTCGAGGCGACCAAACAGGGCCTCGAAGCGGAGCAGGCCGCTCTGGACCGCGAGACCGACGAGGCCATCGCTGCCGACGTCGCCGCTGCCGCCGGTGACGACGCGGTAGCCGACGAGACGGCAGAGGCCGAGCCCGCCGAGGTCGAGGATCCGGTCGCCGAGTTCAAGGCAGCTCTCCGACGCGCACCCGGTGACTGGTACGTCATCCACTCGTACGCAGGCTACGAGAACAAGGTCAAGACCAACCTCGAGACTCGTGTGCAGAACCTCGACGTCGGCGACTACATCTTCCAGGTCGAGGTCCCGATCGAAGAGGTCACCGAGATCAAGAACGGCCAGCGCAAGCAGGTCAACCGCAAGGTTCTGCCCGGCTACATCCTGGTCCGGATGGAACTCAACGACGAGTCGTGGGGCGCGGTGCGCAACACCCCCGGTGTCACCGGATTCGTCGGCGCCACGTCGCGTCCGTCGCCGCTGACCATCAACGAGGTCGTCAAGTTCCTCATGCCGCAGGACGGGCAGAAGAAGGACGCGAAGGCCACGGCTGCTGCAGCCGAGGGCGCTACCACCGAGACCACGTCGAAGCCGGCCATCGAGGTCGACTTCGAGGTCGGCGAGTCCGTCACCGTCATGGACGGCCCGTTCGCGACACTCCCGGCCAGCATCAGCGAAGTCAACGCCGAGCAGCAGAAGCTCAAGGTGCTGGTATCCATCTTCGGCCGTGAGACTCCGGTCGAACTGGGCTTCACGCAGGTCGCCAAGATCTAGTCGGCGCCGCGTGGGCGAGCCCACACAGAACTTGCAGTAGTTACCGCAAGAAACCCGAGCGAATACAAGGAAAAAGAAATGCCCCCGAAGAAGAAGAAGCTAGCCGGGATCATCAAGCTTCAGATCCAGGCAGGACAGGCCAACCCTGCTCCTCCCGTCGGCCCCGCACTGGGTCAGCACGGCGTCAACATCATGGAGTTCTGCAAGGCGTACAACGCAGCGACCGAGTCGCAGCGCGGAAACGTCGTGCCGGTCGAGATCTCGGTCTACGAAGACCGTACGTTCGACTTCAAGCTCAAGACTCCTCCCGCCGCCAAGCTGCTGCTCAAGGCTGCAGGCGTCGCCAAGGGTTCGGGCGAGCCGCACAAGACCAAGGTCGCCAAGGTGACCATGGACCAGGTGCGCGAAATCGCCAAGACCAAGGCAGAAGACCTCAACGCCAACGACATCGACCAGGCCGCGAAGATCATCGCCGGTACTGCTCGTTCGATGGGCATCACGGTCGAAGGCTGACCTAGGCCTCGTCACACACGAAGCGTCACGTGGGAGGGCCTGCCAGGCCTGTCAACCACACTGAACTCATGATTGGACAGTAAGAAATGGCAAAGCGCAGCAAGGCCTACCTCGAGCAGGCCGCAAAGGTGAATGCAGACAACCTGTACTCGCCGCTTCAGGCAGCACAGTTGGCCAAGGACACCGCGTCGAGCAAGTTCGACGCCACCGTCGAGGTCGCCGTTCGTCTCGGCGTCGACCCTCGTAAGGCCGACCAGATGGTGCGCGGCACCGTCAACCTTCCCCACGGCACCGGCAAGACCGCTCGGGTCATCGTTTTCGCCGCTGGTGAGAAGGCTGCAGAAGCAGAGGCAGCAGGAGCCGACGTCGTCGGCGCAGAGGATCTGATCGAGCGCATCCAGGGCGGTTTCCTGGACTTCGACGCCGCGATCGCCACCCCGGACCAGATGGCCAAGGTCGGCCGCATCGCCCGCGTCCTCGGACCGCGTGGCCTCATGCCGAACCCGAAGACGGGCACCGTCACCAACGACGTGACCAAGGCCGTCAACGACATCAAGGGCGGAAAGATCAACTTCCGCGTCGACAAGCAGGCCAACCTGCACTTCGTCATCGGCAAGGCATCGTTCGACAACGCCAAGCTGGTGGAGAACTACGGTGCGGCACTCGACGAGATCCTCCGTGCGAAGCCGTCCTCCGCCAAGGGCCGCTACGTCAAGAAGATCACCGTCTCGACGACGACCGGACCGGGAATCCCCGTGGACCCGAACCGCACGCGTAACCTCCTCGAGGACGACGCAGAAGCGTAAGCAGTAGTACCGAAAGAGGGCCGACCCCACCGGGGGTCGGCCCTCTTTCGTATTTCGTGCGTCTCCCGGGAACCGATCAGGCTCGCGCGAAGTTGGACGACAGTTCGCCGAGGATTTCGTCCCACAGTGGACGGGGGAGGTCGTGGCCCATTCCGCCGATGAGGTGGAGTGAGGATCCGGGGACTGCTCGGGCGACGGCTTTGCCACCGGAGGGGCGCATGAGTCGGTCGGCGCGGCCGTGGACGACGACGGTGGGTGCGGCGATCTGCGCGGCGATCCGGCGGAGACTGCCTGTTCCGGTCACGGCGGCCATCTGGCGGAGTGCGCCGGCGGGGTTGTAGTTGCGGTCGTACATTTCGCCTGCGGTGACGAGGAGTTCTTCCATGGGCGTGGGGTACGCGGAGCTGCCGATGATTCGTCGGGTGTTGGCGGAGTGGGCGACGATCTGTTCGCGGGTGGCACCCGGGCCAGGGCCTTTTATGAGGGGGAGGAGTGCGCGCGGGTCGGGCGGCGGCAGGAAGGCCTCGTTGGTGCTGGAGAAGATGATCGCGGTGCTGAGTACGCGATTCGGGTACAGCCCGGCGAAGACCTGCGCGATCATTCCGCCCATGGATGCGCCGACGACGTGTACCTGTTCGATGTCGAGGTGGTCGAGTAGGCCTTTGGTGTCGAGTGCCATGTCCTTCAGGGTGTACGGGACGGTGCTCGACGCGCCGAGGCCCGTGCGGATCAGCCGGAGCAAGGCGGAGCCTTCGATGCGGAGCCCGTCCATCTTGGTGGACAGTCCGATGTCGCGGTTGTCGAATCGGATGACCCGGAATCCCAGGTCGACGATTCGCTCGCAGAATTCCTTGGGCCACAGCGTCATCTGGGCACTGAGCCCCATGATCATCAGGACTACCGGGTCGTCGGGGTTGCCCATGTCCTCGTAGGCGAGTTCGATGCCGTTCGACGGTGCGAAGCCGGTGCGGGTCTGCATTGGTTCTCCTTCACCAGCCTGGGTCGTCGAGCATGGGCACGACGAGGAAGCTGGGGTTCTCGGGATCGATGACGATGTCCTGGCTGCGGGCTCGGGTTCGAAGCAGGTCGGGGAGGATGGGCATGAATCGGGGCGGGTCGGCGGCGAATACGTCGACTCTCAGGCGGTGTCCGACGGAGATCGCGGCTTCGGTGGTGAGCAAGTCGATGTCGAGGGTCAACGGTTCACCGACGGGTACCGGAAGCATCGAGGCTTCGGTCAATGGGTGGTGCGGGCGGGTGTAGTCACCGTTGGGGGCGAACAAGGACTTCTCGTCGTCGACGGCTCGGCGCGATGCGAGCAGGGCCCCGTTGGTCACGACGGTGGACGTGCCGTCGGGTGCGACGTCGCACACCATGATGGCCCAGAGTGCTTCTCGTGCACGGCATACGACGCGCAGATGCAGAGTCATCGGTCCCGAGATCACCGTGTCGACCGAGGCCGGCATCGTCGTGAAACTGACCGCGGCGCCCTCGGCGAATCGATTGTCGTAGGTGAAGCCACCGCCGAGGACGGCGGTGACTCCGGCGAGCACCTGCGTCGTGTCCCGTGAGACGACGGCTCGAAGCGAGGGGCGGACGGTGAATGTTCCACTGCTGCCGTCGGATCGGCCGCCGAGTGTACCGTCGGCTGCTGCGTGCCGCGCCGTTCCCGACGTGGCGGCGGACAGGTAGAGCCGTTGCGGTACGGCGTGGGGTGCGGGGAAGCGGCCGTGGGCCGTCCACGATCCGCCCTGGCTGCGGAGCGTGACGGGCCCGAATCGCTCGATACCGTTGTCCTCGTCGCGTAGCCAGCGGTCGAACCATGCTCGTTCCAGTACGTCCAGCCGTGGCGGGAAACCCGGTCGGCCGAAGCCGATTCCGGGGTTGCCGTGGTAGCCGTCTCCGACGAGGAGTTGTTTCCGGCCGCGTTCGAGGGCCAGGCGGTTGTAGATGTCGGGTGCGGATCCACCGAAGATGTCGTGCCAACATCCGTACACGAACGTGGGGACGTCGATCTCTTCGATGTCCGCGTCGATGTTGTCGTAGTACGGGTCGTCGTAGATCCGGGTGTCGCCACCGGTCAGGAAACCTTTGGCAAGGTCGAACATGTGGGTCGCGGGGGATGCCGCTCGGTCGCGAAGCCACGTCAGGGCGTCGACGCCGCGGAGCGTCGGAAACCATTTGAGCGCGTTCACCGCCGTCAGCCACAACGGGATGAACAGTGACGGTGCACCTCCCGTCGCGAAGATCTCCCGAACGATGTCGACGGAGCCCTCCACGGCGAACACTGCGTGCAGGCCGTCGGGCCGCTTGGATGCTGCTTGCAGTGCGTTGATGGCGGAGTAGGAGATACCGGTCATGCCGACGCGGCCGTTGCACCAGGGATGGAAGGTGATCCAGTCGATGATCTCGACGGAATCGAGCTGCTCGCGATCCCCGAGGATGTCCCACGTGCCGTTCGACGAGCCGGTACCACGTGCGTCGACGATGACCTGGACGTAGCCGCTTCGAATCAGATGCCGGTTGACCGACAGCAGATCGGCGGCACCGCCGTCGACGATGCGCGTGATCTCGGTGATTCCGTCGAACGCGGTGTTGCTCAGGTCGAATCGACGCGACGCACCGCGAATGGCACGTCCCAGGACTGGCGCCCCGAGGAGTGTGTCGATGCCGGTGATCAACCGCTTGTTGTACGGGGTGATGTTGAGGACCGCGGGCAGTGCGGTCTCCACGGCCCGACCCGCCGCGTCGGCCGGACGCATGACATCCGCGCGTAGCACCGTCCCGTCGCTCATAGTGACCGGGACGTTCCGTGCGCGTGCGATCCGCGGGTACAACGGTGGTGATTCGACGAGGCTGCGCCAGGCGGCAGCTGCGTCGCCGCCGCTCGGGTCCCGCTCCGGGCTCGATCCGGCGGAGTCCGGTAGGAGCAGTGGGCGTGGCTGCGCTGCCGTCATGTTCTCGATTCAACAGCCCCGAGTACCGTCTTGTCCTGCGTGCGCCGATTGTTGTTCACGATGACAGCGTCGCCGGTGCGTCGTCACAGCAGCGCGTTTTGGACTTTGCGGCGCAGCGCTGTAGTCTGGTCGACGGCTCTGAATCGGATTTCGGTTCGGATCCGCCCAAACAAGTTCTACCCAAGACCGTTGGTCACCGCCTTCTCGGGGGATTTCTTTCACGAGATTGCGGTTGAAGGTCCGAGACACTCGGACGGCCCACGCAGGAGAACGAGGTAAGGGACCTGTTCGACGGTTCGGATCACTCCACGCCGCCATCATGTCTACGCCCCGTGTGCCTCCTGCACCGGGGCGTTCGTCGTTTCTGCAGGACCTCTCGCGATCGACATAACTTCCACGAGAGGAGGCGAAGTATGGCAAAGCCCGAAAAGGTCTCAGCGGTTTCCGAGATCACCGAGCAGTTCAAGGGTTCGACGGCTGCCGTCGTCACGGAATACCGTGGCCTGTCGGTATCCGGATTGACCCAGCTGCGGCGTGCGCTCGGCGACAGTGCCACCTACTCCGTCGCCAAGAACACCCTGGTCAAGCGCGCTGCTGCCGAAGCCGGCATCACCGGGCTGGACGAGTTGTTCGTCGGACCGACCGCCATTGCGTTCATCAAGGGCGAGCCGGTCGACGCTGCGAAGGCCATCAAGGCCTTCGCGAAGGACAACAAGGCCTTGGTCGTCAAGGGCGGCTACATGGACGGCGCGACGCTGTCCGTGGACGAGATCAACAAGATCGCGGACCTCGAGTCCCGCGAAATCTTGCTTGCAAAGCTCGCAGGTGCCATGAAGGGCAACCTGTCGAAGGCTGCAGGACTGTTCAATGCACCTGCTTCGCAGGTTGCACGTCTGGCTCAGGCATTGGCAGACAAGAAGGCCACCGAAGGTTCTGCAGCTCCCGCAGCTGCTGCAGCCGAGGCACCGGCAGAAGCAGAAGCTCCCGCCGAAAGCTGATCCGCACTCACAGCGACAGCTACACAACCAACCTGTGTCGCGGATCAGCGACTCGGTACTAAAGGAAGGACCGCCACCATGGCGAAGCTCAGCACCGAAGAATTGCTCGACCAGTTCAAGGAGCTCACCCTCCTCGAGCTCAGCGAGTTCGTGAAGGCATTCGAGGAGACCTTCGAGGTCACCGCAGCCGCTCCCGTCGCCGTCGCCGCTGCTGGCGCACCGGCTGCCGGTGGCGCTGACGCTGCCGAGGAGCAGGACGAGTTCGACGTCGTCCTCGAGTCGGCCGGCGACAAGAAGATCCAGGTCATCAAGGTCGTCCGTGAGGTCGTCTCCGGCCTCGGCCTGAAGGAAGCCAAGGACCTCGTCGAGAGCGCTCCGAAGGCAATCCTGGAGAAGGTCGCCAAGGATGCAGCCGAGGCTGCCAAGGAGAAGCTGGAAGCAGCCGGCGCGAAGATCTCCGTCAAGTAATTCTGGCGTAGCTCGTACACACGAAGGGCCATCCCCACTCGGGGGTGGCCCTTCGTCGTGTCGTGTTCGGGTCTGTTACCTATGTCTTCGCCTCGGTTCTGTTCGTTCTCACAACGCTGTGCCGTTGGGTTTCATCACAAATCGGGCGAGTCGCACGCGTGTCGTGGTGAGATGAGCCACACTGATGCAAGGACCGCAGCCCGACTCGGGGAAGTTATTACTGGGCAGTAAGCTCCGGTGTCGGTGTGGACACTCGTGTGCGATAGAGTGACCCAACCCACATCCGGGTCGATGTGAACGAACTGTGGAGGTCAGCGTGGGAGTCGAGGTTTCGGTCGAGGGATTGACCAAGTCTTTCGGTGTCCAGAAGATTTGGCAGGACGTCACTTTGACGTTGCCGTCGGGCGAGGTCAGTGCACTGCTGGGACCGTCGGGAACCGGTAAGTCGGTGTTCCTGAAGTCGCTGATCGGTCTCCTTCGCCCCGAGCAGGGCAAGATTTTCATCGACGGGACCGACATTCTGCAGTGCAGTTCGCGGGAGCTGTACGAGATCCGCAAGCTGTTCGGAGTGCTGTTCCAGGACGGTGCTCTGTTCGGGTCGATGAACTTGTACGACAACGTGGCGTTCCCGCTGCGTGAGCACACCAAGAAGTCCGAGTCCGACATCCGCAAGATCGTCATGGAGAAGCTCGAACTGACGGGCCTGATCGGCGCGGAGGACAAGCTGCCCGGCGAGATCTCCGGAGGTATGCGCAAGCGCGCCGGCTTGGCCCGTGCGTTGGTGTTGGACCCGGAGATCATCCTGGTCGACGAGCCGGACTCGGGGTTGGATCCGGTACGTACGACCTACATTTCGCAGACGTTGATCGACATCAACGCCGAGATCGATGCGACCATTCTGATCGTGTCGCACAACATCAACCTGGCTCGGACGGTGCCGGACAACATCGGGATGCTGTTCCGCCGTCAGTTGGTCATGTTCGGTCCGCGTGAGGTGCTGCTGACCTCCGACGAACCTGTGGTCAAGCAGTTCCTGAACGGCACGATGATCGGGCCGATCGGTATGTCGGAGGAGAAGGACGAGGCGCAGATGGCGCACGAGCAAGCTCTCGTCGACGCCGGGCATCATGCTGGTGGTGTCGACGACGTGGAAGGTATCGTGCCGCAGATGAAAGCGACTCCCGGTACGCCGGTTCGGCAGGCAGTCGGTCGCCGTCAGGAGCGGGTGCGTCAGATCATGCACACCCTTCCGCAGAGCGCTCAGGTCGCCATTCAGGAAAGCCTCGACACCACGGACCCCGGCAGCCAGACACCCGCGTACGCGGGCAGCCAGACGTACGAGAACGACGGCCACACCGGTTACGACAACGCCGGTTACGACAACGCCGCGTACGACAACTCCGGCTACGGCAACTCCGGCTACGACCAATCCGGGTACGACAATTCAGGCTATGACACTTCAGGACGTAGCGATCAGGGCCACGGTCCTGCGCAGGGGCGGGGACAATAAGCACCATGGGGGGATCGAAGAAGTCCGCTCTTGCTCCGGCGGGCGCAGCACTCGCGCAAGCCGGAAACATCGTAGAACTACTGGTCGACGTCGTTCGGAACACGTTCAGACGGCCCTTCCAGTTTCGCGAGTTCATCGAACAGGCCTGGTTCATCGCCAGCGTCACGATTCTGCCGACGGCGCTCGTCGCCATTCCGTTCGGCGCGGTCGTCTCGCTGCAGACGGGTTCTCTGATCAAGCAGCTCGGCGCCGAGTCGTTCACCGGCGCGGCGAGCGTGCTGGCGGTGATTCAGCAAGGCAGCCCGATCGTGACGGCGCTGCTGATCGCCGGTGCTGCCGGGTCGGCTGTGACCGCCGACCTCGGTTCGCGAACCATTCGTGAAGAGATCGACGCGATGCGAGTACTCGGAATCGACCCGATTCATCGTCTGGTCGTACCGCGCGTGCTCGCCATGATCCTCGTCGCGCTGCTCTTGAACGGATTGGTGTCCGTCGTCGGCATCGCGGGCGGTTACTTCTTCAACGTCGTGCTGCAGGGCGGTACCCCCGGCGCTTACCTCGCCTCGTTCTCGGCGCTCGCGCAGCTGCCGGATCTGTATGTGGCCGAACTGAAAGCAGCGATCTTCGGGCTGATCGCAGGCATCATCGCCTCCTACAAGGGACTCAATCCCAACCCCGGCCCCAAGGGCGTCGGCGAGGCAGTGAACCAGACGGTGGTCATCACCTTCCTGCTGCTGTTCTTCGCCAACCTCATTCTCACCCTGGTGTACCTCCAGGTCGTGCCGGCGAAGGGAAGCTGACGCGCAATGACCATCGCCAAAGGTCGCGGCGACCGTACTCTCATGCGCGCGAAGCGCATCGCCGGTGCTCCGCTCACCGTGTTGGACAACGCGGGCGAGCAGATGTCGTTCTACGTGCGTGCCATCGGATGGATTCCGCGCACGCTCGTTCACTACAAGAAGGAAGTTCTGCGACTTCTCGCCGAGGTCACCTTCGGCTCGGGAGCCCTCGCGGTCATCGGCGGCACCATCGGCGTCATCGTCATGATGTCCGGTGCCACCGGTGTGGTCGTGGGTCTGCAGGGATACGCCGCACTCGAGCAGCTCGGAAGCTCGGTCCTCACCGGCTTCCTCTCCGCGTACGTCAACACTCGTGAAATCGCGCCTGTCGTCGCAGGTCTCGCCCTGTCCGCGACGGTCGGGGCCGGCTTCACGGCACAGCTCGGCGCGATGAGAATCTCCGAGGAGATCGACGCGCTCGAAGTGATGGCGGTGCCCAGCGTTCCGTTCCTCGTCACCACACGCATGATCGCCGGATTCGTCGCCGTCATCCCGCTCTACATCGTGGGACTCCTGGCGTCGTACATCGCATCACGCGGAATCAGCACGATATTCAACGGGCAGTCGGGTGGGTCGTACGACCACTACTTCAATCTGTTCCTACCGCCCGAGGACGTTCTCTATTCGTTCCTCAAGGTGTTGATCTTCGCCTTCGTGCTGATCATGATCCACTGCTACTACGGATTCCATGCATCGGGCGGACCTGCAGGCGTCGGGGTAGCCGTGGGCCGCGCCGTGCGAACGGCCATCGTGACGGTGGCGGTACTGGACTTCTTCCTCAGCCTCGCAATCTGGGGAACCACGACGACAGTGAGGGTTGCAGGATGATCGACTCGCCGTCGCGGCTGAAGCGACTTCTGCTCGGCCTCGCGTTCTTTCTGGTGTTGATCCTCTTCCTCGGATGGTCGGTCACCTCGTACAACAAGACCTTCAAGAAAGTCGTCAGTATCGACCTGGTGACCGATTCGGTGGGTAATGCGTTGCCCAGCAACGCGGATGTGAAGGTTCGCGGTTTGATCGTCGGTGAAGTGCGGTCGGCGTCGTCGGTCGACGGTGTGGTGACGGCGAAGTTGGCGATCGATCCGGACAAGGCCGATCTGATTCCGTCGAACGCGACGGCGCGGTTGTTGCCCAAGACGTTGTTCGGTGAGCGGTACGTGGCGTTGCAGATTCCCGAGAACGACACGGCGTCGCCGATAACCGACGGGACGGTGCTCAGGCAAGACACCAGCGGTAGCGCTATCGAGGTCGGGCAGTTGTTGGACAACTTGCTGCCGTTGCTCGAGGCGATTCCGCCGCAGGATCTGGCGAGCACGTTGGGTGCGTTGGCGCAGGGTCTGAGTGGTCGTGGTCAGGAGTTGGGGTTGACGATCGATCGGCTGGACACGATCTTCAAGGGTCTGAACACCGAGTTGCCGAACATTCAGGAGGATCTGCGTGGGTTGGCGGATTTCTCGCAGACGTATGCCGATGCGGGTCCGCAGTTGATCGATGCGCTGGACAATCTGTCGGTCACGGGGAACACGTTGGTCGAGCAGCGTCCGGCGGTGGATACGTTGATTTCGTCGTTGACGGCGACGAGTGCGTCGACGGCGGATTTTCTGCAGGCCAACGCGGACAATCTGATTCGGATCTCGGCGGATTCGCGGGAGGCGCTGGAGTTGTTGGCGCAGTATTCGCCGTCGTTCGGGTGTACGTTCGCCAATTTCGTGCCGGTGGTGCAGAACGCGCAGGACGTCATCGGTGTCGGTGACCAGTACCGAGGCATCAACGTGTCCGCTGCTTTCGTCAATCCGAAGGGGCGCTACCTTCCCAACCAGGACGAGCCGCGCCTGTTCGACGACCGCGGACCGCGTTGCTACACCCCGGCGGATACGGCCGCGGGGGAGTTCTTCCCGCAGTACCCGGGCGGATCGGCGAACGACGGTTCCTACCAGGTGCCGTCGAGGAACCCGGGACCGCAGGATGTTCCGGAACTGCCTGCTCCGCAGTACTCGCCGCTGCCGGGCATCGTCGAACAGACGCCGGTGTCCTACGCGGGCTCGGATTTCGAACGTGACACTCTCGCCGTGATCTACGGCGGGGCAACGGGAACCGCTCCGGAGGATGTTCCTTCCTGGGTTACTTCGGCGGGGGCGCCGGCATTGAGGGGTGTGGAGGTGACCATCAAATGAGGGGGCTACTCGCACCGCTCGTCAAGCTGATCGTGTTCGCTGTCGTCACGATTCTGGCGACCGCCACCCTGGCGTTCTCGATCGCGAACATCTCCGGGGGCGGGGGAAAGACGTTCAACGCGATCTTCAGTGACGTTGCATCGCTCAACAAGGGTGACGAGGTCCGCATTGCCGGTGTCCGCGTCGGCGACGTCAAGAACATCGAGATCGTCAACGAGCGCGAAGCCATGGTCGAGTTCTCGGTCGACGGCCGGGATTACCTGCCTGCCTCGGCGACGGCCAACCTCCGTTACCGAAACCTCGTCGGGCAGCGGTACATCGCGATCGAACAGGGTGCTGGTGACCAGGGCGGCAAGATCAACCCCGGTGAAACCATCCCGTTGAGCCAGACCAAGCCCGCCGTCAACCTCACAACTCTGTTCGACGGCTTCAGGCCGTTGTTCCAGACATTGAGCGCCGACGACGTCAACAAACTGTCCTACCAGATCATCCAGGTCTTCCAGGGTGAGTCCGGAACGATCAGCGAACTGGTTCGCAGTACCGCAAGCTTGACCAATACGGTCGCAGACAAGGACGCGGTGATCGGCGCCGTCATCACCAACTTGAACACGGTGCTGCAGACGGTCAATCAGAACGACGACCAGCTGGATTCCCTGATCACCAACACTCAGGCGCTGGTGTCGGGACTGTCCTCCGACCGCGACGTCGTCGGATCTGCCGTCACGTCTCTCGCCGGCCTGACGGACGCTACCGCGGATCTTCTGGAACCGACGAGGCCGTCCATCCAGGGATCGATCGCCGCACTGAACACTTTGGCGACCACGCTGAACAACCGTGAAGCAGAGGTCACCAAGGTCATCCAGACCATGCCGAAGAAGCTCGACAAACTGATCCGAACGGCCCAGCAGGGTTCGTGGTTCACGTTCTACCTGTGCGGCATCGACATTCAGGCAGGCCCGGGCACGTCGCCCAACCTGAACTTGCCGACCGGGCTTCCGACAGTGAATCAACCGCTGTACACCAACGCGGCCGAGCGTTGCAAAGCTGGGGGGATCAAGGAATGAAAAAGCGTAGCCCGCTCGTGGCCGGCGCGCTCGGCATCATGATCGTGCTTCTGGCTACCGTGTCGGTGTTCTTTCTGGACAAGCTGCCGATCCTGGGAGCCGGTTCGACGTACACGGCGCAGTTCAAGGAAGCCGCCGGGCTCAAGCCCGGCAACGAAGTGAGAATCGCGGGTGTCAAGGTAGGGCAGGTCGATTCCGTCGAGCTCGACGGCGACAGGGTCAACGTCGACTTCCGCGTGCAGGACGCGTGGGTGGGCAACAACTCGTCGGCGTCCATCCAGATCAAGACCGTCCTCGGGCAGAAGTATCTGGCCATCGATCCTCGTGGTGACGACGTGCTGAAGCCGAAGGATCCCATTCCGTTGGAGCGCACAACTTCTCCGTACGACGTCATCGACGCGTTTTCCGACGCAGCATCGACGATCGAGGACATCGACACCACTCAGTTGGCGTCGAGCTTCGAAACTCTGTCGCAGGCGTTCTCGGAGACCCCGGCGGACATCCGTGCCTCGCTCGACGGTGTCAGCCGGTTGTCGCAGACCATCGCGAGCCGGGACGCCGAACTGCAGAGGCTGTTCGAGGCGACAGGTCAGACGTCGAAGGTGTTGGCGGACAGGAACGAACAGTTCACCAGGCTCATCGCCGATGCGGGGCCTCTGCTGGAAGAGCTGAACAATCGCCAGCAGGCGATCTCGCAGCTGCTCAGCGGAACCAGGCGTCTGTCGACGGAACTGACCGGCTTGGTCCGCGACAACGAAGAGCAGATCACTCCGATGCTCGAACAACTGAACGGCGTGATCGACATCCTCAACGAGAACAACGAGGCCGTCGAGCGCGGCCTGCAGCTGTACTCACCGTTCGTTCGCATGTATGCGAACGTGGTCGGTAACGGCCGCTGGCTCGACATCACCCTGGCGAACCTCACGCCTCCTGGTCTGCCGTTGATCCCCGGCTACCGTCAGCCCGCGCGTGATCTGGGAGGCAACTGATGACCGACAGCACAGCTGACGGAACCACGGAGAACACCAAGAAGACCGGTGGCACGCGCGCAGTCATTGCAGGCGTCGTCATCGCAGCGTTGGTGATCGCAGGCGGCCTCTGGTGGCTGTTCACCCGTGCGGGTTCGACCGACATCACGGCATACTTCGACAAGTCCGTCGGTATCTACGAAGGTTCCGACGTCCGTGTCCTCGGCGTCGCAGTCGGCAAGGTCACCTCGGTCGTGCCGCAGGGCGATCAGGTCGAAGTCAAGATGCGCGTCGACCGCGGCGTCGACGTTCCAGCCGACGTGAGGGCTGCGCAGATCACGCCGTCGTTGGTGTCGGATCGATACGTTCAGCTCGCACCTGCCTACTCGGGTGGGGAGAAGATGTCGGGCGACGCGGTGATTCCGCGTGACCGGACCGCAACTCCCGTCGAGGTGGATCAGATCTATGCCAGCATCGACGAACTGTCCAACGCACTCGGACCCAACGGGGCCAACGCGAACGGGGCGCTGACCGATCTGGTCAACACCGGCGCCGCGAACCTCGACGGCAACGGCGAAGCGCTGGGCAACACCATCACTCAGCTCTCGGAAGCGTCGCGGACACTCAGCGACTCCCGCGGAGACCTGTTCGACACGGTCAAGAACCTGCAGACGTTCGTCTCGGCCCTCGCGGCCAACGACGCGCAGGTCCGCGAGTTCAACAACCAGCTGTCCGATCTCACCGGATTTCTCGACGGGGAGCGGGAGAATCTCGGTGCGGCACTGAATCAGCTGTCGATCGCCCTGGGCGATGTGGCTGGATTCGTGGCGGACAACCGCGATCAGTTGGTGCGGGCGGCCGACGGACTGGTGCAGCCCACTCAGGCGCTGTCCGACAATCGCCAGCAGCTGGTGGAGACACTGACGATTCTGCCGCTCGCGATCAGCAACCTCGTCAACTCGTACGACGCCGAATCGGGCACTCTGGCCACACGTGCCAACCTGCAGAACGAGACTCAGGACCCACTCGGAACGGTGTGCCGCCTGATCGACCTCGGCAAATTGGTTCCCGGTGACCCGAGGTTCGAACAGCTCGGTGCCCAGATCCAGCCGATCATCGACCGGTGCGGTGAGATCACGACGCTGATCCAGGGCCCGGTTCGCGATTCCGGACTGGTGCTTCCGTTCGGTGTGCTCACGAACGACACCCAGCAAGGTGACGTCGTGCCGGGGACCGTGCCGGGTGTCGTGTCACCGAGGTTGGGCGAGAACAACACGCTGCCAGGACTGCAGGAATCGCTTGGAGGGGGACGATGAGCGCGTCGATGAGAACGTGGATTTCGTCGAAACGGTCGTTGACGTCCGTCGTCGGTGCAGCCGTCGTGGTCATGTCGGCCACGGCATGCTCGCAGGGCGTGTACGGAATTCCATTGCCCGGTGGTGCAGATGTCGGCAGCAACCCGATTCGTCTCACGATTCAGTTCCAGGACGTCCTCGATCTGGTCCCGCAGTCGACCGTCAAGGTCGACGGAGTCGAGGTCGGCCGGGTCGACTCGATCAGCGTTCCGGACGGTGAGTGGACCGCGAACGTCGATGTCATCGTCAACGACTCGACCGACCTGCCGGCCAACGCGACGGCGGCGGTCGAGCAGACGTCGATCCTCGGCGAGAAGTTCATTCAGCTGTCGGTTCCTGCGGGTGACGCGGATCCGCAGAAGCTGAAGGACGGGGACACCATCCCACTCGACCGGACCCGCGTGACGACGAACATCGAACAGGTTCTCGGCGCTCTGTCGCTGGTGCTCAACGGTGGTGGCGTCGGGCAACTGGCTCCGATCGTGAAGGAACTCAACGCAGCTTTCTCCGGTCGAGAGGGAACCACCAAGAGTCTTCTCCAGGAAGCGAACACGCTGATCGGTGGACTCGAAGAGCAGCGCGACGACATCACTCGGGCGCTCGACGGTCTCGACCTCCTGACCACGCAGGTCAGCGGGCAGACCGAGAAGATCGACCGGGTCCTGCAGGATCTGCCGATCGCGACGGAGGTCCTCGAACAACAGCGTCCGCAGCTGACGCAGATGCTCGGCCAGCTCGACAGGCTCGGCAGCGTCGGGACGGACGTGATCGACCAGTCCAAGGACAACTTGATCGCGGACCTGCGAGCGCTGCGTCCGACATTGCAGGCGCTCGCGGCGTCGGGTGACGACATCGTGACCACACTGCCGCTGATCCCGACGCTTCCGTTCCCGGACGGAATCGAGGAGATCACCCAGGGCAACTCGGCCAACTTGTATCTCTCGCTCGATCTGTCGATCGGCACCGCTCTGCGCAACTTCGGTGTCGGCGAGGGAGATCCGGTCTACATCCCGCCGAAGTACGGCGACACGCTCCCACTGGTGGATCCGTCGAACCCGTACTACAACGGAAACGGTCCGCGACCGGGGTGGCCCACCATCTCGCTGTTGCCGTTGCCCCCGATCATTCCCAATTCGTCGCCTCCTCCCGGGGTGCCGGTAGCGCCTGGGGCCGAACCGGACGAGGGTGAGACCGGCGCGCCGCTCACTCCGTTCGAGCCCCTGAACGATCTGCTCGAACAACTCGGAGGTGGGCTGTGAGATCGCGGCTGGTGAAGGTGCAGCTCATCTTCTTCGTCATCGTCGCAGTCGTGGGCGTTGTCTACGTCGGCGGAAAGTACGTGCGGCTCGACAATCTGCTCGGCTTCGGTCAGTACAGCGTGACCGGTCAGTTCGCCGATTCCGGTGGAATCTTCACCAACGCCGAGGTCACGTACCGCGGCGTGCCGGTGGGCACCGTCGGCGCGTTGTCGCTCACGAACGACGGCATCGACGTGGAACTGTTGCTGGACAACGGAGGTCCGCAGATTCCGTCGTCGGCGCGCGCTGTCGTGGCCAACCGCTCGGCCATCGGTGAGCAGTACGTAGATCTTCAGCCGACGAGCGACGAAGGGCCGTATCTCGAGAACGGTTCGACCATCGCCACGGCGGACACGCAGACGCCGGTGCCCGTCGAGAACGTCCTCGCCAGCACGGATCAGCTCGTCAAGACCGTTCCGCTCGAGAACCTGACGACGGTTGTCCGAGAGCTCGGGGCTGCGTTCGACGGAAAGGGTGACGACCTGCAGGTGCTCGTCGACTCTCTCGGTGCGTTGTCCGAGACGGGCAACGAAGCACTGCCGCAGACGCTCGCTCTGATTCGCGACAGCCGAACCGTGTTGGACACGCAGTCCGAGCAGTCGTCGGCCATCCGGCAGTTCAGCACGGATCTGGCGTCGGTGACTGCGCAGCTGCGGAGCAGCGATCCGGACATCCGGAGATTGATCAACACCGGAACCGCTGCGAGCGATCAGGTCGGTGCGCTGATCAACGAAGGTGGTGGATCCTTGACGACGGATCTGACCAACCTGCGCAACGTGTTCGAGCTGGCCGCTCCTCGCACCCTGGCGCTCAAGCCTCTGCTGATCTTCCTGCCTGCACTGGCAGCTGGTGCGCAGACATTGACGCCGGGCGATGGGACGATCCATCAGGGGCTGTTGCTCGAGACGAACAACCCGCCTCCGTGCACGTTGGGTTACGAAGGGTCGCAGGCGATTCTGGACGAAGAAAAGGCGAAGAACCCCAACTTCGACCTGACCGAGGAGAACTACCCGCTGAATCTCGACGCGAACTGCACGACACCGCAGGGCAGCGTCACCGGCGTTCGTAGTGCCAACCGGATCGTGTTCGCGGACCCCGATACCCCGCAGCCGTGGGACAGCAAGCCCAAGGTGGATCCGGACAAGCTCAACCTGAATCCGATCGCCTCGCAGCTCGCTCCCCTGATCGGAGTCACTCCGAAGTAACTGTGCGCGCTCGTATCGTGTTCGTCGGCGGTGGATCTGCGGAAACCGAGCAGATTCACCGCCGTTTCGTGTTCCACGGTTACTCCGGCGTCGTCGATGCCGGTGTTACCGAAGAGTAAGGTTGAAGTGTGACGTCAAACACCGAGGCCGCAACACCGCGGCCGAAGAAGACACAGCGGCCGAAGAACAAGTCCCGGCCGGTCCTGGTAGCCCTCTCCATCGTTGCCGTGGTGGCCCTGGCGGCCTGCGTGTGGTTCGGGATCGGATGGAAGAGCGCGTGGGACGAGAAGGCGATTGCGGACACCCGCGATTCGGCGCTGAACGACGCACGTCAGGCCGCGATCAATCTCAGTACCGTCGACTCCGCCGACATGGACGGGTCGCTGGATCTGATGCTCACCTCGGTGACGGGCGACCAGATGACCAGCTATCTCGAGGAGACCAAGAAGGCCGTCACCGACGAGCAGCGTAATTCCGGCCGTAAGATTACCGCCGAAGTGCTCGACGCCACCATCACGGAACTCAACGTCGACGACCGGACCGCCACTGCGATCGCGATCGTCGCGAACAACACGTCGGGGCCGGACGGATTCACCGAACGCACACGCAGTGTGATGCGGATGTATCTCGAAGAAGTCGACGGAACGTGGAAGGTCAACAACCTTCTGCCTGTCGGAGACCGGGTGCCGCTGAATCCCGTCGATGCACCGGCCGATCCGGGCGTGCAGCAGCCCGCACCGAACGCAGGTGCCCCGGACTCAGGTAGCCCGGAGGCAGGCACTCCCGCTCCCGATGCCGGAACCACAGACCCGAGCGCGACGCCTCCCTCCGGCGAGCCCGCGCCCGCTGATTCAGGCGCGTCCGAAGGTCCGTAGCCGAGGCTGCACCTTCCGCCCGCCCGCACATGTTCGAGTCAGGAGTACTTCAGTGCCCCCACAACGTCGCAAGATAGTCCCACCCGTCACCACCAGCAAGGTGCGTAAGAAGGTCGCGGGGACCAACCGCAAGCCCACCGATTCCAGTGCACCGGATTCGAGTGCTGTGGATTCGGGTGCGCCCGATTCTGCGGATCTCGACAGCCCCACGTCAGTAGAGGCTGCCAGCACGGTTTCCATCTCGAAGACGCCGGAGCAGAAAGCGTCCGTAGCCGAGACTGCTGAATCTGAGACTCCTGAATCTGAGACTCCTGAGACCGAGACTCCTGTAGGGGAGCATCCTGCAGCCGAGGCAGGCTCACCCGAGGCAGAACCGGCCGGCCGGACCAACTGGGTGCCGACGATCGTGATCGGTGCTGTTGCTGCGTTGTTGGTTGCGTTCGCGGCAGTTGCAGCGCTGAAGCCCGGTACCGAGGTGGACAACGCTGCGTGGGTCGACCAGGGCGAAACGTCCGAGGTGACGCGAGCGACGTCGGACGCTCTGGTCGGGTTGTACAGGTACAACTTCGCCACGATCGACGCCGACATCGCGGCCGGGCTCGAGAAGATGACGCCAGCGTTCCGCGAGGAGTCGCAGAAGTTCATCGAGGAGATCAAGTCGACGGCGAACGAGACGCAGACGGCAACGGACGTCGACGTTCTCGACATCGGTGTCGTGCGTCTGCAGGACGACAAGGCCGAGCTCTTCGCCAACGTCAACGTGAGTGCGACGAGTGCCGGTGTCGCGTCGGGGAACGTCGTGTTCCCGCTCATCGCCAATATGGAGAAGATCGACGGGCAGTGGCTGTTGTCGGCGACGCAGGACAAGTGATCCGGTGTGATTTGGCCGACACGACGCTGAGTCGGTCATGCAGATAAACCGACTGTAGATGCGGTTTTTCGTTTTGAATCAGTAGTAAGGGTATTTTCAAAGGCTAACTTCGGTCCTCTCGGCAGCTACCATCGCGCTTGCGTCCCACCACGGGGCGAGCTCTGGTTGCGCGAGAACGCCTCCCGGCAGCTCGTGCCACCGGAGGCGGTTTCGCGAGAACACGGAGCTCACATGACCGACCTTTCTTTTCGTCCGTCCACCACGAGTCAGTCGACCGGCCGCGACGGGTTTGCGGAGAACGTCAACCCCGAGTTGTACCGACTCCTGTCGGCGGTGGACGTGGACATCGAGTACGTGTCCGGTAAAGGGACCGAGCTGCTCGACGCGTCGGGTCGTACGCACCTCGATTTCGCCGGCGCGTACGGAGCCCTCCCGTTCGGGCACAACCCCGAGAACATCTGGCGAGCAATGGATGCCGTGCGACATTCCGGGGAAGCAGTGTTCGTCCAACCGTCGGTGTTGTATCCAGCGGGCGAACTCGCCCGCCGCCTCGTCTCCGTCGCACCCGCCGGTCTGACGCGGGTGACGTTCGTCAACAGCGGCGCCGAGGCGATGGAGGTGGTCATCAAGATCGCACGCGCCGCGACGGGACGCCTGGGTATCCTCAGCACGACGAACAGCTTCCACGGCAAGACGCTCGGCGCACTGTCCGCCACGGGAAACATCAAGTACCAGGCTGGATTCGGTGCTCCGGTCCAGGGATTCGACTCCGTTCCGTTCGGTGACGCGGACGCGCTCGAGGCCGCACTGGTCGCTGCACCAGGGCAGTTCGCGGCGTTCGTCGTCGAGCCCATTCAAGGTGAGGGCGGCGTCGTCGTGCCTCCCGACGGTTACCTGACGCGTGTGCGCGAGATCTGCACCGAGCACGGGGTTCTACTGGCACTCGACGAGGTGCAGACCGGTTTGGGCCGTACGGGCACGATGTTCGCGTGTGAGCGAGAAGGCGTCGTACCCGATGTTCTCGCTCTGGCCAAAGCGCTGGGGGGTGGAATGCTGCCGAGCGGGGCGGTGTTGAGCAAGCCCGAGTGGATGGGGGAAAGCTTCGCTCTGCGGCACACGTCGACGTTCGCGGGCAACGCGTTGACGGCGAGGGTCGGCATCGCGGTGCTCGACGAGCTCGCCGCGGACGGCGGTGCTGTGATCTCGCGAGTGCAGGAAGTGGGGGATCTGCTTGCTCGTGAACTGAGGAGGCTCGCTGCCGAGTATCCGACGGTGGTGTCGGATGTGCGTGGTCGTGGCTTGCTGTTGGGTGTCGAGCTCACCGACGACATCAACTTCGTGGGGAGGCAGTCCATTCTGGGTTCGGTTGCGGATCAGGAGAACCTGGCGGTGATGATGTCCTCGTACCTGTCGCAGGTGGAGGGTATTCGGCTGGCGCCCACGATGTTCGGGGCGCGGGTGCTGCGGGTGGAACCGCCGCTGACGGTCACCGAGTCCGAATGCATGCGTCTGGTCGAGGCACTCGGTCGCGCGTGCGCGTTCGCGGCGGCAGGGGACCTCGCCGGTCTGATCGGTCATCTGGTCGGACGGAATCGGTCCGGTGGTTCTGTGGCACGGACCGAAGCGGGTCGCTCCGGAAGTACCGTGGGCGCACGGCTCCCGCACACTCCGGTGCAGTCCGGTGACAGCCGGTTCGGGTTCGTCGCTCATCCGCTGGATCTGAGCATCTTCGAGGCCTTCGATCCGTCGCTCGCCGAGTTCTCGCACCCCGAACGTGCGGAGCTCCTGGAGAGGTTCTCCTCGGCGACATCGGAACTGAAGCCTGCGTCGTACATCATCGGTAGCGGGAGGATCGTGACCGAGCACGACGGCGCAGCCCACGGCAACTTGATCGGGCTTCCTTTCACGTCGAAGGGCCTGCTGACGCTGCCGCCACACGCTGCGGTAGCAGCAGTCGGTGCTGCGGCGAATCTCGCGTTCGAGCGAGGTGCCACCGTCGTCGGGCTGGGCGGATACTCGTCGGTGGTCACGGCGAACGGGCTGGCGCTCGGCTCGATGGCGGGCGTTCTCACCACCGGAAATTCGTTCACGGCGGCAGCCAGTATCCGTGCGGTGCACCGAGTGTGCGCGGAACGCGGAATCGATCTCGGGGTGGTTCGGGTGACCGTTCTGGGGGCGGCCGGTGCCATCGGTAGGACCATCGCGCGTGCCTTGGCGCCCGACGTCGGCGCGATCGCCCTGGTCGGGCGGCCCGGTGAGCAGGGGCGCGTCGCGCCGAAACTGTGGGACGCAGCGGGCGAGATAGTCGACGCCGCTCGAGGTGGTGCAGGTGCGCTCGCCGCGGCGGCGGACGGGCGGAGTGTGGACGACCTCGTGGCCGGCGGGAACATCGAGTTCTTCGACGATCCGGCCGCCGGGGTTGCTCGCGCGCAGGTGGTCATCGCTGCGACGTCGGCGCCGCACTCGTTGATCGACGCCGCCGATCTGGGACCCGACGCCATCGTCTGCGATGTGGCGCAGCCCCCGAACATCCCGCACGACGTCGGCCTCACTCGGCCCGATGTGACGGTCTTCGACGGTGGCATCGTCTCGATGCCCGCGGGGTCGGATTTCGGTCTGACGTTCGGCCTCGCGCCGGGGCTGACCTACGCGTGCATGGCGGAGACGATGCTGCTGTCGTTGTCCGGCGAATTCGAACTGCGAAGTATCGGAACAGCGTTGAACGGTGCGAACGTTCGACGTCTGGGCGTGCTCGCGGATCGGTACGGGTTCGAACTCGCGGAGTCCACGCGGTGGCGCGAAGGGCAGTGACCGGGCACTGGCACCGGACGCGGTACTGACGTCCCGGCAGGAGCCTGCGGAACCCGGTGACGGAGTTCCGCAGGCCCTGGCGGCGTCACGGCGGACGCGGCTACGGCCGTGCGCTCGGACGGCGATTCATGCGGTGGACTTCAGGCCCGCCCGGACCGATGGTGTCCGTTCCGACTTCCTCGAACCCCATCGCGGTCCAGAAGGGGATGTTGCCCTGTTTGCAGATCCCGAATGTCGTTCGGCCCTCGCGGTCGACCCGCTCGAAGAAGGATCGCGACAGTGCCGCGCCCACCCCGGATCGGTGGAGCGTCGGCTCGACCCCGAGATACACCCACAGCACCGCGTCGTCGTCGGGCGCCCCGGCGTCGAGCATCTTATCCATGTGCATTCCTGCTCGGACACCACTGCGCATGGCCCACAACAATTGTGGACCGGCAATCAGGGTTCGCCACCACGCGGGCGACGCGTCGTGCGGATGCCACAAGCTGACGCCGACTATCTTCCCGCCGAGCACTGCAAGCTCTGCACCTCCCGAGGGCAGGTGGCGGTGCCTGATCAGCGCCGACATCATCCGTCGCTGCATCTTCGGCCGCCGAGCGTCCTTCGGGAAGAAGTAACTGCTCACAGGGTCGTCGGATTGGAAGGCGCGTGCCATCAGGTCGGACATCTCGCGAATGTCGGTTCTCTGTGCGGCTCTGATCTCGACCGTGCTGACTTCAACCGGCATGTTCGATGTCCTTTTCCAGTGGTGTGTCCGGGGGAGTGTCGCGCGGACGAGGTTTCGGGTGCAGCCACCAGTTCGCCTCACCCATCGACGCAACGAGGGCGGGGACCAGGAGCATGCGAACGACCGTCGCATCGATGATCAGCCCGACGATGACGCCTATTCCGAGCAGTCGCATCATCGACAGTTCCGACAGCGAGAACGCCGCGGTGACGGTGATGAGCAGCAGGGCGGCGGCCGTGACCACTCGGCCGGTGCGTGCAGTGCCGATACGGACCGCGTCGCGGGTGGACTCGCCTCGATCGTGTGCTTCGACCATGCGGGAGAGCAGAAATATCTCGTAGTCTGTCGAGAGCCCGAAGACGACTGCGAGAACGAGAATGCTCATCGTTGCCTGCAGGGGTCCTGGTGTGACGCCGAGAAGTTCTGCGCCGTGACCGTCGTGGAAGATCCAGGTCAGGACACCGAACGTCGCGGCAAGGCTGACCATCGCCATGGCGATCGCTTTGACGGACAATACGATCGAGCGGAACGCGGCGGTGGTGACGACGAAGGTCGACGCGATCATGATCGCGAACATCCAGGGGATCGTGTCCTCGATGGCGGCGATACCGTCCTGACTCAGCGCGGTGGGGCCGCCGAGGGATATTCGGGTACCGTCCGGCACGGGAAGGTCGCGCAGTGACTCCACTGCGGCGAGTGCACCCTCCGTTCGGTCGGGGGAGGACAGGATGGCTCGCACGACTGCGTAGTCTCCGGTCGAACCCCCTGGGGCCGCGGCCGCGAATCCGTCGAGCGCGCCGATGTCGTTCGTGATCCGTTGGACCGCACGAGGGTCGGGCGCGCCGCCGTCGGTGGACCGGACCATCACGGTGACCCCGGAGTTGGCGAGCGGGAATTCCGTGAACAGAGCGTCGGTCGCGATCCGCGCCGGTGAATCCGACGGAAGCCCCCGGTGGTCGAGATCGCCCAGGGCGACGCCGAACACCGGCGCGCTGAGCAGGGCGAGCAATGCGAGGATGGTGCCGGCGACGATCACCGGCCGCTTCATGACCGAGGTCGCCACCGCGCCCCAGAACCGTTCGGCGCGTTCGTCTCCGCGTTCGACGGCGCCCGTCCGCCAACTCAACGAGTCGATCCGAGGACCGAGAAGCGCAAGCGCGGCAGGAAGTGCGGTGAGCGAGACGAACGCAGCGGCGGCCACGGCTGCCATGCCTCCGAAACCGAGAGACCTGATCATCGCCTGCGGGAAGATCAGCATCCCGACGAATCCGCACACCAGCAGCAAACCGGAGAAGGCGACGGTCCGACCGGCGGTGGACATGGTCGCTCGGACCGCGTCCGGGGTGGTCGATCCGCGCCGCAGCTCTTCCCGGAAACGAGTGAGTACGAACAGGCTGTAGTCCACCGCCATACCCAGACTCACGAGGGTGGCGATGTTGGTGGCGAACACGCTCACCTCGGTGAAGGACGTGAGAATGCGCATCGCGGCGAGCGATGCGAGGATGCCGAGACCGCCGATGCACAACGGAACAGCCGCCGCCGTCACCCCGCCGAAGATGATCAACAACAGCACCATCAGCACCGGGAAAGTGATGAGCTCGGCACGGATGAGGTCGGCGCGAGCCTCGGCGTTGTAGGCGTCGATGATGGTCGAGAAGCCGCCGAACTGCATCTCCACGCCGTCGATCGCGCGTGCATCCTTGATACTCAGGTACGTCTTGACGCGGTGATCCTCGCTGCCGTTCAGCGTCAGCACGGCGATTGCCGAGTTTCCGTCGAACGACCTCAGGCCCTGCTGGAAGGCCGGCGCGATGTTCCAGTACGTCGTGGGAGGGCGTGTCAGCAGATCCGGGTCGATGGCGGCGAGGTCGGCCGCGACGTCGTCGCCGATCTCGTCGATCGACCGCCCGTCTCGTGGGGTGTACAGAACGACGACGTCGGGAATCGTTCGTCCGAACTGCGCGTCGACGATGTCGTCGACGCGAGCCGCCTCGCTCGACGGATCCGAGTATCCACCGAGGCTGAGGTCCTCGATGACGCCGATACCCCAGACGCCGGCGGCGACGATCACGACGACACACGTGGCAATCACTGCTCTGGCGTGACCGATAACGAACTCCAGCAAAGGTTTACGAGCCGAAGGGTCGCTTCGCGGGCTCTCACGGTTCGATGAATCCTGGGTCAACGGCCGTCCTGTTCGATGCGAGAACGCGAAGCGAATGGATGAGAGACGTGTTCGATCACAGCAGAGGATCTTCTTCGATGTTGCCGTGACCCTACACCGATAGTTCTGCTCCGTCGAGACTGTCGAATCGACGCACGCGAGGTTAGGATACCGCTCGACTCTTCGGCGCATGGGATCCGCTGAAGTCGTTCCCCCGCTTGTATTTTCGGCGCTATCTCTGGTCAAGAATTCAACTTCTGTCGAGCGAACGGACACTCGTGAACATGCACCCAGTCGTCAGCGTCACCGTCGGTCATTTCGCCGACGCAGTGCCGCCGCGCATCGTCGACAATGCCGAACTGTGCGCCACGCTCGACACCGACGCGCGGTGGATCGAAGAGCGCACCGGAATCCTGTCCAGACGATTCCTCGACTCCTCGCTCGCCGCATCCGATCTCGCCCTCGACGCTGCCCGAGAGACGCTGCGCTCCAGCGGATCGGCGGCCGCAGACGTCGACGCAATCGTGCTGGCGACCGCCAACCCGGATCAACCGTTCCCGTCCACGGCTCTGACCGTCGCGCAGGCATTGGGAGCAGCTCGAGCTGTGCCGATCGACCTCACCGCAGCCGCGTGCTCCGGTGGACTGCTGGCCATCGAAGTCGCGTCGTCGATGATCGGACCCCGCTACCGCACCATCCTCGTGCTCGCCGTGGAGGTGTTCTCCCGGCAGACCGACCCGAACGACCGAACCACGCGAATATTCTTCGGCGACGCCGCCGGAGCTGCCGTGGTGACCGCGGCCCCGGCGTCGGGACGCGGTATCAGGTCGGTGGTTCTGTCGTCCGAACTCGACATGTCCGTCGGGATACGCGCGGGTGGTTCGCGCCGTCCGGCCGACGCCGGTGCAGTGATGCGCGGGGAGCAGTACATCTACATGGACGGGCCTCGGGTCTGGAAACTGGCCACGACACTGCTACCCGAAGTGGTGCGGCAGGCAGTGTCCGACGCGGGAATGTCGTTGACCGACATCGACAATTTCTGCTTTCACCAAGCGAATCGAAACATCGTGCACGACGTCATGGACACCCTCGGGATCGACCGATCACGCGCGCCGATCACACTGGATCGGCTCGGAAACACCGGTGCCGCCAGTATTTTCACCGTGCTGGCGTTTCTCGAGCGGGAGGGGCGGACGCTACCCGGCCACACGACCGTCATCGCGACGATCGGGGCCGGGTTCATCTGGGGTGCGATGGTCGTCGTTCACTGAGCTGCTTCGGTCACATCCTGTCGAGTACGGACGCCACCGTCGTCAACGCGGTGTCGATCTGCTGCTCGGTGTGCTCGCTGGAGACGAACAGACGCAGCCTCTCCTCTCCCAGCGGCACCGATGGGTACGTGATCGAGTTGACGTTGACTCCTGCCTCGAGAAGCGACACTCCGGCCAGAACTGCCTTCTGAGTGTCTCCGACGATGATCGGCAGAATCGGCGTTCCCTCGGCGAGGCCGGTGCGAAGACCCAGACGCTGTGCGTGATCGAAGGCATACCGTGCGCGCGCATGCAGGCGAGCAATGCGTTCGGGTTCGGCATCGATGACGTCGAGGGCCGCGGACGCCGCGGCAATCGAGGCCGGGGCTGGTGCCGTGGCGAACATGCTCAGCCCGGGGGCCGAGTACTTGAAGGCGCGGATCAGTTCTCGGCTGCCGGCGAGGAACCCGCCGACGCTGCCGAGCGCCTTGGACATCGTGCCCATCCACACGTCGACGGCGTCGCCCGGCAAACCGTACAGATCCCGGATGCCGTGACCGTGCTCCCCGAGCACACCGAATGCGTGTGCCTCGTCGATCATGACCCCGCAGTCGTATTTGCGCGCGACGTCGACGAGTTGCGGAAGAAGCGCGACGTCACCGTCCATGCTGTAGTGACTTTCGAGAATCACCAGGGCACGCTCGAAGCTGTTCCTCGACATCTTCAGGATCGCTTCGAGCGCCGCTGGATCGTTGTGGCGGAACGTTATCCGTCGTGTTCCTGCCCACTCGGTGCCGGAGACGATGCTGCTGTGCACGAGGGCATCGCACACGGCCAGGTCGCCCTTCCCGAGCAGGTACCCCACCGCCGCCGCGTTCGTCAGGTATCCGCTGGTGGTGATCACCGCGTCGTCGACGTCGTAGATGTTCGCGATCCTCGACTCGAAGTCCGCGTACAGCGGGATCTGGCCGGACACGATCCGGCTGGCGGACACCGACGTGCCGTACTCGTCGATCGCGGCCTTCGCTGCCTCCGCCACTCGGTCGTCGTTTCCGAGGCCCAGGTAATTGAACGCTCCGAAGTTGATCATGTCGCGACCCTGCTGCCGAATGGTCGCGCCGCTCTTGCCGTGGTGTTCCAGGTACAGCGGATTGGTGACACCCAACGACTCGAACATCGAGTCCACTCCGTCGAACTGCGCAACCGTGGACACGATGTCCGGATGGTCGAGCAATCCGCGTCCACGAACCTTCGGTGCCGGCGTGGCAGGACGGGGCGCCGTCGGTCGCTGCGGGGGAGCCGGGCTGGAGGCGTCGTCGACCTGGACCGTCGAATACCCACTGCGAGAGAGAAGTTGACGTGCAATCTCCCGTGCGTCTTCGGTCATGTCAGACGGCTCCGGACGGGTCGGTCGTGGCCAGTACGGCTTCGGCATCGGCAGGCGCGGGGATCACGTCGGTGACCACCGTGTCCGTTCCGCGTGCGTGGTCCGGGACGCCTGCCTGGTCGACGGTGGGGTCCGGCTCGGCAGGGGTTGGTGCAGCCGGGTGTGCAGCAGTCCGGTCCTCGCCGTGGGCTCGTGCAGTCAATCCTGCGGCGAGCTTTCCTCCGATGGCGGCGAGGCCGAGCCCACGACCGAACTCCAGTACCGACAGTTCCAGCCCGACGGTCTTGCCCACGCGGGCCGCGAACTCGACGGCCATCAGCGAATCGAGCCCGAGCTCGGGCAACGGTGTCTGCACGTCGACTGCCTCGGCGTCGATGCCCATCACCAACGCCAGTTGCTCGGCCAGGATGAACGTCAGCACGTCGGCGCGTTGGTCCTCGGGTAGCGCGAGGATTTCGGCGTGCAGCGCGGTGATGCCCGACCCGCCGGTGCTCGCTGCGGCGATGTGCGCCGCGAAACGGGGAATGGTTGCCGACGCCGGATTGGCGATTCCCCACTGCTCCCAGTCGATTCCGACGAGAGCGACGTGCGGAACGTCGAACGTCAGAGCCTCGCGTAGCAGGAGTGTCGCGTCGTCCATGTCGATGTTCTTGAAGCCGAGCATGTCCAGATACCGCACCACTTCCTGTTTGGCCTCGGCCATGCCACCGCCCGCCATCGATCCCCAGCTGACGGTGAACGCCGCCTTTCCGCGCCGGCGCCGAGTCCACGCCAAGGCGTCGAGCACCGAGTTGGCGGCCGAGTACGACACCTGCGGCGCACCACCGGTGAGGCTGCTCATCGACGAGAACATGACGAACACCGACGGGTCGGCGCCTGCCTCGTCCAGTGCGCGGTCGAGGTTCACGGCGCCGGTCACCTTGGGCAGGAAGATGCTGCGCAGGGAGTCGTCGGTGATGTCGTTGACGGCGTAGTTGTCGACGAGGCCTGCCGTGTGGAAGACACCCGCGATCGCGACACCGCGTGCGTGTACTCGTTCGATCAGTCCGAGAACCGAGGCGTAGTCGGAGATGTCGAGCAGTTCTTCCCCGACCGTCACGCCCTGCGCGGCGAACTCGGCGAGCGTCTGCTTGGCGCGGTCGGTGGTGGCACCGCTGCGGCCGACGAGCACCAGATCACGTGCGCCTTCGGCGACGAGCCATCTGGCCACGGCGGTTCCGAAGGCTCCGAAGCCGCCGGTGATCACGTACGACGCCGCCGGATCGATGTCGACGGTGGGGATCTGCGGCCGTACGACGGGCGCATCGTCGTCCAGCGACAACACCACACGCCCGGTGTGCGAGGACCGGACGACCGACTCGAAGGCGTCGCCGACTCGGTCCATCGGGAACGTCGTGTACGGCAACGGTGCGTAGTCACCAGCCGACATCTTGTCCAGAACCTCGCGGGTCACCTGCCGGGCCAGGTCGGGTTTGTGCTCGAACATCCGGTCCATGTCGACGGCGTAGAACGTCAGGTTCCGGTCGAACGGTTTCAGATCCATGACGCCACCGAAGTAGATGTCGGCCTTGCCGATCTCCACGATCCGGGCGAATTCACCTGCCACGTTCAGGTTCTGGGCCATGATCTCGCCGGGGGAGGAGTTGAAGACCACGTCGACACCCCGGCCGTCGGTGAGGGCCATGACCTCGTCCGAATAGTTCAGGGATCTCGACGCCAACACGTCGTCGGCGCCGGCATCCCGTGCGACCGCGCGGCGCTCCTCGGTGCCTGCCGTGGCGATCACGCGGGCTCCCATCAGTTTCGCGACCTGGACGGCGGCGAGCCCCATTCCGCCCGCCGCGCCGTGGACGAGCACCGTCTCGCCGGGCAGAACGCGTGCGAGGTGCACCAATCCGTACTGTGCGCACAGGAACGGCAGTATCGACGAACACCAGCCGGTTTCCCAGTCCGACGGAATGGGCATCGTCCCGCCTTCGTCGATGCCGACGGTGACATACCGACGCATCATGTTTCGAGCGCACACACCCATGTGGTCGCCCGGGGACACCTCGGTGACTCCAGGCCCGACCCGGGTGACGATGCCTGCGCCTTCGAGCCCGAGCGTGGTCCCGAAGTACGTTCCGGCCAGTTCCTTGTCGGTGAGGACGCCCATGACCTTCAGCGGATCCTTGTAGTTCACCCCGACCGCTTCCATCCTGACCTCGATCTCACCTGGACCGGGATCGCGACGAGCATGGGCACGGAAGGTGAGGTCGGACAGCAGTTTCGACGCAGGCACCTCGATTGCGAACGATTGCTCCGGATCGCGCACGACCGTCGGCTGATCGCGAACTGCGAGATGCTCGTCGGCGTTGCTCTTCAGAATCACCACCCATCGTGACCCTTGCCGGAGAGCGACCTCGTCGACGACGTCGTTCTGGAACGGACCGAACGCGAACGTCTCGGTCGTGATGTCCGACAACGGTGTCGACGGCTCGGTGTCGACGAAACGCCATGCTGCCGGCGATTGTTCGTTGCGCAGCGACCTGCGTGCCCCGACGAGTCCCGCGTGCGCGAGATCGGCACCCTCGGTGTCGCCCGGCATGCAGAACGCTCGCTCGGTGACGATGACGGCCGACACCGATCCGGGATCCGTCGCAGGACCGGTCTCGTCGCCGTAGATCGCGATGTGCACGGCGCGAGCCGCGACGAGCGCCGCGCCGACGGCGGACGCCGGATCGGTGAACGCCCCCGCGACCGCGACGACGGTGGCCCGGTCGACGCCCGGTGTGGCCAACCCTGCGCGGAGAGCGGCCACGATGTCATTCACCGGCGTCACAGCGGCGTCGAGAACGATCGACGACGGTCGGGATGCGGCGATCGCGTCGGCCCGCGTGCGGGTTGTCTCGGTGGCGTCACCGAGGGTGAGGACGAGGGCGAAATCGCGCGCCGCCTCGTCGCGTATCGCCGCCGAGTCCCGGTTGTCACGCAACTCCCACACCGGCTCGTAGAACACCTTCGACAGGCGAGCATGCAGCGACTGCGGGGGAGCGATGGGCCGGAACTCGATGTTGCCGAGGGTGACGGCCGCGCGTCCCTCGGAGTCGGTCACGGCGATGTCGGCACGCATGGGCTCCGCGCTGGTCCTCGTGACGACGACGGTCGCGTCGTCCGGAACCGGCCCGTATCGCCTGACCGTTCCCACCGAGAAGGGGACGACGGCCCCCGACGGCCCGGCGGACAGGGTCGCGACGCACTGCAGCGCGGTGTCCAGGACGGCGGGATGCACGAGGTGGCCCGAGCCTGCGTGGCGCCCGGCGTCGATGGAGGCGACGACGGTGTCCTTGCCGATGCGCGCGGACCTTATGCCCTGGAATGCCGGCCCGTACCGCAGCCCCGCCGACGCAAGCAGCGGATACAGCACGTCGCCGGTGATCTCGGTAGCGGTCTCCTCGATCTCCGACGCCACGAACGGAGCGTCGAAGTGTCCTTCGACGAGCCGCCCGGTTGCGTTGATCGTCCACGCCGAGTCCGTCGCCGACCTGGACCGAATGACGAAGCGCCTCGTGCTGTTCTCGACGGCCACTTCGAGCACGGGCACGTCGTGCTTGTCGACGACGAGTGGCGCGACGAACTCGACGTGTTCGAGGCCGACTTCCCGACGCCCGGACCGGACTGCGGCGGCGCTCATCGCCGCGTCGAGGTAGGCGGTACCCGGGAGAAGCACGAGTCCGTCGACGACGTGGTCCTGTAGCCACGGCAGTTGCGACACGGCGAGTTCCGCGCGCCATTCCGACGACAGTGCCGAGGTCCGGTCACCGAGCATCGGATACAGAGTGTCGGTTCCCATCCGGTCCGCGACGGTCTTCTCGTCCTCGTGCCAGACGCGCGACTTCTGCCACGGGTAGGCGGGAAGCGGCACGTGCGGCGACGGTTCGGTCCTGCCGCCGACGAACGAGCCGGCCGCGTACAGCGCGGACACCGCCGTGATCAGCGACTCCGAGTCGCTCTGCTTGCGAACGAGCGTGCCGATGGACGTGCCGGGATCACCGGTGCGGATCAGGATCTCGCGGATGTTGCCGGACAGGACTGGATGCGGACCGACCTCGAGGAACACCCGGTGGCCCCGACCGATCAACGCAGTTACTGTGTCGGCGAACCGCACCGGCTTGCGCACGTTGTCCACCCAGTACCCGGCGTCCCAGCTCGCGTCGGTGACCTCGCCGGCAGTGACGGTGGAAAACAGCGTCAGGTCGGGTTGCCGCGGGTCGATCGACGCCAGGCTACCGGCGACGTCGTCGAGAATCGGATCCATCAGATGACTGTGGTACGGCACCTCGACCTGCAGACGTTTGGCGAAGAACCCTCCCTCGGTGAGGCTTTCGGCCAACTCGGTCAGGTGCTCGGCGTCACCGGCCAACGTCACCGCGGTAGGACTGTTGATCGCTGCGATCGACACGTGCTCCACCATGTCCTTGCCTGCTTCGGCGAGGTAGGCCAACGCGTCGGCCTCGGACAGGCCGACCGCCAACATCGACCCCGTCCCTGCGGTCGTCGCCTGCAGCCTGGCGCGATGGCAGCTGACCAGCAACGCGTCGTGCAGGCTGAGGGCACCGCTGACGTATGCCGCACTCACCTCGCCCACGCTGTGCCCGACGACCGTCTCCGGTTCGATACCCGACGCTCTCAGCTCCGCGACCAGAGACACCTGGACCAGGAAGTTGGCGGGCTGCGCTACCTCGGTGTTGGTCACCCGTGAGTGTTCCTCGTCGCGGCTCAGCTCCTCGATGATCGACCACCCCGCGATCTCGATGAACGCGTCGTCGACGATGCTCGCCGTGCGGGCGAACTCTCCGCCTGCCAGCAGTAGTTCACGAGCCATGCCCCACCACTGCGGACCCATACCGCTGAACACGAAGACCGGCGCGCGTCCGCCGGCATCCACGACGTGGGACGTCTGCCCGGTCCCGGACGCGACGTCCCGAAGCTTCGTCGTCAGATCCTGCGCGTCGGTGTAGTGCACCGAGGTGCGGACGGGATGGTGGGCACGCCTGGTCCAGGCAGCCGCGGTGAACGCCTCGAGCGCGTCGTCGGAGCCGTCGAGTCGGTCCAGAGCGTCGGCGAGGGAGGCCGCGACGGCACGGACTGCGGCATCGGTGCGCGCCGAGAGCGGGAAGATCCGGACCGGGCGAGACGCGGTCCGGGTCGATGGGGCGGCCGACGGGGCGGCGGGAGCGGCGTCCATCAGCACGTGAGCATTGGTCCCGCCGTAGCCGAAACCGTTGATCGCGACGATGCGGCGGTCGTACTCCTCGGGAAACGGCTCGGCCTCGGTGGGGATACGAATTGCCAGTTCGTCGAACGGAATTGCCGGATTCAGTGTGTCCAGCCACGCCTGAGGAACGATGGTGCCGTGGTGCAGGGACAGTGCACTCTTGATGAGACCGGCGATGCCCGCCGCGGCCTCCGTGTGCCCGATCGACGCCTTGACGGACCCGACGACCAGTGGCGTCGTCCGACCGGGAACCGACCCGTACGCACCACCGAGTGCTTCGATCTCGAGCGGATCACCGACGGACGTGCCGGTTCCGTGCGCCTCGACGTATCCGACCTGTGCTGGGTCGATGCCGGCTTCGGCGCAGACCCGCTCGGCCAGTGCCCGTTGGGACACGGGATTGGGGACGGGAATGGCGATGGTGCGGCCGTCCTGGTTGACGCCCGATCCCCGAATGACCGAGTAGATTCGGTCGCCGTCGGCGATCGCGTCGGCGAGCGGGCGGAGCAGCACCATGCCCGCACCCTCACCGCGGCCGTAACCGTCCGCGGCGGCGTCGAACGATTTGGAACGGCCGTCGAACGCGAGGAATCTGCCCTTGCACATCGAAATGAACGTTTCCGGCCTGATCATCGTGTTGGCGCCGCCGACGAGAGCCATCGTGCATTCACCACGGTCGAGCGCGCGCACGGCCTCGTGCACCGCGACCAGCGACGACGAACACGCGGTGTCGATCGTCATCGACGGACCCACCAGGTCCAGCGCATAGGAAATACGGTTGGACAACAGCGTGTGCGACGAACTGGTCGCGCTGTGTGCATTGATGAAGGCCCTGCCCATCTGCGAACCCCGCAGTCCCGCAGAGTCGTTGGTGAAACCGCCGACGTACACACCGATCGATTCACCCGACACCCGTCCGGCATGGCCGGCGTCGTCGAGAGCCTCCCACGCGACCTCGAGCAGCAACCGTTGCTGCGGATCGGTGACCGCAGCCTCACGCGGAGAGATGCCGAAGAACTCCGGATCGAAATCCCACAGCGACTGCGTCAGAAAACCGCCCTTGCGCGTGTACATGCGGCCTGGAGCATCCGGATCGGGGTCGTAGAACCTGTCCGCATCCCACCTGTCCGCAGGAATGTCCACGATGCCGTCGCCCTTGGAGACCATGAAGTCCCAGAAACTCTGCCCATCGTGAACTCCGCCCGGGAACCTGCAACCGATACCGACAATCGCAATCTCGACCATGATTCTCCCCCGATACAGTGTCGACCAGACCATGGACGGCTCCCGAGAGCGCACGGACAACACCCGCACCCCCGAACAGACGCCCCCCGAAACGCCGTCGAGCACGGAGAACGCCGTCGATGTGCGGTCCGATCTCCGTGCTGGGTGAAATATAAGCAGACTCCACCGACAACCGCCATAGGGAAATCAATTGCGAGCGCGCGGTCTTCGCTGTCTCAATGACCGATGACAAGGTCCAGTTTTCAACAGTGTGTCCCGAACCCCGGTCGGGAGTGTTCGGCGGTCGCGAACGACGAAAACTTGTGATGGTGAGCAGTTTTCGATAATTGGGCGCGGAACCATCTGTCGTTCAGTGGATTTCCAGCTTTCCCCTCCGCGTGCCCCGGCGCCCTGGTTTTCCGGACCGAACGTGGCGTTCGGTCACTTGGGGCGGGCTCAACCGGTGGATGCGCCACCGCTCCTGATCAGGGAGTAGGTGGTGTGTCGTGGGTGGACGACCACGCAAGTCAGAG